>NZ_JBVVQR010000048.1:0-30678 GCF_055811535.1 Mesorhizobium sp. WSM4816 | reverse complement strand
TCCGCCTAAAAATTTTGCCCCCTAACTTTTCTGTATAAACCCCGGGGCGGCCCCCCCCCCCCCCGCGGGGCGCCCGCCCCCCCCCCCCCGCGGGGCCCCCCCCCCCCCCCCCCCCCGGCGGGCGCGCGGGGGGGTCTCCGCTGGCATGGCTAGGGCGACTTCACCGTCAGACGGCCTTTCATATTGGGGTGGAAGCGGCAGAAATAGTCGAACGCTTCCGCCTTCTGAAGGATCATGCTCGCCGATGTCTTCGGCGGGATCGTCACCTCCCAGCCGCCTTTGACGGTCGCCGTGTGGGCGAACACGTCCTTGTTGACCCACACGATCGTGTCGCCGACCTTCGCCTCAATGCTTGCGGGCGAAAATACAAGCTTCTCGATCGTCACCCCAATCGTTTCGGCTCTGGCTGGTGCGGCAGCAATAGTCAACGCCATTGCAATCCACAGATGCCGTTTCGACACCGTCGGTGCTGTTCTCATTTCAGCATGCCGGCGACATGTTCGGCATGCTGTTCATGGCCCTGGAATAGCTTCAGGCCGGTCTCCAGCAGGCTCTTCAGTTCGGCATTCTCGGCCGAGGGGATCAGCAGGGTTTCGAGCGCGCCGTTGACCTGCTTGTGATAGGCGACCTCGTTGTCGAGATAGGCCTTGTCGAACGCAGCGCCGTCGAGCTTGGCGAGCTTCGCCCGTTCCTCGTCCGCCGCCTTGGTCAGCGCCTTGCTGGTGGCGTTGTCCTCTGGGGTCACGTTGAGCTTCTTGACCAGGTCAAGCGCTTGTTTGTTTACGGCTTCATGGTCTCGCACCATGTCTTTGGCGAAATCGAGAATCTCCTTGTTCTTCGATTTCTTCAGCGCTTGCACGGCCGCCTCAACGTCAAGCACGCCGGCTGTGTAGGCGATGTGGGCGATCTGCGGGTCGCTCGGCTTGTCGGAGGCTTGCGCCAACGTCGCTGCGCTGAGCAGGAAAAGCGCTGCCAGTGCGGTGGTCGATCGAATAAACATGACGTTCTCCTTCGCCGGACGCAGTTGGCTCCGGGCATTTTCAGTTGACGACGTTTGGATGCCGGAAGGGGGCTAACGTTCCCGGGAATTCGGGAAAATCAGCTGGTAAAGCCAAGCCGCTGCATCACCGCGGCGGTCAGCCGTTCACACCGGCGGCCGGCGAAGGGGAAGGCATCGAGCAGCACCGGGCCGATCTGATCGGCCAGCGCCTTGCGGACTAGGGCGCGGGCTCGGTGCAGCCGGGTCTTGACGGTTTCGGGCCGCACATCGAGTAATTCGGCGGTCTCGTCTATGCTGAGACCCTCGATCACCCGCGCCACGAATACTGTCCGGTAGACATCGGGAAGTCGATCGGTCGCCCGTTCGACAAGCTCGAGGATCTGCCGTTGCGCCATCATCCGCTCCGGATCGTCGCTGGGATTGAGGGGGAACTCGATGATTTCGGCTTGGAGATTTTGCGGCATCGCTACCGTTCGCCGCCTTTTGCGCAAACGCCCAAGCGCCTCGTTGATGACGATGCGTGACAGCCATGTGGCGAGAGAGGATTCGCCGCGAAAATCCCCGAGCTGGGCAAAGGCCCTGACATAGGCCTCCTGCACGATGTCTTCAGCCTCGCTGTCGTTGCGGACGACGCTGCGGGCGATACGATAGAGTCGCTGGTTGTGCATTTTGATAATCGTGTGGAAGGCTCCGCCCTCGCGCGCCAGCGCACGGCCGACAAGCTGCATCTCGCCAGATGCGGCGGGCATGACGGTTGCAGATATGGCCGGTTTCCTCATCGCGAGCCAATCTCATGACCGGAAGCAAATCCTCCGATCGAAACATTGGACGGGCTAACCGCGAAAAGGTTCCCGAACATTTTTCCCGGCGGCCGGCACCGCTTACGCTGCCGCTTCCGCCAACGCCTTGTCGCCAGCTTGCGCGCGTGCCGTTGCGGCCAGCAGATCGGTCTGCGTGATGAGGCCGAGGATGTGCTGGTTGTCGTCTACGATGACGACGGCGTGGCTGCGGCCGTCGGTAAGCACCGGCAGGAGGCCCATGGCCGGCGCACTCGCCGAGGCAGTCGCCACGGCCTTTGTCACGCTTTTCACCGCTTGCGCCGCCCGCGCCAGTTCGCGCAGTCCGACGGCGCCGATAAGCTTGGCCTCCGCGTCGACGACCGGCAGCATCCGGATATTGTGATCGAGCAGCAGATGACGCGCCTCGTCGGCATCAGCATGCTCGTCCACGGCAATCACGTCGCGCGACATGATATCCCCGCACAGCAAGGTCCGGTGCGTGCGCACCATCGCCTGTAACTCCACCTGCCGCAGTAGCCGTTCGAGATCGTTGCGGTCGATGTCGAACGTCTCCTCCAAAGCGCCGAGCGCAGCATCGATGTCCTCGGGCCGGAAGCCGATACGCTCCTGCGCCGGTGGATCGATGGTGCCGTGGCTGTTCTTTGACGCAGCGGTGGTACCATGCGGGTAGGTCCGTCGCGTCAGCTTGTGAAAACCGTATCCGAGCGCCACCAGCACGATCGAGTTCAATGCCACCGGCACGAACGGAAACAGGAAGCCGGCGTCGATGACGGCCGGGCCGCCGAACACCGCCGTCAGAGCCGCCGCGCCGCCTGGTGGATGTAGGCAGCGTGTGAACGACATCGCGGCGATGGCCAACGATACCGCAATGCCCACCACAAGGACGGGCTCATGTATGAAACGCGCCACAATCACGCCGACGAGCGCCGATATGGTGTTGCCGCCGATGATCGACCAGGGTTGCGCCAACGGGCTCGCCGGCACTGCGAACAAAAGCACGGCCGAGGCACCCATCGGCGCCACGAGCAGCGGCACATGCGGGCCGCTGCCGAGCACGAGGCCACTGATCGCGCCGGTCAGCGCAATGCCGATCGTCGCACCGAAACAGGCGATCATGCGCTCGCGCAGTGTCGCGCCGGCCAGTATGGGAGAAAAAAGACGAAAGACCATGGGTGCTCTGGGGTTTATCCCACTCTGGGGTTGATCCCCGAGGAGTGTTGAACTTTGAAACGCCTTGCAATGACGCCAGACTGCTGAATTCGAAAGCCAAACCAATCCGAGAAATAGCGGATTTGGGAAATATTGTTGCGCTACGCGGGTAGATCAGGCGAGGTCCGGCCGCCAGCCGGAGCAGCTACACAGCGTGATCCGGCTAGTCTTTTCAAGAGGTTGAGCGCGTTTTCTGAATCGGTTTTGGAAGCTCGCTACCGTAGCTCAACCCGCCGCCGCAGTGAGGCCGCGCGCCAGATCGGCCTTCAAATCCTCGACATCCTCGAGCCCGATCTGCAGGCGGATGAGCGGGCCGTCATAAGGCCCCTTGGCGACGACGCGGTCGCCGAGGAAGACCGGCACCGCAAGGCTCTCATAGCCGCCCCAGGAATAGCCGAGGCCGAATATCCTGAGCGCGTCGAGGAAGGCATGCTGCTGTTTCTGGCCGCCGCCCTTGAGCACGATCGAAAAAATGCCGCTCGAGCCGCAGAAGTCGCGCTTCCAGAGATCGTGGTCGGGATGGCTGGCAAGCGCTGGATGCAGCACCCGCGCCACGCCCGGCTGGCTCTCCAGCCAGCCGGCGATCGCCAGAGCGCTACGCTGATGGTGGTCGAGGCGCACACCCATGGTGCGCAGGCCGCGCAGCACCTGATAGACATCGTCCGGCCCGGCGCAGCAGCCCATCGTGTAAAATGTCTCGCAAAGCTGTTTCCAGCAGGCCTTGTTGGCCGACGCCGTGCCGAGCAGCACGTCGGAATGGCCGGCCGGATATTTCGTCGCCGCATGGATCGAGATGTCGACGCCGTGGTCCAGCGGGCGGAAGTAGAGCGGCGTCGCCCAGGTGTTGTCCATCATGACGATCGCACCTGCGGCGTGTGCCGCGCTGGCGATGGCCGGTATGTCCTGCACCTCGAAAGTATTGGAGGCCGGCGATTCGGTGAACACGACCTTGGTGTTGGATTTGATCAACGCCGCTATACCGGCGCCGACAGGCGGATCGTAATATTCGACCTCGACGCCTAGCCGTTTCAGCATCGTGTCGGCGAAATTGCGGGTTGGGTGATAGACGGAATCGACAATCAGGACATGGTCGCCCGCCGACAGGAAGGCGAGCAGCGGCACTGTCACCGCCGCCAGGCCGGAGGGCACCACAATCGTGCCGGCCGAGCCTTCCAGTCCGTCGATGGCGCTGGCAAGCGCGTCGGTGGTCGGCGTGCCGCGCGTGCCGTAGGTGTATTTCTGGCTGCGTGCCGCCATCGTCGCCGCGTTGGGGAAGAGCACGGTCGAGGCATGTACGACCGGCGGGTTGATGAAGCCGAAATAGTCATGCGGATTGTTGCCCGAGTGGGCAAGCCGCGTGTTGATGCCCATTTCATTGCCGTCTTTTGCCATTGCGCTTCGCCTCTGATGAAGCGCCAGCCATAGTGCGGCGGCATTGGCCGCGCAACCGTTCGTCAACCGCCAGCCGGCGGACTGGTTGTGCCAATCGCTCCGATGGCATTCACGCGCGGGCGCTGTCTCGCCGAAGACGGATTTCAGAAGCCAGCTCCGATTCGCGTTGGCCGGACCTCGCAGTTGCTGGCTAATTTTCGGGCGCGTTTGTCTGCAATTCAGGCATTAGCGGCAAATGGTTTGAAACTCTTTGGGTTTCGGTCATTTTCCTTGACCTCACTGTGATAATCGCCTTCGATGTAGTTCGTGAATGGGAGGCAGCGCGTCGGTTGCGATGCGGGTTCCGGTAATGGGCCGGAACGGGAAGCTGCGTTCACACCGAAAAAAGTCAGGTTCGCCTGAAAAAAACAGAAAAGGGTCTGTGGGTTATGAAACACATTGCAATCGGCATTCTGGGCGCCGCCGCGCTTGGATTGGTGGCTTCGGCCGCGTCGGCGGCCACGCTCGACGACGTCAAGGCCAAGGGCTTCATCCAATGCGGCGTGTCGACCGGTCTGGCCGGCTTCTCGGCGCCGGACGACAAGGGCGACTGGCAAGGCATCGATGCGGACTTCTGCCGCGCTGTCGCGGCCGCCGTGTTCGGCGATGGCACCAAGGTCAAGTTCACGCCGCTCAGTGCCAAGGAACGCTTCACCGCACTGCAGTCAGGCGAGATCGACGTTCTGTCGCGCAACACCACCTGGACCATCAACCGCGATACGGCGCTTGGTCTGAACTTCGTCGGTGTCACCTATTATGACGGACAGGGCTTCATGATCAACGCCAAGAAGCTGCCGGGGGTGAATTCCGCGCTGCAGCTTTCGGGCGCGGCGGTCTGCGTGCAGAGCGGCACCACGACCGAACTCAACCTCGCCGACTACTTCAAGACGAACAAGATGGAGTACAGCCCCGTCGTCTTCGAACAGCTGTCAGAGGTCGACGCGGCCTATGACGCCGGCCGTTGCGATGTCTACACCACCGACCAATCAGGTCTCTACGGCATCCGGCTGACGCTGGGCGCGCCCGCCGACCACGTCGTGCTGCCTGAGATCATCTCCAAGGAACCGCTCGGACCGGCCGTGCGCCAGGGCGACGACCAGTGGTACCACATCGTCAAGTGGACCTATTTTGCGCTGCTGCAGGCAGAGGAACTCGGCATCACCAAGGCCAATGTCGAGGAAATGAAGGCTTCGGAAAATCCCGAGATCAAGCGCGTGCTCGGCCAGGAGGCCGATACCAAGATCGGCACCGATCTCGGCGTCTCCAACGACTGGGTCGTCAATATCGTCAAGGCCGTCGGCAATTACGGCGAAATGTTCGAACGCAATGTCGGGTCGGGCAGCCCGCTGAAGATCGCGCGCGGCATCAACGCGCTGTGGACCAAGGGCGGTCTGCAATACTCTCCGCCGATCCGCTGATCGAAATGTGATCCGGGAGGCAGATCGTCTGCCTCCCGGTTTCTCTTTCCAGGGGATGGTCGAATGGCATCGCAGGAAATTCTTCGCGAGGAGCCAAGCCGCGGCTCCTTCATCAATGATCCAAAGGTCCGCGGCATAGTCTTCCAGGCGGTGGTAGTCATCGTGCTGGTTGCGTTGGTCTGGTGGATCGTCCAAAACACCATAGACAATCTGACGCGCCTGCGCATTGCGTCAGGCTTCGGCTTCCTCAGGGGCCGCGCCGGCTTCGACATCAGTGACAGCGCCATCGCCTATTCGTCGGATTCGACCTATGGCCGCGCCATTCTGGTCGGCTTCGTCAACACACTCATCGTTGCCGCCGCCGGCATCGTCACCGCCACCATCATCGGCTTTATCCTTGGCGTCGGCCGGCTTTCGCACAACTGGCTGATCCGCAAGATCTGCATGGTCTATGTCGAGGTCTTTCGCAACATCCCGCCGCTGCTGGTCATCTTCTTCTGGTATTCCGGCGTGCTTTCGGTGCTGCCGCCGCCGCGTGAAAGCATCAATTTGCCGTTCAGCTCCTTTCTCAACCAACGCGGCTTTTATTTTCCACGCGCCGTGTGGGGCGAAGGCTCCTGGCTGATCCTGGTTGCTTTGCTTCTCGGCATCGCCATGGCGTGGTTCGTCGCCCGCAAGGCGCGTCAGCGGCAGATGGCGATCGGCCAGCAATTCCCTGTGTTCTGGACATCGGCGGCTTTGATCATCGGCTTGCCGTTGCTGGCCTACGCGCTCAGCGGCTTCCCGCTGAGCTTCGATTATCCAAAGCAATCGACCTTCAACCTGACTGGCGGCTTTCAGGTCAAGCCGGAGTTCCTGTCGCTCTACCTGGCGCTGTCCTTCTATACGGCGGCCTTCATCGCCGAAATCGTGCGGGCCGGCATCATGGGCGTCAATAAGGGTCAGACAGAGGCAGCCGGTGCGCTCGGGCTGCGGCCGGGATCGATCCTGCGGCTTGTCGTCATTCCGCAAGCCATGCGGATCGTCATTCCGCCGCTGACCAGCCAATATCTGAACCTGACCAAGAACTCGTCGCTGGCCATCGCCATCGGCTACCCGGATCTGACGGCGACGACCGGCACGGTGCTGAACCAGACCGGCCAGGCTATCGAGTGCGTGCTGATCATGATGGTGGTCTATCTCGCACTCAGCCTGTTGACGTCGGCGGTCATGAACGTGGTCAACGCCAGAATGGCGCTGGTGGAGAGGTAGAGACATGCAGGAGCACGATCTTTCCTTCGTCCGCGTCGAAATGGCGCTGGCACAGTCGGCGCCTGCAAGCGAGCGCGGCCTGGGCGCCTGGATACGTAAGAACCTGATTGCGTCGACCGGTGACACGATCCTGACCATCATCGGCATCGTGCTGGTCGCGATGATCCTGCCGCAACTGATCAGCTGGGCCTTCATCAACGCCCAATGGACCGGCGCGGACCGTACCTTTTGCGCCACGGCGGCACAGGGCGGCGTCCAGCCGGACGGCTGGTCCGGCGCCTGTTGGGCCTTCGTCAACGCCAAGTTCGGCCAGTTCATGTTCGGCCGCTATCCGATCGATGAGCGCTGGCGGCCGATCCTGGTCGCCATCCTGTTCGTGGCGCTTCTGGTGCCGCTGCTCATCCCGAAGGTGCCGCGCAAGGGGCTGAACGCCATCTTGTTCTTCGGGGCGCTGCCGATCTTTGCCTTCATCCTGCTGGTTGGTGGCGTGTTCGGCCTGCCGCATGTCGAAACCCCGCTATGGGGAGGGCTGCTGGTGACGCTCACCCTGTCCTTCGTCGGTATTGCCGTGTCGCTGCCGCTCGGCATCGTGCTGGCGCTCGGCCGGCGCTCGAAGATGCCGATCGTCAAGATGCTGTGCGTCATCTTTATCGAGACGGTGCGCGGCATCCCGCTGATCACCGTGCTGTTCATGGCCAGCGTCATGCTGCCGCTGTTCCTGCCGGCCGGCGTCAGCTTCGACAAGTTCCTGCGCGCGCTGATCGGTGTTTCGCTCTTTGCCGCTGCCTATATGGCCGAAGTGGTGCGCGGCGGCTTGCAGGCGATCCCCAAGGGCCAGTATGAGGGTGCGGATTCGCTCGGCCTCGGTTACTGGCAGAAAATGGGCCTGATCGTGCTGCCGCAGGCGCTGAAGCTGGTCATTCCCGGCATCGTCAATACCTTCATTGGCATGTTCAAGGATACCAGCCTGGTCTCGATCATCTCGATGTTCGACCTGCTCGGCGTCGTCAAACAGAATTTTAACGACCCCAACTGGGCAACGCCGCAAACGGCCAGGTCCGGCCTGGTGTTCGCTGCCTTCGTCTTCTGGCTGTTCTGTTTCGGCATGTCGCGCTATTCGATGTTCACGGAACGCCGGCTCGACACCGGCCACAAGCGCTAAGAACAAAAAAGGGAACCTTCCATGACAATAGAAAATGCAGTCAGTGCGGAAGAGATCAAGGTCAATGCCGCCAAGATGCAGGTTTCCACCACCGATGTCGCCATCGACATCATCGCCATGCACAAATGGTACGGCGAATTCCATGTGCTGAAGGACATCAACCTGAAGGTGATGCGCGGCGAGCGCATCGTCATTTGCGGCCCTTCGGGCTCGGGCAAATCGACGATGATCCGCTGCATCAACCGGCTGGAAGAGCACCAGAAGGGCAAGATCATCGTCGACGGCAAGGAATTGACCAACGATCTCAAGAAGATCGACGAGGTGCGCCGCGAGGTCGGCATGGTGTTCCAGCATTTCAACCTGTTCCCGCATTTGACCATCCTGGAAAACTGCACGCTGGCGCCGATCTGGGTGCGCAAGACGCCGAAGAAGCAGGCCGAGGAAATCGCCATGCACTTCCTCACGCGCGTCAAGATTCCGGAACAGGCCAACAAATATCCCGGCCAGCTTTCCGGCGGCCAGCAGCAGCGCGTCGCCATCGCCCGCTCGTTGTGCATGAATCCGCGCATCATGCTGTTCGACGAGCCGACCTCGGCGCTCGATCCCGAAATGATCAAGGAAGTGCTGGAGACGATGGTTGGCCTCGCCGAAGAGGGTATGACCATGCTCTGCGTCACCCACGAGATGGGCTTTGCACGCAAGGTCGCCAACCGGGTGATCTTCATGGACCAGGGCCAGATCGTCGAGCAGAACACGCCAGCCGAGTTCTTCGACAATCCGCGCCACGAGCGCACAAAACTGTTCCTGTCGCAAATCCTGCATTGATTGCTCTCACGCGAATCAAAAGAGCCCGGCCGAACCCTGCCGGGCTCTTTTGCGTCTGAGCCGTCAGCAGGCGATTGCGCCCCGATTGCGAGCCCGTCCCTCATGAAAAAGCCGTCCCTCGTGAAAAGGCTTGGGCGTTTTCTCGCCATTCTGGTGGTGGCAATCGTGCTTGCCGTGGTTCTGGGCACGTTCATTCCACGGCCGCTCTTGCCGGCGGCCGCCGCCGATCCCGCCGCCACCAGGCACGTCCTGGTGCTGAAAAATCCGATCCACACCGATATCGCCATCCCGGTCGATGACGACGTGCGCAAGCGCTTCCATTTCCTGGTCGGTGGCGGCATTCCGGCCGACATGGCTGGGGTCCGCTACATCGTCTTCGGCTGGGGAGGCCGCGCCTTCTATCTGGAGACGCCGACCTGGTCGGAACTGAAGGCGGCGCCGGTGATGAAGGCGCTGACGTTGGACGCATCGGTGATGCATGTCGATGTCGCCGGCAACATTGTCGAGCCGCACCCCGACGTCGCCGGCTTCGACATCAGCGAGCAGCGTTTTGCAGCGCTGCTCGACTTCATCGCGGCGAGTTTCCAGCAAGGGCCGAACGGTCCGATCCTGATCGAGAATGCCGCTTATTCCAGGTTCGACCGCTTCTACGAAGCCAACGGCCATTTCAATGCGCTGGTTGGCTGCAACACCTGGACAGCGGCGGCTCTGCGTATCGCCGGCCTGCGGACAGGCTGGTGGAATCCGCTGCCGGCCTCACTCGACCTGTCGATGCGGATTTATAATTGATGCTCCGGGTAATCAGCGCCTCATTGCGGCGCGCCCCCTCTGTCCTGCAGGACAGAGGGGGGCGCTGTCCCGCCAACCGGTCGAGCTTTCATTGCCGATCGCCATCCGGCGGCCGCCAGCCATAGAGCCAGTCGAGATCGGCCGCGAGCTTTTCCGGCGAGCGCCACTTCAGGAACAGGTTGCGCGCGACGGCCACCGGCCCCGCTGCATGCCAGGCGAGCCGGTTGACCGCCCCGCGGCGGGCGACCTTG
The DNA here is from genome assembly GCF_055811535.1 of Mesorhizobium sp. WSM4816. Classification (NCBI taxonomy): domain Bacteria; kingdom Pseudomonadati; phylum Pseudomonadota; class Alphaproteobacteria; order Hyphomicrobiales; family Phyllobacteriaceae; genus Mesorhizobium; species Mesorhizobium sp. WSM4816. The sequence continues at coordinate 20,542 of NZ_JBVVQR010000048.1, read as the reverse complement.
GCGATGCGCGGGCGGCGCATCTTCTCCCAGGCGGCAAGCGCGCCCCACGGATCGGCGGGCGCGGCAGCGACAAAGCCGGCAAGGGTTGCGGCATCCTCGATCGCCATCGCCGCCCCCTGCGCCGCGAACGGCGTCATTGCATGCGCCGCATCGCCGATCAGCGCGATGCTGGCGGGCGTCGTCCATGGCTGTGCCTGGTCGACCGTATGGATCGGCCACGCGGTCCACGGGCCGGCATCCTCGGCAAGCCGGGCCAGCGCTGCCGCCGTGCCACGCATGGCGCCGACGAGGATATTGGAGTCGGCGTGGCCCGACCAGCGCTCGGCCATGACCTCGCCCCTGGTGAAGGCAGCCAGGTTGAACGCTATGCCGTTGCTGACGGGATAGGCGACGAGGTGGAAGCCGGGATGCAGGAAGGTGGTCACGCAATTGGCGGCGCCGACCGCCGCAAGGGCTTCTCCTGCGACACTGCCTGCACTGATCGTAGCGCGCCAGGCAAGCTCGCCCGAAAACCGGCTTTTGGCCGCAAACCCGCCAAAAGCCCGGATCGCCGACCAGACGCCGTCGGCGCCGATCAGCAGAAAGCCGCCGGCTTCGACTGTCTTGCCGGCAATCTCGACTGTTGCCGTGGCATGGCGCGGTCCTGTGGCGATGCCGCCGACACGCGCGCCGGTGACGAGACTGATGTCCGGCTGTTCGGCAAGGCGCGCCATCAGCGCGTCTTGCAGATCAGCCCGATGAGCGACGAGATAAGGCGCCTGCCAGCGCTTTTCGGCCGCTTCGCCAAGCGGCACCCGCGCCAGCTCACGCAGCGTGGCGGCGTCCTTGAGCACGACCGCCTCCGGCCGCACCGCCGCCGGCAACAGCCGGTCGAGCACGCCGAGCTGGCGAAGGATGCGCGTCGCGTTGGGTGAGAGCTGGATGCCGGCGCCGGCCGCTTCGAGGCGCGGCGCCTGTTCGAACAGCCGCACCAGATAGCCGCGCTCGGAAAACGCCAGTGCCGCGGTCAGTCCGGCGACGCCGGCTCCGGCGATAACGACCTGCCGGGAACGGGTGTCGTCCATCGGATGGTGTGCGCGTCAGGCGGCCTGGTGGATATAGAGGCATCCGGCAGGCTGCGTTTCCGTCGCCTTCAGCTTTGGCGAATAGCGATAAAGCGTCGAGCAATAGGGGCAGACCTTTTCATTGTCGTCGCCCATGTCGAGAAACACATGCGGATGGTCGAAAGGCGGGTTGGCGCCGGTGCACATGAATTCCTTGACGCCGATGTCGATCGCCGCATAACCCGCATCGTTCTGGAAATGGGGAATGGAACCGCCTACCATCGTCGTCTCCTATATTTGCCGCATGACCCCGGATCATGTGCAAAATCAAAATTCCACCGCGTCCTTTGCGCGTCCAAAGGACGCGCCGCGCTGTACCTGGATTGCATCTGGATCATAAGCAGTCTCTTTGCAAGATCGATGAAATCAAACTGTCGTAAAAGCCTGTCACAGGATAAGCTAAGCCGGTTAAGCGCATGGCCCCGAAACCGAATTCGGTTTTGCTGGGGATCATGCGTAGCTTAAGTGGCGGGAGCGTCCTTTTGCGCGTCCGCAAAGACGCGCGACGCTGTGGCCAGCGGGTGTGAAACGAGCAGGAACCATGAACGAACTAAAGCCGGTGCAGAGCGAATTCACCACCGTCGAGGTGGCGAGCCCAGAGGGCGGCAACCCGGATCGGTTCGTCAACCGCGAGTTTTCCTGGCTGCAATTCAACCGCCGCGTCCTCGAAGAATCGCTGAACGCCAACCATCCGCTGCTCGAGCGGGTCCGCTTCCTGTCGATTTCGGCCGCCAATCTCGACGAGTTCTTCATGGTCCGTGTCGCCGGTCTCGCCGGCCAGGTTCGCGAAGGCATCACGCTGAAGAGCGCGGACGGCCGCACCCCCGAACAACAGCTGGAACAATTGCTGCGCGAGGTCGAGCGCCTGCAGGAGGACCAGCAGAACAGCCTATCCGCTCTGATGCTGCTGCTCGACAAGGAAGGCATCGAGAGCATCAGCCGCGATGGGCTGACCAAGGACGAGAAGACCTGGCTCGAGGATCATTTCCAGGAGCAGGTGTTTCCGGTGCTCACACCGCTGTCGATCGACCCGGCGCATCCGTTCCCGTTCATTCCCAATCTCGGCTTCTCGATGGCGCTGCAACTGCGCCACCGCAGGAATGGCGAGGAGATGAGCGCGCTGTTGCGTCTGCCGGTGGCGCTGAAGCGCTTCATCCGCTTGCCTGACCGCAAGCATCATGTCCGCTTCATTCCGCTGGAAGAAGCGGTCGGCCTCTATATCGGCAAGCTGTTCCCCGGCTACGAGGTCAAGGGCTCCGGTACGTTCCGCATCATCCGCGACAGTGACATCGAGGTCGAGGAGGAGTCCGAGGATCTCGTGCGCCTGTTCGAGACGGCGCTGAAACGGCGTCGTCGCGGCTCGGTCATCCGCATCGAATTCGACAAGCTGATGCCGGCCGAACTGCGCGAGTTCGTCGCCGGCGAGCTTGGCGTCTCGTCGAGCCGGATCAGCGTGCTCACCGGTCCGCTGGCGCTCAGCCAGATTTCCGAGATCGTCGCCATCGCCCGCGACGATCTCAAATTCAAGCCTTACAATCCGCGCTTTCCCGAACGCATCCGCGAGCACGGCGGCGACTGTTTCGCCGCCATCCGCGAGAAGGACATCATCGTTCATCACCCCTACGAATCCTTCGACGTGGTGGTGCAGTTCCTGCGCCAGGCGATGGCCGATCCGGAAGTGGTGGCGATCAAGCAGACGCTCTATCGCACCTCGAACGACAGCCCGATCGTGCGCGCTTTGGTCGACGCGGCTGAGGCCGGCAAGTCGGTGACCGCGCTGGTCGAGCTCAAGGCGCGATTCGACGAGGAAGCCAACATCCGCTGGGCGCGCGACCTCGAGCGCGCCGGCGTTCAGGTCGTGTTCGGCTTCCTCGAACTGAAGACCCACGCGAAAATGTCGCTGGTGGTGCGGCGCGAGGACGGCAAGCTGCGCAACTATGTGCATCTCGGCACCGGCAACTACCATCCGGTCACCGCGCGCATCTACACCGACTTGTCCTTCTTCACCACCGCTCCGACAATCGCCCGCGATGTCGCCCAGCTGTTCAATTTTATCACCGGCTACGCCGAGCCGACCGAGGAGATGCGGCTGGCCATCTCGCCGTTCACGCTGCGCAAGCGCATCCTCAAGCACATTTCGGACGAGATTGCCCATGCGCTGGAGGGCAGGCCGGCCCGCATCTGGATGAAGATGAATTCGCTGGTCGACCCGATCATCATCGACGCGCTCTATGACGCCAGCCGCGCCGGCGTCGAGGTCGATCTCGTCGTGCGCGGCATCTGCTGCCTGAGGCCCCAAGTGCCGGGCCTGTCGGAAAACATAAGGGTCAAGTCGATCGTCGGCCGCTTCCTCGAACACAGCCGAATCTATTGTTTCGGCAACGGCCATGGACTGCCGTCGGACGGGGCGATCGTCTACATCTCATCGGCCGATTTGATGCCGCGCAATCTCGACCGTCGCGTCGAAACCATGGTGCCGATCACCAATCCAACGGTGCATGAACAAGTCCTCGGTCAGATCATGCTGGGCAACATCATGGACAACCAGCAAAGTTTCGACGTATTGGCTGACGGAACCTCCCGGCGCGCCACGCTCGAGGAGGGCGAGGAACCGTTCAACGCGCAGGAATATTTCATGACCAATCCGAGCCTCTCCGGACGCGGCGATGCGCTGAAATCGCATGCGCCCAAGCGCATCGCGCAGTTCAAGCGCCGCAAGAAAAACGCCGCAGCGACCGGCTGATGATTTCAACGTCCCAGGGCCGGCTTCAGGACCGCCGACCGCTGTCCATCATCGACATCGGGTCGAACTCGATCCGGCTTGTCGTCTATGAGGGGCTGGCGCGCTCGCCAACCACGCTGTTCAACGAAAAGATGCTGGCCGGCCTCGGTCGCGGCATCGTCTCGACCGGAAAGCTCGATCCCGAGGCGGTGACCCGTTCGATGGAGGAATTTCGGCGTTTCCGTGCGCTGTCCGAGCAGGCCGGCGCCGAGCATATGTATGTGCTGGCGACCGCCGCCGCCCGCGAGGCGGTCAACGGCCCCGATTTCATCCACCGCGCCGAAGATGTGCTCAAGACCGAGGTCCAGGTATTGAGCGGGCGCCAGGAAGCCCACTATTCCGCGCTTGGCGTCATTTCCGGCTTCCACCCGGCCAACGGCATCGCCGGCGACCTCGGCGGCGGCAGCCTCGAACTTGTCGACGTCGATGGCGAGGCAATCGGCGACGGCATCACGCTGCCGCTGGGCGGCCTGCGCCTGCAGGACATGGCCAAGAACTCTCTGGCCCAGGCGGCAAAGATAGCGCGCGACGAGCTCGCGAAGGCAAGACTGCTGAAAGGCGGGCAGGGCAGGCCTTTCTATGCGGTCGGCGGCACCTGGCGAAACCTCGCCCGGCTGTACATGGAAATGACCAGCTATCCGCTGAGTGTCATGCATCATTACGAGATCGGCATCGACGCCGCTGCGAACTTCCTCAAGCAGGTCGCCAAGGGTGAGATCGAGAAAGTAAGGGGTATCGAGGGCGTCTCGAAGAACCGCCGCTCGCTGCTGCCTTATGGCGCCATCGTGCTGCAGGAGATCATGGCGGCGATGCAGCCGTCCAAGATCATCGTCTCGGCGCTGGGCGTGCGCGAGGGCTTTCTCTATTCGCTGCTCGACAAAGCCGAGCAGAAGGCGGATCCGCTGATCTCGGCCTCGGAGGAACTCGCCCGGCTGCGTTCGCGCTCGGTCACCCACGCGCATGAGCTTGTCGAGTGGACGGGCAAGACCTTCGCCGCCTTCGGCATCGAGGAGACGGTCGACGAGGCGCGCTACCGCCAGGCCGCCTGCCTACTTGCCGACATCGGCTGGCGCGCGCATCCCGAATATCGCGGCAAGCAATCGCTCAACATCATTGCCCACGCCTCCTTCATCGGCGTCGACCATCCCGGCCGCGCCTTCCTGGCGCTGGCCAACGCCTACCGTCATGATGGCGTCTTCAACGAATCGATCGCGCCGGAAATCAAGGCACTGGCAACGCCGCGCTATATCGAGCGCGCCCGTGTGCTGGCCGCGGTGATGCGCGTCGTCTACCTGCTGACGGCGGCAATGCCGGGCGTCATGCCGCGGTTGAAATGGGAGAGGCGCGGCAATGGCGTGCTGGCGCTGGTGCTGCCGGCGTCGCTGGCCGACCTTTACGGCGAGCGGCCGGCCGGGCGACTGGCGCAACTGGCGAGGGTCACCAATCGCCGGCTGGTGCTGGCGGTGGAGGGCGGCCCCACTATGCCAGCCAAGTAGTCTGGCTCAGTCAAGTAATTCGGCTCAGTCCGGCAGTTGTGTCGGTCAAGTCGTTTCAGCGCCGATCCGAAGCATCCGCCCGTCGATCGAGTAGGCGCCGGCGCCTGCCATTGCCAGCGCCAGAAAACCGCCCGATAGCGCGATGTCCTTCATCAGCATCTGCGAATGCATGAAGGTCAGCGTCGGATCGTCGCCGCCCTGGCCATAGTGGCCGATGAAGCCTGCCGCGATGCAGAAAGCGGCAAGCAGGAGCGCCACGATCGGCGTCTTGAGGCCGACGAGGATGAGCAGTCCGGCGATCATTTCGAACAGCCCCGTCGCCCAGGCTGCAAGTGTCGGCAGCGGCAGGCCAAGGCCGGAAAAATAGCCCGATGTGCCGGCAATGTCGGTAAGCGCGTGAAAGCCGGACGGAACGAATAGAGCCGCGAGCAGCAGCCGCGAAAGCAGAAGCAGCGCATTGCGGGGCATTGGTCACCTCCGACGTCGGCGGCGGTTGGCTTCACCCCGACACCTCATCCTAGCAGAAAGTCCGGCCGGCTGATCGACGGGCATAAACCGACAACGAAAAAGGGACGCGGAAAATTCCGCGCCCCTTGCTGCAAGTGGTTCCTGGACTGCTTCAGCCGCGCTTGGCGTCGACCGAATAGGCGCCGGCGCCCGAGGAAGCCAGCACGAGGAAGCCGCCGGCAATCGCCAGGTTCTTCATGAAGCTGATCATCTGCATCTGATCGGCCCAGCCGGTGTGGGCGACCAATCCCGTGGCGACGGTGAAGATTGCCAGCACCCAGGCGGTGATCCGGGTCTGAAAGCCAATGAGGATGGCGAGGCCGCCGAGCAGCTCGAGCAGACCGACGACAATCGCCGTCACGGTCGGCATCGGCAGACCCATGCTGCCGAAGTAACCGGCGGTGCCGGCGATCGCAGTGAGCTTGCCGAAACCGGAAAGCACGAAGATGACCGAAAGCAGGATACGGCCGAGCAGGATCCTGCCTGAGGCGTTGGAAACGGTGCCGGAACCGGCAACGGTCGTGTTGGTGGACATGATGGGCTCTCTCCGGGAGGGGTTGTGGTGCCCACCCACATAAAGCAGGGCGACTGTTCACCAAAGATGCAGATTTGGTTACAGATTGTTCACCGCAGTAAAGTTTTTGCGATCAGCGCAAGATCATCCCGGATGCGTCATCTCCTCTGGCCGAACCAGGCGGTCGTAGTCGGCTTCGCTGACCAGCCCGGTGGCAAGCGCTTCCTCACGCAAGGTTGTGCCGTTCTTGTGAGCGGTCTTGGCGATCTTGGCGGCGTTGTCGTAGCCGATGGTCGGCGCCAGTGCTGTCACCAGCATCAGCGAACGGTCGAGGGCGGCCTTGATATTGTCTTCCCGCGCCTCGATGCCGACGACGCAATTGTCGGTGAACGAGATGGAGGCGTCGGCGAGCAGTTGCACCGACTGCAGGAAATTGTAGGCCATCAGCGGGTTGTAGACGTTGAGCTCGAAATGGCCCTGGCTGCCGGCGAAGGTCACGGCCGCATTGTTGCCGAACACTTGGATGCAGACCTGGGTCATCGCCTCGCACTGGGTGGGATTGACCTTGCCCGGCATGATCGACGAACCCGGCTCGTTTTCCGGCAGCGACAGTTCACCAAGGCCGGAGCGCGGGCCGGAGCCGAGCAGACGAATGTCGTTGGCAATCTTGAACAGGGCGCCGGCGCAGGCGTTGATGGCGCCATGCGAGAACACCATGGAATCATGCGCCGCCAGCGCCTCGAACTTGTTTGGCGCGGTGACGAAGGCGATGCCGGTGATCGCGGCGATGCGATCCGCCACTCTCTCGGCAAAGCCGACCGGCGCGTTGAGGCCGGTGCCGACGGCCGTGCCGCCTTGCGCCAGTTCCTGCAGGCCGGGCAGCGTCATCTCGATGCGTTTGATCGAGGAGGCGACCTGCGCGGCATAGCCCGAAAATTCCTGGCCAAGGGTGAGGGGCGTCGCGTCCTGCGTGTGGGTGCGGCCGATCTTGACGATGTGGGCGAATGCTTTGGTCTTGGCCTCCAGCGCGGCGTGCAAATGCCTGAGCGCCGGCAACAAATCGTGCACGATGCACTCGGCGCAGGCGATGTGCATGGCCGTCGGATAGGTATCGTTCGACGACTGGCTCATATTGACGTGGTCGTTCGGATGCACCGGTTTCTTCGACCCCATGACACCGCCCAGCAGTTCGATCGCCCGGTTGGAGATCACCTCGTTGGCGTTCATGTTGGATTGCGTGCCCGAGCCGGTCTGCCAGACGACCAGCGGGAAATGATCGTTCAGCTTGCCGTCCATGACTTCCTGAGAGGCTTCGATGATCGCCTTGCCGATGGCCGGGTCGAGCCGCTTCAGCTCCATATTGGTTTCGGCCGCCGCCTGCTTGACGATGCCGAGCGCGCGAACGATCGACGCCGGCTGCTTTTCCCAGCCGATTTTGAAATTGCCCAGCGAACGCTGCGCCTGTGCGCCCCAGTAACGATCGGCGGCGACCTCGATGGGACCGAACGTGTCGGTTTCGGTTCTGGTCTCTGGCGCGCTCACATGTCTCTCCGGATTGCAATTTGCAAACGGCCTATCGCGTTGCACAAATGGCTTCAAGCGGAGATTGCGGGCGACAAAGATGCAAATCGGTTGAAGGAGCGCCACTCACCGCCCAAGCAGCGACTGTGAGGTTGGAGATAGGCGCAAGGTCTCGGTCGATCTAGCCAGACATGACTGGGCATCCTGCTCGAATGCCTGCCACTCCGGGGAACCGGCAAGGACTGCCTCGTGGGGGGAATGGGCGTCCGCGCTGTCGAAGGCGGCGACGCTGATGAAGACATTTTCGCCTGATCGCACCGGCAGGCGGGGAAAGCTGTTTTCGGCATGTTCGGAGACAAACGCAGCAAGTGGCCGCGCGCCATGTGCCGCCAACACGGCAATCGCGTCGGTTTTGAAGCGGCTGGCGAAGTCGGCTTCGGCGCCGTGCCGCAGATGATGAATCTTGATGATAACAATATCCGACAAGCGATTGTCTCCGCTTGGTTTTTCGTAACCATCCAAGGCTGCTCGTTGCGATCCCGACAGATCGAAGCCGGCGCCGGGCCATGCCGGTTTCAGCAACAGCACGTCGTCGGAGGAGATCATCGTGGCGTTGGCGGCGTCGCGCCAGGCGGCCCAGACGGGCCCCTCATAGAACGCGGTCAGTGCATTTTTCCGCGCTTCCATACCCTCGAAGCCGCGCAGCCAGATGAACATGTCAGGCCGGTCGAGATCGCGAAACTGACCGATGATGGTCATGTCAGCCGCTTCCTGACCCTCGATGAGGTGACCGTCGAAGATGCCGATCAGCGTGTCGCGCCGGCCAGGTTTCAGCGTGTATTGCCTGAGCTCGACGACCGGCGAGGCGTTGAGGCCGGATTTGGACGCGGCATTCAGGGGCAGGCTCATCGCGCAATCTCCAAAACAGGGCGTTCATCCTGTTTTATAAACAGACCGGTTGTCCTGTTTTGTCAATCTGCTATCGTTGAAAAATGTCAGCAGAGATGACCGCTCGCCCAAAGGCGCAGCCCGGCAAACGGACCAACGACCCGGAAGGCCTGCGCAAACGCGTGCTCGACGTCGCCGAAGCCTCGTTTCAGGCGCGCGGCTACCATGCCTCCAGCCTCGGCGACCTGATGGCCGCGGCAGGCGTCACCGGCGGCGCGCTGCATCATCACTTCCCGACCAAGAAGGCGCTGGCGCTGGCGGTGATCGAGGAGCGGGTCGCCGCGGCCGTCGAAGCAACATGGATCGCGCCGGTGCAGGCGGCAGGCTCGGCGCGCGAGGGCGTGCGCAGCGTGTTCGAGGCCGTGGCCGCGGAACTGGAGCAACAGGGTTTCGTGCGCGGCTGCCCGCTCAACAACCTGGCGCATGAATTGTCGCTTGCCGATCCGGATTTCCGCACCGCCCTTGCCGGCATTTTTTCGGCGTGGCGCCAGGCGATCGCCGACAAGGTCGGGGCCGACCAGCAAGCGGGCAGGGAGCAGGACACCGATCCGCAGCGTTTCGCGGCACTCGCGGTCGCGACCTATTCCGGCGCCATGTCGATTGCCAAGACGACGCAGGATTCTGCCGTGCTGCGCGATTGCCTGAACGCGCTGGAGCAGGGGGTTTCCTCAGCAAGAGCGAAGCGACGTCGCAGGGTGCTGCGGCAGTACAAAGCCTTTTGATGCCGGAGCGCCAGTCGCCTTCTGCCCTGCCGGGGTTAATTCGGCAGCGGTTTGATGACCTCGTAGCCGACCACGCTTTCGGCGTTGGTGCCCTCGTCATAGCGCCTGGCCAGAACCGCCTGCAGGTCGGGCGCATAGAGCGCGGTGAATTCATCCTGGATCTTGCCGGCCTCGTTCTTGATCGTAAGCCTGACCGCCAGCACGTTGTATTTGCAGTCGCCCAGGCTGAACGTCTCCTTGCCCTTGACGTTGATCTCGAGCGTCTCGGTGCCCTTCGGCTGTTTGTTTGCAGCGAGGCGGACGAAAACGGTCGTGCTCTTCGCCCCGGCCTTGAGCGGAAACAGCTTTCTGAGATCGGAAAACGGGATCATCGCAAGCTGACCGGTCTCGCTGTCGCGAAACACCTCGATCAGACCGCCGAACAGAAACTGCGTCTGCGGCGATTGGGATTGGTATTCGTTGGCGACCGACACCATTCCACCCGCCGCCGGTCGAAACTCGCTGTGGATGCCGGGCCTTTCGAGAATGAAGCCGGCCTTGGCGGCTTTGGCGTCGATGCACTCGGCACCATGAGCGGCGCTCGCCAGGATGGTAAGTGCCGTGGCGATGGATATAGTCTTCATAGCGTTTGCCCGCGCAAGTTGAGTCCTGACCTGAAAGCAATGCCAGACCTGCGGCAGCGTGTCGACATGCCGTTCGCGGCAACTGGACGAAGAGGCGCCGGCTGTGCTGAATTTCACGCCATGAATCGCATCTCGGCAGGATCACTCTCCCGGCGCCGCTTCCTGACGCAGGGAGCAGGGTTGGCCGCGGCCGGCGTCCTTGCGCGACCGGCACTCGGACAGACCGGGCAGCGCATTGCGCCTGTCGACGCCACCTTGCTGTTCGTCGCCGATGTCCATGCCTGCCGCATGGCCAGCGGGCTGAGCCCCAATTGCCAGCAGGAAGGCAAGACCGACGCCGCCTTGCTGCGCAGTATCGCCGCGTTGAACGGCATTGGCGAGAAGCACTGGCCGGCCGAAATCAACGGCATCGCCACCGGCCTGCGCTCAGCCGGCAGCCGCATCGACACGCCGCTCGGCCTCGTCGTCGGCGGCGACATGACCGACGACGGCGGCGGCCAGGTCATCCAGCCCAGCGAAGGCACGCAGTTGCTCCAGTTCAGCCAGCGTTTCCAGCAGGGCGTCGGCCCCGATCGCGTGCATGTGCCGGTCTATGTCGGCCTCGGCAACCACGATCTCGACCAGAACGGCCCGCCTAACCACGTCGACTGGTACCGCCGCGAAATGCGCGACTATGTCGAGGTCAACCATCGTGCCGGCGTGTTCTTCAAGCCGCCGGTGCCGGTGACCAGTTACGATGTCGACACCGACTGCTACTCGTGGGACTGGGGCGGCCTGCATCTCGTCCAGACGCACCGTTTCGCCGGCGACACCGGCCACGGCGCGGTCTCCGGCCTGCCATGGCTGAAGCAGGATCTGGCGACCTATGCAGCGGACGGCCGCCCCGTCATCCTGTTCCAGCACTACGGTTGGGATGTTTTCTCGATCGAACGGTGGGATGCCGCCAAAGGAACCTTCGACGATGAAGGCGCTGGTGCGCCGCACTGGTGGAGCGAGGCGGACCGGCAGGCGCTGCTGGCGGCGCTGAAGGGCTACAACGTCATCGGCATCTTCCATGGCCACCAGCACGAGACAGCGATGATCTACCGCGGCGATGGGCTCGACCTGTTCAAGCCGAAGGCCGCTTATATGGGCGGCTTCGCGCTGGCGCGGGTGAGCGGCGACAGCATGGACGTGGCGCTTGGCGAAGCCGTTGGCGACCATGGCGAGATCGTCTTCACCAACGCTTTCTCAAAGAGCCTGAATTTCTAACGGCAACTGAAGCATAGAGCTGACCGCTAAACCGCTTTCCTCATCGCTATCGAAACAGCAGCGCAGGGGTCAGATCACCTTCCTGAACTTGTCCTTGATGTCGCCATAGGCCTTCTGCATTTTGCCGGCGATCTTGTCGGCCACGCCTTCAGCCTGGACGCGCCTGTTGCCGGTGGCCTTGCCGGCGGCTTTCTTCACCGAGCCCTTGAGCTGCTTGGCTAGGCCCGCAATCTGACTCTTGTTCACCATGGCCGCATCTCCCGGAATCAATCTGCTGTTTGGGAAACGGGTGGCTGGGTTTTCGGTTCCGGAGCCCTGCCTCGTCGGTCAATCAACAGGCCACGGCCTTTGGCCCTGACCGCCATGGCGATTGCTACTCGGCATAAAAGAACGCCCCTCGCGCGTTTTATTGCACGGGAGGCGTCCTTTGTGTCAGCCTTTCCTGAGATTGCTCTCATGAACTGCTGGCGATATTTACAATGCACGGATGCCAAGATGGTTCCCGGCATGGCGCGATTTTTTTTACATTTTTAACAGCTGGCGCTGGGCCCGGTTTTCGGCGTCAGATCCGCCGTCGAATTGCCTGCGCAGCCAGCGTGCCGCGATCGGCCCGCCGACGACGAAAGTAGACGGCGAAAGCAAAAAATTGACACGGCGCCAGAAGAAGTCTAAAAGCAATTCGTCGATATTTGTTTGACCGACTTTTGTTATCCGCGTGTCCAGGCGCGCCTTTGACGAACTTCCCCCATCAAAATCGAGACAAACGCTGTTGTGCATTCGCATGACGGCGAACGAATATTTGCCACGGAAAGGGTTCGTTATGAGCACAGGCACAGTTAAATGGTTCAATGCCACCAAGGGTTTCGGTTTTATTCAGCCTGACGACGGCTCGGCCGACGTTTTTGTCCACATCTCGGCCGTAGAGCGCGCCGGAATGCGCGACATCGTCGAGGGCCAGAAGCTCGGCTACGAGATGGTCCGCGACAACAAGTCGGGCAAGATGTCCGCCGATCAGTTGAAGGCGGCCTAAAACGGAATTCAGCCTCGCCGGTGACCACGGATGTACTGGCACCGGTGAACGGCTAATTCCAGCGCATGACCCCGGAAACACCGGTTTCCGGAACGGATCATGCGCAGAATGAGCAAGTGCACGCGCGTTCAACCGGACGCGCGGCGCTCCAGCGGAGGTCAGGCAATGCCTGGCCTTTTGCGTTTCGGGCGCCGCAAAAGTTCGAAAAGAGCACCGCGCGTTCGCTTGAACGTGCTAAGGATGCTCCAGCAATTTGAAATCGACTGCCGTATTGCTTTGTGCGTGGTCCTGGTCGAAAGACCGGTCTCGCCATTTTCGGCATTACGCTCCGAACCGGGAGAAAGACCTTGACCGCCACTTCGAAGAAATCCCGCGACCACGCCGAATCCATCTTCAGCAAGACCCAGACCCAGTCCATGTCGCTCAACCGCATTATTTCCGAGCAGGATGCTGTCAGCCAGGCCCGGGAAGCCAAGACCGCGCGGCTGCGCGAACTGCGCCTGGAAAAGGAAGCTGACGAGCTGGCTGCAGCCGCCGCGCTCGCGGCCGCGCCGAAGCGCGTGGGCAAACGCTGATGGCCACCAAGCGCGTCCCGCAAGAGGCGATCGCCGCCGATTCGACCATCGCCGATGTCGTGGGAGCCCTCGACAAGCCGGTCGAGTATGTCCGGCGCGTGCTCGAAAAGCTCGAGCGCTGCAAGCGCGCCCATGGCGATGCCCAGGTCAGGCTCGGCGTGCGTGGCCGCTCCGAATGCCCGAACTATCTGATCGAATATGTCCGTGAAAATGCCAAGACCCGTGAGCGCGTCACCCATCAGGATGCCGCCTATAGCGGCAGCACGCATCGCGAACTGGCACCCCGGCACATCGAGGAGGCCAGGAACTGGTCGCCCGAGGAAATGAACATCACGGCGGTCTCGGCGCTGATCGGCCGGCTTCGCAACCCGAATGCGCCATCATCGCGTTTCTCCGACGAGGATTGATATGGCCATAAAATTTTCCGCCAAGGATCAGCCGGCAGCAGCCGCTGCCACCGCAAAGCTGGCCAAGCCGGCCGCCGCGCCGAAAGCCGATGTCGCCGCCGAGGCAGCGACCGACCTGTTCAAGTCGCCGGCGGACGTGGCGTCGCGCAAGACCAGGAAGAAAAAATAGCGCCCTTGCCGCGAAGCGCCGACCAGAATCCCGTTGCCTCAGGGCTGCTCGCCCTGGCGAGCGCCGGGGACTTTTCGTCACTGGAGGAGCGCGCCGCCCCTCTCTTCGACTGCCAGAGCTGTGGCGCCTGCTGTTCCTATTCGGCCGAATGGCCGCGCTTCTCGACCGAAGATGACGCGCAGCTCGACCGGATCCCGCAGAAATATGTGGCTGCCGACGAAGCCGGCATGCGCTGTGACGGCGTGCGCTGCTCGGCACTTTCCGGCGAGGTCGGCAAGTCGACCATTTGCGGCATCTACGAGGTCCGGCCGGACGTCTGCCGCGCCTGCATGCCCGGTGGCGACGACTGCCTGATGGCGCGCAAGGCACATGGTCTGCCGGCGCCCTGATAACGGGCCTCGATAGGTCTCAGTTTGAATTTCCACCTCGGGTGGGAAGCGGCCATTCCTGTCGCTGGGCTGTGCAATTCCAGCGCTCTGCGGCCAGGCCATCGGATGCGTCGAGTAGAGACGGGCGGCTCAGTCGCTCCTCACTGAGCCAGCGTGTTTTTGTAGATCAGGCCGTCCTTCATGATGATTTTGAAGTTGTTGGCAGGATCGGCCACCAGGTCAAGGTTCTCCAGCGGATTGCCTTCGACGAGCAGGAGGTCGGCGAGCGCGCCCTCTTCGATCACGCCGAGCTTTCCCGGATAGGGATTGCGAAGGCCCGACAGCGCCAGCAGCTCGGCATTGGTCCCGGTCGCCATGACGAGCGCTTCGGCAGGTGTGTACCAACGCACAAGCGACGCCAGGATTGCTCCCTGCTGCTTCGCCAGCGCGCGGGAGAACAGGACATCGGTGCCCCATGCCGTCTTGATCTTGTATTTCTTCGCGAGTTCGTAGGTCCTGCCGATGCCCGGCCACACCTCTTCGGCCTTGGCTCGCTCGACCGAACCCTCTCGGAGGCCTGTCCTCATCAATTCGGGAAGCGGCTGCAAGCTCAGCCAAACGTCCTTTTCGGCGATCAGCTTGGCGGTTGCCTCGTCCATGAGGAAGCCGTGTTCGATGCACTTGACGCCAGCCGCGACAGCCTTCCGGATCGCATCCGAGGTGAAGGCGTGCGCGGTGACGTAGGTGCCCCAATTCTCGGCAATTTCAACGGCGGCCCGCAGTTCGGGCTCGGTGAAGGTGGTGACGTCGAGCGGGCTATGGGGCGACGACACTCCACCGCCCGCTGTCAGCTTCAGCAGCGCGGCCCCCTGCATGAATTGCTCGCGGGCACGCAAACGCACCTCGTCGGGGCTGTCCACGACTATGCTGCCGCCGTTCCTCTCCATGGGGGTGAACAAGCCGCCGATCGTCCGGGGCAAGTCGCTGAGCTGGCGGAAATCCCCATGCCCGCTGGTCACGGTGATCATGGCTCCGGACGGATAGATGCGCGGTCCCGCGACGATGCCTTGATCTATCGCGCGCTTGAGGCCGAACACCGGCCCGCCCACGTCGCGAACGGTGGTGAAGCCGCGCATCAGCGTATCCGTCGCCTCGTCGCCGGCCGCAAGATTGGCGAAGCCGATGTCGCCCATCGCCTCTGCCGGGGTGGATGCAATCAGCATTGCGTGCCAATGCGCATCGATCAGCCCCGGCATCAGCGTTCGCCCGTTGCCGGCGATGCGCTGCGCGCCCTCGGCCGCGATGGGACTTGTCGAAATCCGCGCGATCAGCTTGCCCTGCACCAGCACACTCGAGGGAGCCGAAAGTGCGGCCCCCTTCCCATCGAAGATACGGACGTTTTCGAAAAGCACGTCATCGGCGCTCGCGCTGGCGCAAAGTCCAAGCAGGAGAGCCGCCGCAAGCATTTGTCTGCCAGAGCGAAGCATCGTGAAAACCGGGCGCGCAACAAAGAACAACACAGCGGCGCAGGACAGGGCATGCGCCGCAACCTTGCCTTTCGTCAGCTCCTGCGATCCAAAGGATTTGTGACACATGACGATTATCCCGCTTCAGGAGAGGTGGCCACGGCGCAAGGACAAGTTTGTAGCTTACACGGCATCGGGTCAAGAAGTGTTCCGGACTGGCACCGGACCGGCCTCGTTCGCAGCGAAGGTGGTGTCCAAAGTCAGGCCAATGCGATGACGGCAGGGCCAGCAGTGCAAGGTTTGCCTCAGGAAACGAGCTTACGAAACGTCGCCTACGGGAGTTGGTTTCAAAATCCCGCCGAGGGATACCGCGTTGGGTCGTGACCCGAAATTCGAAATGAGGCACTAACGGTCTTCGGGCTGGCTTGTGCCCGCGCGTTTCGCTGGCTACCTTGCCGGCGGCAGGTCACCGGAGGACGCATCGTGAGCATCGAATTCTTGTTGACGTCGCTGATCGTCGTGGCTTCGCCCGGCACCGGCGTTCTCTATACGCTGAGCGCCGGACTTTCGCGTGGCGCGCGCGCCAGCATCATCGCGGCTGTTGGTTGCACGCTCGGCATCATTCCGCACATGGCGGCTGCCATCACCGGTCTGGCGGCGCTGCTGCACACCAGCGCGCTCGCCTTCGAGACGCTGAAATATCTGGGCGTCGCCTATCTGCTCTACATGGCATGGAACACGCTGAAGGAGAGCGGCAGCTTGAACGTCGGGCAGGATGCCGCGCCGCGCTCGGCCGGCAAGGTGATCACCTCTGGCATCCTCATCAACATCCTCAACCCGAAGCTGTCGATCTTCTTCTTCGCCTTCCTGCCGCAGTTCGTCAGCACCACCGAACCGCATGCGCTGTCGAAGATGCTGGAGCTCAGCACCGTCTTCATGCTTTTGACCTTCGTCGTCTTTGTCGGCTACGGCATCTTCGCCGCCTCGATCCGCAGCCACGTCGTGTCGCGGCCGATGGTGCTGACCTGGATGCGCCGCACCTTCGCCGGCGCCTTCGTCGCGCTCGGCGCAAAACTGGCGCTGACCGAGCGGTAGAGCCGCCGGTGCTACCCCTTCATGTAGCCATCGCCTCGACGATCCGCCCGTTCCCGACGCGCATCAGGTTGACGCCGCGCAGCGAGTTGCCGTCGGCCATGAAATAGCGCCAGATGGAGACCGCTCTGCGCCCGAAGATAAGCGCGTCTGCCCGAGAGACGTCAAAACGTTATCGCTAATGCCTCAAAGCGTGGTTGGTGCCGGGATGCGCACGCCCTGCACTTCGATCGAGCCGCCGAGGGCGCTGGCTCCTCGATCAAAGGGTTACTATTGCGTCGATGCTGTTTCAAATGACGTCGTGATCCATCCTTACAGCGGCAGCGGCTTGCCAGCCTGCTCGGCCACCATGTACTCGGCATACCAGTCCGGCCAGTTCTCATCACGCTGGCCGCCTGTCCGCTTCTCATGCTCGCCATGGGCCGCAGACGCACGCCGGAGCGCGGCCGCGAGTTCGGCCGGCGAGACAAATGTGGTGTCGTCAGCTTCGACGCGGCCGGGCGCTCGCGCAGTGACCTCCTGCAACAGCCAGACATTTCCGGACGGATCGCTGAAGGAGGCCCACGAGGAGTAGCTGCGCCGCTCAGGGTCCGGACCGCTGACACGGCCTTCACTGCCGGCATAGTGGTAAACCTCGCTCACGTCGACACCGCGATCGGCGAGTTCGGCGCGCGCTGCCTCGATGTCTGACACGACGAGCTCGCCAACGCTTTCGAGGACATCGAGTTCGACCCGGCCGTAGGGCCCTGGGGTGACCCCTGAGCCGAAGACTATCGAACACGGGGAGCCCGGAGGCGTAAACTGGATGACACGAAATTCGTCGCCTGTGATGTCGGCGTCGAGCCTCCAACCCAAGCCGCCGTAAAATCGCTTGGCTCGATCGACGTCCGAAACGGGGATGACGGCGACTTCGAGCTTGATGTCGACCCTTCGCGCTGACGGGGTTGCGATTGCGGCTTCGCCGCGCTCCTGAATATCATTCATGACGATCTCCTTGGGTTTGGATGCGTTGCGTTATCTTCAACGCCGCGCACTGGCCGGTGCCGGTGGTGGCTGTTCATGCATGCAGGCGGGATTTGAGGCTACGGGGCCGCACCTATGCCGCCGAACCTCGCGATGCTCATCTGGATGTGCACATATCCGGTAGCGCTAACTCGCGCCGGCTAATCCGAGATGGACTTCGCGACGGACGAACGCGCCCTACGTTTTGGCAGGCTGATCGCTGATCGGCAAAAAATATTGACGACTAAATCTGGTAGCATTCTTATTGAATTGCAGCAAATCAACTCCCAAAATCAAAGTCCAATCGAGGACGAGCGAACTTCCGCTGCGGGTCATGGACACACCCCGCTGCAGAACCAGGATGCGCCGCACCTTCGCCGGCGCCTTCGTCGCGCTCGCGCAAAACTGGCGCTGACCGAGCGGTAGCGCCTGTTGGCGCTAGCCCTTGACGTATCCCATCGCTTCGACGATCAGCCCGTCCGCTACGCGCATCAGATTGACGCCACGGATGGAGTTGCCGTCGGCAGGCCAGTAACGCCAGCGGATTGTCGCCCGTTCACCGGCGACGAACGTCTCCTCGATGTCAAAACAGGTGCCGGGTTCGCTGGCGATCGCCGACCACAGCCTCACGCATGCCTCCCGGCCGGCATGGCGGGCGCCATCCGGCGCCGGCACGGTGTTTTCGATGACGCAGTCCTCGGCCACCAGCTCGGCGAGCGCCGACGGATCATGAAGCTGGAACACGTCATTGAAGCGCCGGATGATATCGGCCGTCTGTCTGGATTGGTCGTCGGGATGGACGACAATGATGCTATCCCGTTTCATCTCGGTAGCTCCTGATTTCATTTTTCCGCAGCGGCGGCCGTGACGAGGTCGGCCTTGAGCCTGATATCCGCCACGCCCGCCAAAGCCCGGGAGACGAGGCATGTTGCTTTCGCCGATTGGGCAAGGCGCTGGAATTCCTCGGGCGCCAGGCCCGGGATTTCGGCTTCCGTTTCGAGGTCGATGCGGGTGAGCGTCGGTCCGGCCGTGCTCGTACCGAGATGCACCTTGGCGACGGTGTGAATCCCTACGGGGACATGGCCGCCGTTGCCCAGTATGGCGCTCAACGCCATTGAAAAGCAGCCGGCGTGTGCCGCCGCAATCAATTCCTCGGGATTGGTGCCGGGACCGTTTTCGAAGCGCGACGGGAAGGAATAGGCGCCTTCGAAGACGCCGCTGCCGAGCCGCAGACGGCCCGAGCCTTCTTTCAACGAACCCTGCCATTGGGCCTCTGCTTCACGGATGGTCATTTTGTCGTTCTCCTCTTCGATGGAATGGCGCCGAATATATAGACTGATCTACATATTATATAGACCGATTGTCATATTCGGCGCAAGCCTATAGTGCTCACTCCTGACAGAGGTTGACATGGCGAACGACACCCGCATCCGCATCATCGAGGCGACGGCGCTGCTGCTGAGGCAGCGCGGCTATCACGGCACCTCGCTCAACGACATCTTGAGCGCCTCCGGTGCGCCAAGAGGATCGCTCTACTTTCATTTTCCGGGCGGCAAGGACCAATTGGTCATCGAGGTGACGCGCGACAGCGTGGACAAGGTGTCTCGATGGCTTGGCGAAGAGCTGGCCGCCGAAAAAGATCCGGCGGTGGCTGTCCACCACATCTACCAGTCGGTCGCACGCATGCTGGAGGACAACCAGTTCACGCTTGGCTGTCCGATCGCACCCGTGGTGCTGGACTCGCCGGCCGACGTGCCGGACCTGGCCGAACTGTGCCGGTCGGCTTTTGAGCAATGGGTAGGCCTGCTGCAGGCGGCCTTCGTCAGGGCAGGGGTGCCTGAGCGCCGCGCCCGCGCCCTGGCGCTGCTTGTCGAATCGTCGCTGGAAGGGCTGATGGTGATCGCGCGCGCCAGCCGCGACCGCGCCCCGGTGCTGGCGGTAGCCGATGAAGTCGCCGCGCTGATAGAGGGTGCATTGCCGGCCAAAGAGGTCGCTGTAGCGGCGAGCTGATACTGCTTGTTTGAGCTTGAAAGGCTCGGCCCTGGCCAGCCCCTCGTCTGCACGACTAGTCAACAATCTCTTTGCGTGCGGCCGAAGCAAGGAAGGCGGAGCGGGTTTGTCCCCGTTCACGCGCCGTGGCATCGATAGCTTCAAGCAGGCCGAGATCGAAGGATACATTGATACGCGTTGTGGAACCACGGTCGCGGATCAGCGGAACGACCGTCGTCATAGCGCCTTCGCGTTCCTCCGCAAGTTCTGGATCATTTGCAATCGCATCGAAATCGCGAGGGGAAGGCACCGGATCGCCGTCGGCCTCCAGCATTCGCACATGACCGGAAAGTGCTTCGACAGCGTTGCGCACAGCCTCGTCTATCGTGTCGCCAGCCGAAATGCAGCCGGGCAAATCGGGAAAGTCGACGCCATAGACGCTATCAGGATCTTTGCGAATAAAAGCGATGTAGCGCATTCTCTCATCTTGCTTTGTCGAGCAGCCCCGCGTGCTTCATCAGCGCCCGAACCGTGCCGATCGGTATATCTTTACGAGGATGGGGGATTGTCACTTTTCCAGGTTTCGTCGGATGCTTGAAATGATGATGCGAGCCGGTGACGCCGATCTCAAACCACCCATCCTCTTCAAGCAGTTTGATCAGCTTCCGGCTGTCGCGTTCCATAAGAGCGCTCAGTGTAACATAATACACACTTTTGAGGGGTTCAACGCCACCTTTTTAATGATAGCACGTGAGAGCCTCGACTTCTTGGAAGACCATTGGTCACATAAAAAGGGCGACCGCTCGGCCGCCCTTTCCATATCAGAAGGCTGATGGATTTCCTTAGAAATCCATGCCGCCCATGCCGCCCATGCCGCCGCCGCCCATGCCGCCTGGCATGCCGCCGCCAGCCGACTCCTTCTTCGGAGCCTCCGCGATCATGGCTTCGGTGGTGACCAGCAGGCCGGCGACCGAGGC
>NZ_JBVVQR010000047.1:0-39772 GCF_055811535.1 Mesorhizobium sp. WSM4816 | reverse complement strand
CACCGTCACATCAAAGGAATGCGCCAACTACTTCACCGAGGCCGGCTATGTCCCAACCTAAAATCATCGCGCTCTAGTACGAAAGGTGATCGCGGGACGGGGTTCGGGCTTCCGCAGGTGCGCGCGTTCGTGGAAATGGTCGGTGGCACGATAGCGATCTCCAGCGAACCGGAAGCGGGCACGACTGTCGACCTTCTTTTCCCAGTCGTCTCGTAAGCTGGCCGTTGTCGCGAAGGCGTCGGTCGACTCACGGATGCACCGAACGGTTAGTTGGCACTGACTTTCCAGCCGCATCTCGTATTCTCCAGCCTCGCCAGACTGGCTCGCTCTTCCCCGCCATGTTCAGGTCAGACGATTGCGCGATCCCAGCCGCCGTAGTGTTCTTCGCCGCGGGTCCCCCGGGGCAAGCTCAGAACGATCAGCGCCACGCCAATGATCACTGCTGCCGCCGTCCCAATCAGTGTGCCGCCCTCGAACACGAACGGTGATGCTGCGACGGCAAAACCAAATGGCACATTGAGGAAGCGAACGGGCCGCGCCACCTCGGCCATGGCCGTCACTGCGACCATGATTACCAGGCAACCGGCGATATGGTCGCTGAAGTAGAGCGGCGGCTCGGTGCCGAATATGAGCGGCGTCGCCAAGAGCAATATGCCGACCGCCACGCTTGCCGCTAGCGTCCACGGGTAGTTGACGCCGCCGATGAGGAAGTCGCGCAGCAGGCCTGCCACCGGGCGGTCGAGATCCGGAGCCGGGGTCTGGTTCTCCGACAGCGCCGGCCCGCCTTTCCAGAAGGTGCGCCAGAACGGCTCGCCCGCCTTCTTGGCGCGCCACAGATACTGGACAGTCGCCAGCACCTCATCGATCGAATAGGGAATAAGCACTACGGTGACCGCCGCCTGGACGATGCAAAGCGTGCAAAGCGCGCCGATCAGAGGCGGCTGGATGATGATGAAGAAGACGCTGGTCACGCCGAGTGGGATGATCAGCAGCCCGAACAGGAACACCATCCACGGCATTGTGCGCCAGCGCCGGCGGTCGCCAATGGCGCCAGCCAGGATGTCCAGAGCATAGGCGAAGGCACCGAAGCCGGCATCGGCGATGGGAAAGCCCTTCGAGACCCATGAGGTGACCACCGCCTCGCTGCCGTTTGCGACAGGCGCGCCGCCCGGTCCGAAAAACGGATCCCAGAGCCCGTCGATGTGGCCCATCTGGTAGGCTGCGAGATAGCGCGAGACGAACAGACCGACGAAAGCGAGCGCCACTATGGGTATGCGCTGCGTGAAAGATGACGGCGAATAGCTCCAGCCCATCGGCCTGTCATCGTCAGCGGCCAGCGCGCGCCGGCTGATGCCGGGCGTCGGCGGGATCATCACCGCGAAGGCGACGATCAGCATGCCGATCAGCGTGTCGGTGCTGTAAGCGGCAGCGCTGCTGGTCCAGAAGACGAGCGGCGCGAGCATGATCCACACGCCGACGGCAGCGGTGACCCACTGCATCCAGTTCCAGTGGCGATACATGCCCAGCAGTGCGAAAACGGCAACCAGTAGACCCGATACGATCTCGCTCACCCCGAGGCGCATATTGCGAATGGTGGCCTCGTCGAGCTCGTGTCCGAGTGCCGGCGGCGGCGCGACGCTCACGGGATCGAACAGTCCAAGGATCGTCGGCGACGAAATCAGCCACAGGCCGAGCACGGCGCTCGTCAATGGTGCCCAGAGCGTCCATTGGCGGTGTTGCTCCAGGCCTGCGTCCACCTCCGCCTCGTTGCGCTCCAGCGGTCCTGCTATCCGCCGCCTTGCCTGCGCGAGCTCCGGCCCAGATGCCGCCACCGCGGCCGGATGCAGCTTGTTCTTCTCGTACCAGTCGGTCGGGTCTGCCTTAAGCCGGCGTATCATCTCCGGCAGCGTTCCCCCGAGACTGTGACGCGGTCGCCAACCGAGCAGCCGCCGAGCGCGCGAGGCATCAATCTCGTAATGGTCGTCGGAGTTCTCGATCATCCACGGCTGGATGTCGGTGTCCTGGTCCAGCACCTCGGTCTGGAACCATGATCCCGCTTTGGTCAAAGTCTTAGGCAGCGACAGCGTTCGCCATTCCTCGTCGTGAACGAGCCGTCCAATGCGCTTCTGCATCTCCTGATAGGAAAGGGTCTCTTCTTCGCCGACCAAGAGCACAGTCTCGTCGGGAAGTTCCGCGCGGCGGTCTACCGTTCGCACCACTGCGTCGACGAGATCGTCCCTGTGGAGGTAGGGTTGGCCGCTTTCGAGATCGCCAGTGAAGAGGTAGGCAGTCGGCCGTCGTTCAAAGATGCGCGCGATCTGCTGCGCGATGAAGGCCGCGCGGCAATCCTCGTCATAGACGCCGGCGAGCCTGAGGATGACGGTCTTTATGTTGCCGCGCTCCCGGCCGATCAGAGCTTCGGTTTCCACCTTCGATTTTGGGTAGGCCCAGGGCGGATCGAGCGGCGAATCCTCATTGATCCTGACTCCCTTTTCCGGACTCGGAGCGTGGACGAGCAGGGTGCTGGAGAAGACGAACTGCTCGGTTTCCAGCGTCTTGAGGGCAGAAAGCAGCCTACGCGTTCCCTGCACCGTGACGGCGTCATATTTCGGATTGTCTTGACCCGTCGTGTCGTAATAGGCAGCGAGATGGATGACGGAGGCGATGCGCCCGTTGCCGCGTTCGCGAACCTCTTCGACCGCCTTCGTGACGCTTTCGTCCGAGGTGAGATCGACAGGGACCGTTTCTGTCCCGTTCGCCGTTTGCCTCGCATTGGGCAGGTCGAAGCCGATGACGCGGTATCGGCCCTTCAAGCCATCGGTGATCGCTTGACCCAGAAAGCCGCTGGACCCGGTGATCAGTACGATGGGCAGAGTTTGGTTTCTCGGCATGTTGCCCCGCTTGGTTCGAGCCAGGACCGATCGCGTCAGGCGCAAAGTGTTGGATTGCACCGGCACTAACCCGCTCGGCATGATTTCCCGGCCCCGCGCAGCCATGCGGTCGCGGTCGATGACTGATTGTCGCTCGTGTCGGCCGACTTGGCCTCCTGTCATTGAGCCGACGCAGTCCGCTCAAACTGAACTGTTGCGATCGTTCATCACAGCGCACTTTGACGGAGGCGACCGAACCTTTCAAACGAAAGATGTTGCAGCCTTGCAGCAAGAAACCTGCACCAAAGCTGGAGCGCGTTTGCAGTGCGCCACTGGCATGGCCCTGGCCGTTTCCTCTCGCGGCGTATCTCAGGGACCTCGATCTTCGGTTCGTAAGCTTCGTCGACACGCCTGCATTGATGTTGCTATACCGGTATGCTCCACCGAACCGTATGCGCTGAAGACGGAGAATAACATGATCACCGGTTCGCAATGCCGCGCGGGACGAGCACTCGTCGAAGTAACACGAGGCAAGTTAAGCATCCGCTCCGGCGTCGACGAAGCTGTTATCGAGGCTTTCGAGCGCAAGCTCGAAGAGCCGGATCCGGATTCAATAGCAGCCCTTCAAACGGCGCTTGAGTTGCTCGGCGCGGTATTTATCGAAGAGAACGGTGGCGGCATTGGCGTGCGTCTGAAATTCACCCAGTCGGAAGGAAGACGAATCGCACGGCTGGAAAGCGAGGGCGGCATAGTCGCAAGCGACAGAGTGCCGTAGAAGACCCGGCCCCTTATGTTCAAAGCGCCCGGGCGAAACCGTCTCCTTCCCCGAGTGCAGACTCTGAGTTCAGCCGGAGCGAATTGGGTGAAACTGCTGCTTCGCCGATCAGGTTGGCAGCACGGTTTCGCGCCTATAGCCCGCGCCGCCTCGTTAAGGTGTCGGCGATCCTTTTGTCACACCGGCGTCAAGCTCTCCGCCTCTCCACGTAAGACCGTAGTGGATTGACTGAAAGACAATCTTGCCATCCTCGATCACGAAGCTGTCGGCACCCTCGACCGCATCGAAGCGCGCCGACTTCGCGGACCAGACCAACAGCGCATATTGGCCGGTTACCTGCTTGGCGGCGACCTGGAACCGCGCTTCGGGCAATTGATGCCCCAAGCGCTCCGCCGACATCCGTATGGCGTCATGTCCCCTCGCATTGGAGTTGACCGTCAGGAGAAGCACCTCTTCCGAGTAGTTCCGGCGAAGATCTTCCTCAAGCTTGCCTTCCAGCCTGAGTCTCAGGTGGTCCTCGAAGACTTCGGCGGGTGTGCGGTGTCCACAGGTCGTCATCTGTCAGGCTTCCGTTATTGATGCACGGCTTTGTTCGCGGCGGGCCGCAGATATCGCGAAGCCCAGGAGGATGACCAGCACCCCGCCACCCCAAGCATAGCGGGCATACGACAGTGCCTGATCATAGCCGCCTTGGTATTCAGGCCAAGTCACGCGCAAGTAGCCACCTGGAATCCCCGGCACCGGGAACCCAGTCTGTCCGACATGAAGCTCCAGGTGCTCGCCCTTCCGGGAGGAGGTCATCACATGGATGGGCACTCCGGTAGCAAGGACCTGCTCTCCTATTCCCACTGTCCCAAGCGCGTACACCGCAACGTTTGACTTCGTCGCTGGAAGCCCGGCGTAGCCGATTCCACTTCTACCGTGATGCCAGACGTCGAAGCCGACTCCATACCAAGTGGTAAAAAGTCCGCGCGGCTCGGCTACCATCGGCTCGGTTGCTCGGATCGTGTATGCTGTCCCATCCGGAGCCGACACCGATGCCTTGATGTCCACAAGATCATGCGGCGGCAACGGCGTCCTTTGCGGATTTTTGTCTGCTACCCGCATCCGCAGCGTCGCGCTGCCGGATGCCATGCCGACTCCGTCCGCGGGCGCTTCTCCGATGCTCACAGAACCGTCCGCGATAACGAGGGCAGTCTTTGCTTCCGGTCCTGTATACAGCGCAACCCCGCCGCCGAGCACCGCGAGAGCCAAGGTAGAAGCGGTGAACGCGGCGACGCTCGCGCGGCCCCAACGCACGCTTGCGCTTTGCGACCACGCAGCAAGGAGATAGCCAACGATCGCAAGGAGGATCGTCATCGGAAGAATAACCAGGAACTCCTGTCGATAAGAGAGCCAATGGACCTCTGCGGGCGGCGGGTCGGCCGTAAGGAGGCGGAACTCGGAATCAGGCAATCCCACGGGACCAAGGAAGTGCCCGTAGGCGACCAGCAGGAACCCCAGCATAATGCCGCCTACCACTGCGGCATTCCTGTCTCTTCCGGCGACGGACCACCAGCCAATTGTGAAGGCGCTCGCAACGGCGATGCGCATGACGAACCAGGTGACCCCAGGGAAATCTGCGAGCACGAGCGCCTGCAGCAGGCCGATTCCGATCACGACTGCGACAGCCACCCCCACCCCGGCAGCTGCCTGGCGCGCCGTCGAGTAATCCGGCTCAGTGCCTCTTGCCTGTCGATGGCGCCAAATCCATAAGGCTAGGACATAGCCGAGATAGTAAACCGCAAAGTGGACCGGGAGACCGGTCACCCAAGTGTGTTCGAGGTCGAGCCACTCGGGCTGCGACGGAAGCCCGATCGGCGAAAGAGACCAGTAGTAGGTGGTGAGCAGCAGCACGTGTATCGCAGTGATCAAGAGTCCACGGGCGAGTCCGACCCCGATCCAAGCAGTGCCCAAGGCGAAAACCGCGGTCATCAGAAGCGTGTCCGTGACCCAGTAGGTCCAGTAAGGGTCGTTCCCCCAGAGCATCGCGTGCCCGATTACAGCGTCCACGAAAATGGCAAGCAAGGCGGCCATGGCCGTGAACTTGCAGACATCACGAAGCAAAAGCGGCCCGCTTGTCGCCTCCGTTACCGCCGCAAGGCTCGGCTTCTGGTTCAGCATGCCCGTTAGTCCTTTATTGCTGTCCCCGGCCGTGCGAGGGAGCTTTGTCGCGACAGTGAGGCAAAGCGACCGCCCGGCGCAGGCGAAAGCTTGAAGCATGATCGCGAAAGTGAGCTGCCCTTGCGGGACATTTTTGCCACCGATGTGCGATTGTTCATCCCATTGAAATGGGGTGAGCGCCGCATACGTCCAACGAATGTTATTGCGGTTTGAGTGCAATTTATCTGCACCATACCGGTCCCTTCCGCTAAAAAGGGCGTTCAATCTCCGCGGCATTAGAGGAGTCGGCGGGATAGACCACCGACGCGTCTTCACGGACAAGCGCCCTGACGCTGAGAACTGCCCTTTCGACTCGGCATCAAATGGAAAACGTCCTCTTCGCGAGCGAGAAGGTGGTCGGCAACGATGCGTCGATGGCATCGCCACCACACCGCCTCTGAGCACATCATCGCGCACCTCAGGGCTCTCCCCAGCTCGATGAGGATGGCGAGCCCTTGCCGGAACTCCGGGGAGAGGGCGTAGTCGGCATAGTTGTGGAAGCTGCGGTTCCGCCATCCCCCGTTCAGCTCGGGCGGCGCGGAGTCGCCTTCCCTCGACGGCCGCCGAGAAGCGGGACGTGTTCATAGGCGAACTGGGGGTTGCTTCGCGAGCCTGGGATCCTACGCACGCCCGCCACGATCCCGATTTCAGCCGCGCGAAGGATGCCTAGGAACGCGGAGAAGCTCAGGTTCGAATGTCCGATCGTAAACAATGGGTTGACCATCAACTCCCTCGGTGCCGTCGACCTTGCACTTGACGCTGAAGCTAAATGCTTTGTGCCCTCGATACGGCCAGCCGCGTGCAAGCGGCACGACAGGAGATATCTTCCACCTTAAGCCCATTTTCGGATCTGCGGACCTGAGAACAACAGGGCCGGGCGCGACACTTTGGTGACCGTATTGATTTTGCAACCGCAATGGGTCGCGTTCGTCGGCCGACCGTGCGTTTTGAACGTGCGACCGGAAAAGTGGTCCAGGGTCGCAAGGACGGAGCCGCAGATCGACCACGCCCCGGAGACGAAGTCGACTGCGACTGGTAGCCTAGTCCCGCGTGGCTGCAACGCCTGTGAAATGGCAAGGCCAACGCTTTGACGGGGGCGCAAGATCAATCGACAGCTGTCCACTGCCGCCGCATGCCCGCCTTGGAAACCGGAACTCGCAAGCAGAGGCGCACGTCCTCGACGCCGCAGATCGCGCAGTGCGAGTTGCTCCAGTAGGAGCACCTGAGTGCCACGCGGCCACACGTGCTGGTCGGCCATCCCGTCAGACTCTCGAAGCGTCAGGTGCCTCTCGGCTTGGCGGGAGGTTGGCCGGATCGGTCACTTCTTTCGTCGAAGGTTTTGGATCCAGGCGTGCGCCTCGGCAGGTGTCCGGGATTGCCGGAGCAGATCCGGAAGCTCGGCGCCTCGCAGTTGGCGCCAGACACCGAGCAAGGCGGGCACAAATCCTTTCGTATCCGCTGTCGGCCACACCAGGGCAAGCAGCAGATCGACGGAATTGTCGTCCGGCGCGCCGAATGGAACTGGCCGCTTCAGCGTCGCCAACACAGCCGCCGGAGCGGCGATCCCGTCCAGGCGGGCATGCGGTATCGCGATGCCATTGCCAACAGCGGTCGGCCCGAGCCGTTCGCGACGAAGCAAAGCGGCCAACACCGCGCCGTGGCTCCTGCCGACCTTCTCCGATAGTCGGGCGGCCATACCGCTCAGGGCCGTGCGTTTCCGATCAGCCTGCATACCCAGCAGGACATCATCCTGCCCTCCGACGAGTTCGCTCAAGCTCATAGCTGGCTTCGCGTGGCCATCGCCGGAACAAGCTTTTCGACTCGGCCGCGGCCTCGGGAACGAAAAGGCGGACGACGGCCATTGCGGACGCGGAGCCACGATCGGGATCACGTCCGGGCGAAAAGCCACACTGGGGCGCCCGGCGCCAATCCGGCTCACAGCCGCACCTGTCGCCATGCCGGGCGGCCGGACGGATGACGATGCGGCTCCGGCTGATCCATGAACGCCGCAGGCACGACCACCGAAGCGATGCACCAGGCACAGCGGGAGGCGGCTCTCGGCAAAGCACGGCCACAGGAGAGGCAGATGCGTCTTTGAACGGAAAATTCTCATGTCACGCTCCATCGGTACGGCGACGCGCTGGCGCCGCAGGAATGAACCGCTTTGGAATGTCCCGGAGCAGGATTATGTGCGGGATTCAGGGTGAGAGAGCCTGCTCCGGGCAAGAGTACGACCTTCCCCGGCAAGCCTCGAGATCCTGACGAACGTCTCCATGCACATGTGGGTTTACCTTGTCTAACAGGCCCTACTTTTCAACCGCGGCACCGCGTCGGCCCGGCGATCAGAGCATCGCGAAAGAGACGACCATCAGCACGAATATGCCGACCGCAATGATCGTCCTGGTGGTCGTGTCCATCATTGGCTCCGGTTCATCCGGCCGACTGGCGGCTCCAGGCCGCCTGCCGCATGGGATCTTCCGGCGTCGACGGGACGATCCCTCAACGGAACCTCTTCCGGCCGAAAAAGGCCTGCCACCACC
Source organism: Mesorhizobium sp. WSM4816 (assembly GCF_055811535.1). Lineage (NCBI taxonomy): Bacteria > Pseudomonadati > Pseudomonadota > Alphaproteobacteria > Hyphomicrobiales > Phyllobacteriaceae > Mesorhizobium > Mesorhizobium sp. WSM4816. The sequence goes on along the minus strand of NZ_JBVVQR010000047.1, from coordinate 31,385 downwards.
CTCGGGATATCATTCCGCGAGATGCCGATGTCCTCCAACCGCCTGTCGTCCAGACGGCTGAGTTCGTTGATGGCGCGGTTACTCTGCCAGCGGCGGACTGCTCTCAGGAAGAGCTGCGCGACAGTCACTCTTGGCGTGCGCGACGCGGGGGTATGATGTTCGGTGCTGGATGAATGTTCGATTATGGACACTTTGTCCCTCCTTCATGATTGGATGACCGCAACGCGGCATCCGTGACGGCTGGTGGACGGACATGCATGGCTGGCCGCTTTCCGGCGCCGCGGACGCGGCTCGGAACGACAGGCATGTCAGTCGTTGTGTATGAAGCTGATCTCCCCGAGACGACGAACGGAAGCGTTCGAGCCGCTCGGGGCTATGAAAGCGTCAGGAGGGACGCCGAAACGACCAAGTATTTCTTGTGGCCTGAAGTAATCATGCTCCGGATATGGGAATTCCTGGGAGCAGTTCAATCCATGGGGGAAGCCCTGCGGCCTTTGGACGCTAAAACGCCGGAGGTTCGAGGCTGCGCTTCGACTTCCACTGAAGGCGGGCCACTCGAGCGCCCGCACGGCCTGCGGGCGAGAGGTCAAAAGGCGGGAGCCCTATCCTCCTTCCGCATCAGAGAACGTGCGCGCAGATCGCGGCCAGCGCAAGTCAGAAGGAAAACCTGCGGCCAGAGAGGGCAGCAGGGAAATCCGCGGCTTAGGCAGGACAACCAACGAGATCCGGTGTATCGAAACCCTGCTTCAGCTTCGGGTCGGCGTCGTAGGACGCCGGCCTCTGGGCGTCCGCGGACCGTGCGATGGCGTGTTCACAGGGCGCCGTCGCTGCTTCTGTCACGCGGGAGGCTGCCGCCGGGCGACCTCAGGAGCGAACGCGGAGGTACATTGGCGTCTCCCTCTGTTCGGTCGCGGTAGAGCGCCGCGCGGGCGAGCAGCATGAGGGTGACCGGAGTGGTCGCGGTGATGAACACCCCGATTAGCAGCTCGTGTACGACCGGACGCAGACCCAGCGCCGAGAAGCAGACGATAGACGCGAGCACGATGGCGCATGTTCCCCAACTGGTCCCGAGAGTAGGCGCGTGCACCCGTTCGAAGAAGCTGCCGAACTGCAGCGTACCGATCGCTCCGAGGAGGGTCAGCCCGGCGCCGAGGAGTAAGAGTACGGCTGTCAACACAGCCGCCCAGGCAGGCAGGTCCACGGCATGGGTCATTCAATCACCTCGCCGCGCATGAGAAACTTGGCGAGCGCGACGCTCGAAACGAAGCCGAGCACTGCGAGGATCAGGGCGGCCTCGAAGTAGACCTGGCTTCCCGTGCGAATGCCCACCGTAAGCGCCAGGAGCATGGCGCTCACATACATGGCGTCCAGGCAGAGCACCCGGTCCTGCGCGCGCGGTCCGCGAACCACGCGGTATGCGTAGCAGCCCATCGCGGCGAGGAGCATGATTTGAGCGGCTGTGACGGACCACAACAGAATGTCGACGGTCATTCGAAGATATCCATTAGCGATGCTTCGTAACGGTTCTTGATCAAAGCGATCCATTCGTCTTTGTCGACCAGGTCGAGGACATGGATAAGAAGCACTCCAGAATCATGGGCGTACTCGATCCATGCGGTCCCCGGTGTGCTGGTAACGATGCACGAGAGCACGGCTAATCCCGTCTTGTCGCGGAGATCGAGCGGTATGGCTACGAAGCCGGCGACTCGATCACGGCGGCGGCCCCCGAGTATGATGCTGGCTACCGCGATGTTCGACCGCAGGATGTCCAGCGCCACGATGCCCGCAAGTCGCGGGATGAGCTGCCAGCGTCTCAGTCTCGGTTTCGATGGCTGCAGCGCCGCCATCGCGCGCGAGGCAGCAACCGCGATGACAGCGCCGAGGAGGAACTGCCCGGGCGAAAAGGACGTCAGCAGCACCCACGTCAGCAGCAGGGCTGCGGTCAGGAATGGGTAGGGCAACACGCGGTTCATCTGGCGCTTCCAGTCATGCCCGTGCCCAGCACCCCTTGGATATAGCTCGCCGGATCGTGCAGGGAGCGGGCAGCTGCGTCCGTATAGCTGATCATCGCACCTCCCCCTACTGTCATCGCCAGGCAAAGAGCGAGGAGCGCGAGGATTGGCGCCACCTCCACCACCAGGACACGCGGGACGATAGACTCGAGCGGCGCCCAGAAGGTGCGTATGCCGGTCCGCATCATGGCGACCAGCACCGCCAGACCGGAGAGGATGATCAGCGCGACCAGCAGCCATGTTCGCGCCGGGATTTCGCTCGGAGCCCCCAGCCCATCCAAGTTCAGCATGCCCGTCAGCATCGCGAACTTGGCGATGAAACCCGACAATGGCGGAAGCCCCGCGAGCAGGAGGGCAATGCATCCGAAGCAGATGCCGAGGACTGCCAGCGCACCCGGCATCGCGGCCCCAACCTCCTCGTCCTCGTGCTCTTTGGCCTCATCCTCTTCCTCGCCATAGGCTTCAAGGGTAACGGCGAGCAGGTCGGCTCCGGGCTCTCGTGCGCGCTCCACGAGTTCAATCAACATGAAAAGCGCCGCGGTGCTGAAGGTCGAGCTGACGAGGTAAAACAGGGCTCCCGAGACCACCGTAGCGTCCCCCATGCCGACGGCCGCCAGCAGGGTTCCCGAGGAGATAAGCACGCTGTAACCGGCAAGCCTGCCCATCGCCTGAGAGGCGAGCACGCCAGATGTCGCAAAGACGAGAGTCGCTATGCCACCCCACAGCAGGGCGGCGCCGCCGAACCCAGTCAGTTCGCCAGCAGGGCTCCCGAAGAGCAGCAGCGAGAGACGAAGCAGCGCGTAGACACCGACCTTGGTGAGCACCACGAATATGGCGGCGATCGGCGCCGCCGCGGCCATGTATGCAGAAGGCAGCCAAAATCCGAGCGGCCACATCGCTGCCTTGACAAGGAAGGCGATGCCCAGGACCGCCGCGCCAGCCTGAAGCAGCATTCGATCCTCGGCAGGGATGGCCGGCAAGCGTGCTGCCAGGTCAGCCATATTCAGCGTTCCGGTGATCCCATAGATCAGGCTGACGCCGATGAGGAAGAGAAGCGACGCCGCCAGGTTGATCGAAATATAGTGCAACCCGGACCGGACCCGAAACACGCCAGAGCCGTGAAGAAGCAAACCGTATGACGCCGCCAGCGTGACTTCGAAGAAGACAAAGAGGTTGAAGAGGTCTCCTGTCAGGAAAGCACCTCCGAGCCCCATCAGCAGCAGTTGGAATAGAGTGTGGAAGTGCGGTCCCGCCCTGTGCCAACGCGACAGCGAGAAGACCAAGGATGCCAGGGCGATAACGGCCGCCAATGCGAGCATCAACGCAGACAATCGGTCCAGCACGAGGACGATGGCGAAGGGTGCTGGCCAGTTTCCGACGGAATAGGAAGACGACAAGGCGCCGCTCCCGCCCGGAGCGCCATCTGCCATGCCCATCAGCTTCATGGCCACCCCGAGGAGCAACAGCATGGATGCGAGGCTGACCGTTGCCTTCAGCGTGTGCCGCGTCTCATCGACCAAGAGCAGCGCCGCGCCCGTGACGAGCGGCAGCAGGATCGGCACTACGAGCAGGTGCTGAGTCCAATCCATCAGCGCGACTCCCGCCCGTCGACGTGATCGCTGCTGGTCAGACCGCGGGAGACAAGCAGGACCACAAGAAGGAGCGCGGTCGTGGCAAAGCCGATCACAATGGCGGTGAGAACCAGCGCCTGAGGAACCGGATCTGCGTAGTTGGACGGATTCCCTGTCCCGTCTGCCCCTAGCAAGGGCGCAGCCCCCACGCGCAGTCGGCCCATGCTGAAGATGAACAGGTTTACCGCATAGGAAAGCAGGGAGAGGCCTATGACGAGCTGGTAGGTGCGCGGGCGCAAGACCAGCCAGACCCCCGAGCCGGTGAGAACGCCAATGGCAATGGCGAGCGTCAGCTCCATTGTTGGCGTTCCTCCTGCTCACGCTCCTCTTCCAACCGGGCCGCGCGCAGGCGGCGGGTCGACTGGTGGGCGATAGCGATCAGCATCAGCACTGTGGCCCCGACCACGAGGCCGAACACGCCGAGGTCGAAAAGGGTCGCGCTTGCAAAAGGGACCTTCCCGATAAGCGGCAGCTCCACGTACCGGAAATACGAGGTGAGATACGCATCGCCGAATAGGGTTGAGGCGATCCCGGTCACGGCCGCCATGAGAAGGCCGACGCCTATCCAGACGACGGGGAGGATCCGCAGCCTTTCCTCCACCCAGGCCGTTCCCGCCGCCATGTACTGCAGGATGAAGCCGGCCGCCATCGCCACGCCTGCCACGAAGCCTCCGCCGGGAGCGTCATGGCCGCGCAAGAGAAGATAGGCGGCCAGCACGATGATGACCGGGAACATCCATTGCATGATTACGGACGGCACATAGAGGTATTCGGCCGCGGTCGCGCCGGCCTCCCTGTTTGCTTCCGCCTCGTCATAGGATCGCTGGATGCGCTGCTGCTCGGGTCGTTCGATGCTGTCCGGCGCGGGGCGAAAGCGTCTCAGCAGCGCGAAGACAGTCAACGCGACGACCCCGAGGACCGTGATCTCTCCCAGTGTGTCGAAACCGCGAAAGTCGACGAGAATCACGTTGACGACGTTGCGACCGCCGCCTTCGCTGTAGGCCCTCTCAACGAAGAAGCCCGCGATCGAGTCGGGCGGCGTGCGCGTCATGATTGCGTAGGAGATCGCCGTCATCCCCGCGCCGGCAAGTACGGCAAGCGCAAGGTCACGAAAATGGCGCATTCGATCAAGAATGCCGCTTGGATCGAGCAGTGCTTTCGAGCGTTTCGGCAGCCACCGCAGGCCGAGCAGTATCAGTACAGTCGTGACGATCTCGACAACGAGCTGCGTCGCGGCAAGGTCCGGCGCTGAAAGCCAGACGAAGGTCACGCAGGTTACCAGCCCGGTGCCCCCTAGTAGTGCAAGTGCCGCGAGACGGTGGAACTTTGCCTGCTGCGCGGCACCGACCGCGCACACCATGCCGACGGCCCACAGCCCCGCAAACACGACATCCACCGTTGCGTTGCCGCTTGTTCCAAAGGCCAGACCTGACGCCAGGAGCGGGATGGCCCCGGCCGCGATTGCGGCTGTCACGAGCAGGCGCATCTGAGGCTGCAGGCGTCTTGTGCCGAAGACATCCTCGACAAGGCGCGCCCACCGCCACGAGATCGCGACGGTTACCCGTTCGAAGATGCGCTGGCCCTCGAACCGGCCGAACAGTGGGGGTTTTTCGGCTCGCTCAAGGTAATCCCCGGCCGCCAAATAGAGCAGCGCTCCCGCAGTCAGCGCAACCGCACTCATTGCCAGCGGCAGTGTGAAGCCATGCCAGGCCACGAGACTATATTCGGGAGTCGCGTCGCCCAGCACAGACGACACGGCCGTGTGGAGGAAAGGCCCAATAGTCAAACCTGGAATGATGCCAACGAGGAGACACGCCAACACCAGGAACAGGACCGGAAACCGCATCCAGAACGGCGGCTCGTGCGGCGCGCGCGGAAAGCTCTCCGGTGGAGGCGCGCCGAGGAAGATCGAATGGATCAGGCGGATGGAATATGTGACAGCAAAGGCGCTTCCGAGCACGGCCGCATACGGCGCGATAGTGTCTACCCAGGAGTCGGCATGAGTCTCGACCGCTTCCGCGAAGAACATCTCTTTCGACAGGAAGCCGTTCAGCAGTGGGACGCCCGCCATGGCGGCGCTTGCCACCATGGCCAGCGTGCCCGTGACAGGCATGTAGCGGAACAGGCCAGAGAGTCGCCGGAGGTCCCGCGTCCCAGCCTCGTGGTCGATAATCCCGGCCGCCATGAACAACGATGCCTTGAAGGTGGCATGGTTGAGCATATGGAAAATCGCAGCGACCAGGCCGAGCGGACTGCCAAGGCTCAAGAGCAGCGCGATCAACCCCAAGTGGCTGATCGTAGAATAGGCCAGCAGTCCCTTGAGGTCCTGCTGGAACATGGCGAGATAGGCCCCGAGCACGAGCGAGATCATGCCCGCAAGGCCCACGATCACGAACCATTCCGGCGTGCCCGAGAGCACCGGCCATAGTCGTGCCATGAGGAACACTCCCGCCTTGACCATGGTCGCCGAATGAAGGAACGCCGATATGGGCGTCGGCGCGGCCATGGCGTTGGGCAGCCAGAAGTGGAAAGGGAACTGCGCGCTCTTGGTGAACGTGCCGAGCAGGATCAGCAGGAGGGCCGGAACATACAGTTCATGGCGACGTACCCGGTCGCCGGCAGCCAGAACGGCGTCGAGGTCGTAGCTGCCGACGATGTGGCCAACCACGAGAATGCCCGTCAGCAGCGCCAGGCCGCCGATGGCGGTTATCGTCAGCGCCATGCGGGCCCCGTCGCGGGCCGCCTGACTATGATGCCAATAGCCAATGAGCAGGAACGAGAAGATGCTGGTGAGTTCCCAGAAAACGACCAGCAAGATCAGGTTGCCGGAAAGTACGACACCGAGCATCGAGCCGGTGAAGGCCAGGAAGAAAAAATAGAATCTGCGGACCGGATCCTCCGGCGAGATGTAATATCGCGCGTAGAGCACGACGAGGAAGCCTATGCCGCTGATCAGAGATGCGAAGATCCACGCGAAACCATCCATCCTCAGCGTAAACTCGAGACCAAGCGAAGGAATCCATTCGAGGCGATGCCTTACGATCCCTCCGCCACGGACCGATGGATAAAGCGAAAGGGTCGATGCTAGGCAAGCCGCCGTCGTCGCTCCTGCGAGCCAGGTCGCAGGCGTGCGCGAATCCGACGGAAGAAGAATTGACGCCAAGCCTGCCACGAATGGCAGGGCTATGATCACAAGTAGCGTGTAAAGCTCCATCACTCTCCTTGTGACTGGGCGGCACTATAGGGTTCTTTAAGCTATCGACACCAATCCGCCAACGATCGAGACGATACTCGCGCAAGGGCTGGCCGGCGCGCGAGGCCACTCGTTGCCGCACGACCAACCGCGACCACCTCCACCCAAGGCGGCTCTCGAAGTGCGCTGCCGATGATGGGCATGCGGTGGCCTGTAGACAGCCCCAGCAGCGTGATTCCGAGCGGCGTGGTCACGGATATCTCCGCAGGCGGCCACATCCTGTCTTCGGGGTGAATCAGGTACTGCCGTTCAGCACGATCCGCGCCATCGATCCTGTAGGTAACGAGGCGATCGAGGGCCACCGTCCCTTCCGGGATGTCATCCGGCTCGCGCAATTCCGCGCGGCAAAGCTCTTGCAGGAGGGCAGTAGCCAACGGATGCCACTGTTCGGCAAGTGAACGCGCGATCATCTGCAGGAGCTTGTGGTCGCCTTTAGACAATGTGACGGGGGGCAGATTCGGCTTGTTCATCACTTCGCCTCCGGCTGGGATAGAGAAACCCGTTTGCTCCAGATGCCCTCTCTTGCTCGAAACGGCAGCCGAGGGACGGGCCATGTGGGCCCGCCCCTCGGGCCGACGTCACGCTGCGGAGGGCCCGGGATCGTCGTCGAAACCGTCCGGTCCGATACGCTCCAGCCGGGGCTGGTCGTAGATGGCGCCACGGATCAGCTTCAGCGACGGCTCGCGCTGCGCTGGAGCGGAGAAGCTGGCCAAAGCTTCTCTTTCGCGTCTCGCTGCTTCCGGCTGGTATTGCACCTTTTGGAGCAAGACTCGCTCCTCTCGCCCTTCGCGGTCTGTCAGAAGGAAGTCCTGACCCTCGGTGAGTCCAAGGAGGGCCAGCGCTCTCGGCGTGGTGATAGGCAGGAACAGGCCGGCTGCCCCGTTCATGCGGTCGTGCGAAAGAATGCGCGTATCCGCGTCGCGCCCATCAACCCTGAAGGTAACGCGGCTGCTGAGCGTGGCGACGTCAACGGGAACGTCATCGCGGAAAACCACTTGGGCGCTCTCGATTTTCCTCTTCAGGATCGGTGCCAGCGGGTCATCCCTGCCAAGGCAGCGATCCCGCATGACCTCGAGGATGGTGAGATCTTTCGTGGTGAGAATACAGGTTTTGGTCGACATCGCAGTTCTCCATCGCTCCTTGCTGGGAGCGGTTGCATTGAAACGGAACGGAGAATCCCCTGGCCGCCCTTGGCGGCGCAGGGGTTACGATCCTGCGATGAGGCAGCCTCCGAAGAGCGAGAGGCGGCAGGGCGGCCGGACCTTCGTCATGTCCCCGGTCGCAGTTCGATGGCGGCTGGTTGCGCCGAAGGCTGAATCGGAGCCTCGACGGATTCCACCTTCAGGCGATGGATACGCCCGTCACGAGCGGTCCAGTCGATTGACTGCCCCGCCGAAAGGCCGATCAGCGCCGCGCCAATGGGCGTTAGGATCGAGATCTTGCCTTCTGCGATATCCGCCTCGCCGGGGAAGACCAGCGTCACGCGCATATCTTCACCAAGATCGCTCGTGAAGCGCAAGGTCGAGCCCATGCGAACCGTCTCCGAGGCGATCCGCCCATCTCCCACGACCCGCGCGCGATCGAGTTCGGCCAGAAGTTCATCCGCGACATCTGGATTTCTCGCGGCATATGATTGGGCCAGGCGCGATAGCCGCTCGTAATCGGAGCGCGTTATCGAAATCGCCGGCTTGCGCTGTCTCTTGTTACCGGGAGCCATCTCAGCCTCCTAAAGAATTCCACCGCCGTGCGCAGCGCGCCCGTGGTATTGATTTTCGTCATTGGATTGGTGTCGCCGTGTGGGGCTCATAGTGTCCCGGGTTACGGGAGACGGGAGCTTATGCCCCGCGGCCGGGGCGCGACGCGACCTGGCCGGGGGTCAGGTGCCCGCGATGGGGCACACCCGCGTAAGGAGAAGGGTGAAGCGGTCGGTCAACATGCCATGTACGTGGGATGGCGAGGACGGAAAGTCAAGCGCCACCATACCGCTCGCGCCATGATGCTCGTGGGGTGGCCGCTGTCGTGCCGTTTCCCGCGCCTCGGATTCCGGCTACGACCGTGACGGTTGGTGACTTTGACGAAATCATCGTGCCGGCCGCACGTGGCTATCTGCCGCGCCCTGTGGACGGGTCGGCCGCTTCAGCTCTGGCGCGGGAGCACAGTAAGCACCCGCTCGATGAAGACGCGAAACTCCGCCATGAACGTTCTCAGGAACTCGGCCGTGGATTCCTTGGACACTTGCCCGTCATCGCTGATCAAGTCTGGCGTGAACTGGATGTAGGCTTCCGGCGCGTTCATCTGCGGGGAATTACAGAAACTGAGGATACTGCGAAGGTGCTGCTGCCCGACGGCAGTGCCGATCGAGCCAGGCGATGTTCCGATCACGGCGGAAGGCTTTCTCGTGAACACGTTCTGGCCGTACGGGCGGCTCGCCCAGTCGATCGCGTTCTTCAGAGCGCCGGGTATAGAGCGATTATATTCTGGCGTGACGAACAGCACGGCGTCGACGCCCGTGATAGCTTCCTTGAAACGCTTGGCCACCTCTGGATAGTCGGAGTCATAGTCGTAGCTGTAGAGTGGCAGATCCCGTATGGGGATCTCCTGGAGCGCCAGATCTGGCGGAGCCAGCTTGACGAGAGCTGACGCCAGCCGACGGTTGATCGATCGGGAGGCAAGACTGCCTACGAGGTAGCCGACATCGAATTTAGCCATGGGAGCAATCCATTGCGCTCGGTGTTTCCCACGCCCGCAAGCGACTATGGACCTTTGTGAAGGCAATGTCACAAGCTTCCTGAGACTAGCTGCGTCCTAGGTCGGCGCGCCATCCTCAAGCGGCTACCAGCTTGCGTGGATTAGCTAGCCGCGCGGACGTTCAGGCATCAACGCCGCGTGGGAACCGTCCTCAATAGCAAGATGAGAAGCTGGACGCACGCATCATGCGTCGAGCGCAGCGGGAGTGTTAACGCGCACGGCTCGGCACGACCAGTACATCGCAGGGGACATCACGCAGTATGCGCGAGGCGACGCTACCCAAAAGGGCGTGCATCAAGCCGGTTCGTCCGTTCGTGCCTGCGATGACGAGATCGGTATCGGCTTCATTCGTCAGGACCTTGAGTCCAGTCACCGGGTCCCCACGCCGGGCAATGACCTCAATCATGGAACAGCATCCGCGCCTGCTACGTCCCGAACGAAATCCCGGCACTGTTCGACCGCACTCTCCTCGAACTGGCTGTCGCAAGCTGCCTTGTCGTCCACCAGACGGCGATAGGGCGGATCGAACGCGTGGAACAGCTCAAGACGCCGAAACCCAAACCATCGCAGCCCGACCATCAAGGCAGGCTTTGACGAGTCCGATAGGTCGGTCGCCACGGCCGCTCGGCCCTCCGTCTCAAGCACTCTCTTCTTCACGACCAGGAGCGGTACCGGCGACGTCCTCACAAGAGCGGTTACGGTGCTGCCGATCAGCACCTGGGCCAGCGTACCGGTCCCCGCTATGCCGGTCACGATCAGTTCGGCCCGTTCCTTCGCCGACGCCGGACGAGGATGGTCTCCATTCCTGCCCGACAGGATGGAAAAGTTCGGCGATCGAAAATGGGAGGGCAAGAGGACGCGGACAATCCGATCTCGCAGGACGCACGGCTATAGATATATCCTGGCGGGTGGGATGCGCCGCACATAAGCTGCTGTCATCCATCTAGGCGTCGATAACACCTGAAGCCGTCATCGGATAGTACAAGCAGCGCAATTCCCTCCGATGTTCGCTTTCTTTGGCATGTGGGGCGGATTCGTCGCCCTTAATCTCGCGTTGTGCGGCCAGATAAGGGCCGAGCAAAGGCACGTGATCGGTGCCAGAGAGCAATCACGACGATCGATCCGGACAGCACGGAGAACGTGGGCTGAGGGTTTCGCCCGTTGGGGAAGGCATGTCCGGGGCGGACTTCAGGTCTCGGGACGTTATGCACTTCGATCCAGGCGGTCGATCTCATCGGGCGTTCGCCCCCGCCGCTCGCGATAGCGTGGCAGCGACCATCCCTTATGCAACGCCATTCCGCGTACGAGCAGCCCGGCAATGAGACCTGCCCCGAGCACGACCTCGCGACTTAAGCCGATATTCGTAAGCACAACAAAGACGATCGCCCCAGCAAGGGCTGCCGTGACATAAACTTCACGGGAAAGCACTATTGGACTTTCATTGCCCAGCACGTCACGAATGATTCCGCCGAAGGTGGCCGTGACCACACCCATAGCCACCGCCACCACCGCGCCTGAGCCTGCAAGCAAAGCGCGCTCCGCACCCGTGACCGCGAAGAGCGCCAAACCGAGGGCATCGAGCCACAGGAGCAAGCGGTAGCGACTCTGCGGGATGTGAGCGGTGAAAAACACTGCGCATGATACGATGACGCATGCGAGAAGACCTCCCGCACACAGAAAACGGGGCTGAAGCCCAGAAGAAGGTCGCGCAGCGTGCCACCGCCGATGCCCGTCACCGTGCCGAGCAGGACAAAGCCGACTACGTCCATTTGCTTGCGCGAGGCGACCAGCGCGCCCGAAATCGCAAAAACGATCAAGCCAAGCCAGTCGAGCAGTGCGGCGGCTGTGTCGAAGAGCATAGGAATTTTCCGCTTGGGTTTGGCGACCGCAGCGCGTCCATCTGCTGCTGCATACGCTCGACTACGCGTCAATACAGAACCAATGCTCACTGCGCGGAGAAATTCTAGCGGAGAGGATGGAATAACGCGTAGCGGAACCGGTCAGGCCGCTTCCCTGCACCAGAAGTCTCGTGCCGCATGTACGTCTGCGTCGGGCCAGATCTGCCTATTGCCTGCAGACGCTTGGAACCACGGCAGACGCGCGGCGTTTGGCATTCTCACACGAGAGAAGCCATGCCCGACAAAGATCCGGAATTCAAAAGCTAGTTTTGGGACTCGATCCGTTCGGACATGACGGCAATGATCGGCGTCCCCGGCATCCGCCCTCGTCCCATGACAGCGCAGTTCGATGGGGACCGCAACGTCATTTATTTCTTCACGGCGAAGGACACCGGCCTGGCCGAGGCCGTTGCATCTGCAGAACTGAGGCCCCTTCCCTCCACCGGCATTATCCGGCTTCCGCAGTACTACGAACCTCTCCGCCACCCCAGCACGCCCATCCACCGCGCGACGCACGATCGGCTTCTCGTTAACGGCTATCACTATCCCTTCCCGGGCGTCGGCCATGTCGTGAAGGAGGGCGATGGCTTTCGCTGGCTGCCGGCGGACTGGGTCTAGGACAGAGAAACCTGACCTTGCGCCATTTTGGGGGAGACCCTCACCAGGCACGTCCGACGCGGTGGGCATTCCTGGAGGCTTGCTCGGACAATGGCCGCATCGTAATGACATCGCATTTTCCCTTGCCGTCGGTGGGAACCATCTCGCGACGCCAGTCATCATTCTGGTTCGAGGATCACCAGCCGCCGTAATCGCCGAGGACGCCGACTACGCCAACCCAAACGGCGGGGCGCCCTACGGCAATCTACCCCAACGCCCCAAGCGGCGCCGACCTGGCGTTGCCAATCAGCAATCTTCGGTGGTTTTCTTCATTTGGCCGGGGGCGGCGGTATTGGCGAGCGGTTCGAGCAAGCCATAGCCGTCCTCCTGGAACAAAACGAACTCGCCGTCGAGAATTTCGGGCAACCGTCAAAGCGCCGCCAGACCATTGTCATTTCTGCAAAAAAGGCGGCCGATCAGTGACTTCCAACGGTGCTTCCAACGGGTCTGCGCCAACGGTTTTCCAACGGGTGCCGACCCAGCAATTCCGCCTTCCAACGGGTGTGTGCTCCAACCTATATCTCAAGATATGGCCGCGGCGGGCGGCCTATCCCGATAGCCGGAGGAAAAGGGCTGCTGAATACCGCCGGCTTTCCCGCCGATGACTCCTATGCGGCGTTAGACCCATGTCCGACGCGGGTCCTCCTAGAGTTGAGCTCTCAACCAGCTCGCGGTCCAGTCAGTGAATTTTTCACTTGGCGGCCGGCTTTGCCATTCCTGAAGACTGATCTGCCGCGAGCGTTTCAGGTCGTCCTGAAAGATCGCAATCTGTTCGGCGGCGAACTCCTCTCCGTAAATGTTGAGGTTCGCCTCGTCGTTGAGCCGGAGCGAACGCTCGTCAAGATTGGCCGATCCCATTGTTACCCAAGCGTCGTCTACAATCAGGAGTTTGGGGTGATACATGGTCGGCTGGAATTCATGTATCCGCACTCCAGATCGCAGAAGGTCGCCCCAAAAATAGCGCGAGCTCTTCCGCACGATTGGCACATCGGTATTCTCGCTGGGAACTATGATGTCGATCTCGACGCCGCGTGCCCGAGCCGCAAGCAACTGGACGAGAGCAACATCATCGGGCACGAAATAGGCCATACCGATCCGTATGTGGCGTTCAGCCGCCGCCAAGGCCATCAGCATCATCTGATGCATGGATACCGAACCTTCGGGCTGCGACGAAATAACGACCTGGGCGCCCAGAGGGCCGCTCTCGTCCTGGGCAGGGTAGAACGGTCTGCCACTCAAGACCTCACCCGTCCCTTCCAGCCAGTTATCGGCAAACGCTGCCTGCATTGCAGACACTGCCGGGCCGGTGACGCGATAGTGAGTGTCACGCCATTCGTCGGCGTTGCGTGCGTCGCCCAACCACTCGTCGCCAATTCCAACACCGCCGGTAAATCCGACTAATCCATCAACGATGAGGAGCTTGCGGTGGGTGCGATTGTTCACCCGGTCGAGGGTGTACCAGTGAAGCGGCCGAAAGCGGTGAAACGAAACCCCGGCCTGCTGCATGATGTCGATGAGGCGCTGGTCGAAGGGAATGCTCCCCACCCAATCGACGAGGACGCGGACTGGTACTCCCTCCCGCGCCTTATCGGCGAGAGTGTTGGCGAAGCGCAGAGCGATCTCTCCGGACCAATAGATGTAGGTTTCAAAGTTGACCGAAGACCGCGCTTCCCTGATTGCGCCGAGCATGGCCGGGTATATCTCATCGCCGTTTACAAGCGTTTCAACGGCATGTCCCCGGCGTACTTCACCGCCGTAAACGGCCTCCATGGTCTCAAGGAACTGCGGGTCCGAAATACCATAGGCGTGTGGAATGGCTTGGCGTACTGCATGCTGCTCGGGAAGGTTGAGCGTGACGACCAGCAATACGAAACCCAGGACGACCCCTATGGGAAGGCGAATGTCGAGCAGCCGTTTCACCTACCCCCCTTGGCTGCCCGTGCGCCCGCCGCGGAACGCGGTGAAGCGCGCCTGCCTGCCATTTGGTCGACCTCTCCTGTCCTGCAAAATTCCACGCTTCGAGCAACAAATGATGCCGGGGTGAGAATGTAGAAGAGGCGACTTCGTTCCCCGACCCTCTATTCGCCAAGCACAAGCACTGCCAGTACGAACCAGCGAAGCAGTTCGAAAACAATCGTAGTCAAGCGAAAAACAGCAGCGATTACAGTCACGTAAGGCCCTGTTATAACAAATCTTGAAGCAGGAGGACATTCACCACCCACTCCGCCTGTGCGGAAAGGAACTCTGATGCAGACGGAGCAGCATGAAGCGGTTCTCGGTTGCGCTACTGCGGCTGATACGGATGACGCCATTCCGGCCGTCGCTGGTCAGAACGGCAGCATCGAAAATCCTGCTCCTCGCCTTGCAGTGGAGTACCGTCCTGCCGCGGCTCTGATCCCATACGCAAAGAATGCCAGGACGCACTCGGATGCGCAGGTGGCGCAGATCGCCGCCTCGATCCGGGAGTTCGGCTGGACGAACCCCATCTTGGTCACGGAGAGAATGGCATTATTGCTGGCCACGGCCGGCTGCTGGCGACGCGCAAGCTCAGTATGAGCACCGTGCCAGTGATCGAGCTCTCCGAGCTGAGCGACGCGCAGAAGCGGGCCTACATCATCGCCGACGACAAGATGGCGCTGAACGCCGGCTGGGACAATGAACTGCTCGGCCTCGAACTCGGGGAACTCGACGCGCTCGGCTTCGATCTGTCGCTGACCGGCTTCGACGATCTGGAGATCGCCGCACTCACCAGCCTCGGCACGGCAGGCCTAACCGATCCGGACGACATTCCCGACACGCCCGCGCAGGCGACCACCCTCCTCGGCGATGTCTGGCTGCTTGGCAAACACCGGCTGATCTGCGGCAACAGCACCAACCCAGCCGACGTTGAGAAAGTGCTCGCCGGCATCAAACCACACCTTTTGGTGTCGGATCCACCTTTCGGGGTCAACTACGATCCTGCATGGCGCATGCGCCTTGGCATTCCGTCAGAGGGCCTGGCGAAAGGAACGGTCCTGAATGACGATCGCTCTGACTGGCGCGAGGCTTGGGCGCTGTTCCCGGGCGACGTGATGTACGTCTGGCACGCGGCACTTCATTCGGCTTCGGTCGTGACTAGCCTCGAAGCCAGCGGCTTTGCCGTCCGCGCCAGATTATCTGGGACAAGACCCGGCTGGTCATCGGCCGCGGCGACTATCACTGGCAGCACGAGCCGGTCTGGTATGCGGTCAGGAAGGGCAGGAAAGGCCACTGGGCGGGAGATCGCAAGCAGACCACCGTCTCTGGGCCATCCCGCACAGGAAGTCCGACACGGGCCACGGCACGCAGAAGCCCGTTGAATGCATGCGGCGTCCGATCGAGAACAACTCCTCGCCCGGACAGGCAGTCTATGAGCCGTTCTGCGGCTCCGGCACCACCATCATCGCAGCCGAGATGACCGGCGGCTGCTGTCACGCGATCAGGCGACCTACGCTCATGAGCTCGAGCGCGGCGCCATCAAGGCCAACGGCTCGCCGAAAGCCTCTACCGCAAGGCGACCGGTGAAGGTCGGGAGGCCGTCACTGCAGCAATTTTCTGGCTGAAGACCAGGGTCCGCTGGAAGGAGACTTCCATCCATGAGCTGGAGGGGAAAACTGGACACATCAGTGACCTTCGTGACCACCTACGAAGATATGAAGCTCCTGTAGTGCCTCGCGGGAGGGGGGCGGTCATATCTCTACAGCTTTTCACCCTGCGACCGGTGCCTCCCCTTTCTTCGAAGAACCGCGAAATTGGCAGGGGGGTAGCAGCGTAACGGCTGGATTAGGAATGGCAAAATACCGGGTTTTTCGGCCTTCCGGCAGCATGATTGCAGCCGCGAAATGGTCGACAAACTCCGTAGCCATAGCGGCGGTGCGACGGGCTGAAAGGAAGCATTATGCGAGGACGCAAGCCAACGCCGACGGCACTGAAGATTGCGCTCGGCAATCCAGGTAAGCGGCCACTCAACAAGCGTGAGCCAAAGCCGGTGACTGCGATCCCGACCTGCCCGGCTCATCTGATGCCAACGGCCAAGGCCGAGTGGAAGCGGCTTGCGCATTACCTCCACGAGCTCGGCATCATCAGCGAACTGGATCGGGCCGCACTCGCTGCCTACTTGTCAAGCCTATAGCCGCTGGGTGGAGGCCGAGAAGAAGCTCAAGGAAACCCCTCCCCTTCTGCGGACGCCGGCCGGCTACGTGCAGCCCTCGCCCTGGCTTGCCATCTTCAACAAGAATGTCGAGCTGATGCACAAATCCATGAGCGAGCTCGGCCTCTCGCCCGTGTCACGCAGTCGGGTGGCAACGACGCACCATATCGGACCCAAGCCATGGGAGTTCACCGGCGAGGACGAGGACGAGTTCTTTACTTGAGCGGGCGCGAGGTCGGGATCGCGCCATCTCCTGACCTTCATTGCCCGCAATGTGAACGTTGCGCCTCTGTCCCCTAAGCGGTCGTTGCAGGAAAAGGGACCGCAACATGCGGTCCCGTCCGTTTATTGCTGAGCTCCGGAGGTATCCCGGCGCCTCATTGCGCGGTGGTGGCCGAGAAGGACGCTTGCATATCCTCGACAATCTGGTCGATCGAAAGCTCGAGGGACGTTGTGCAGGCGGGAACTCCTTGAAAGTCTTAAGGTACTGGCTGACGAGCGCTCAAAAGTACTGACAGTGGTCCGCCTTGACGGCCTTTTCGGTCAGAAACCAACCAGGGTCCACGATTCCCTCAGCTTCGGCTATGAGGTCGGCGGGCTCGACCTTGAAGGTCTGCGCCGCATAGCCGCAGCCGTAGAGGTTGACATTTCCGGTCTCAGCAAGAAGCTTCAGGAAGTCCTCGATCTCGGTCGGCTCTCCGTCCGCGGCCATCCGGCCGCGAAGCCAATCGGTTTCGCACTTGTGTCGGCCGTCCACCGAAAGGGCAGCCGCCCCTTTGCTGGTCAGCGCCCTTACTGCCCAAAGCAGGAAGAGCATGTCGACCTTCACGCCCTTTCGGGCCTGGGTGTAGGCGAAGGTCAGCGGCGTGAGGATCTTATCGTAGGCGTCATCGCGTACGACGATTGCTAGATGTTTCATTGTTGAAACTCCAAGGGCGCGGTTGATGGAGCCCCGAGGGGGCCGTGTCGAGACTTCAAAATTCCTGCGTTCCGCCGCCGGACTACCGGATTCGAAACGCAGGTTCACTCAGGCTGCTTCCCGGTCCGGCGCTGCATTCGCTCCGGCCCGGGTCAGGAAGCTTCGATTCACCGGGCTGTGGGGTTTCAGCGCAAGGCGCTCGTTCGCGAGGGCTTGAGCCAAGCCTGTCAGACCTCCGCGCACGGCGGCCTCAGCAAGGGTCCAGTCGATGACGTCGCGTTGCGCGTGGCTGCCGCCGAACGAGTTGGCGATGAAGCGTGCGCCAGAGAGGCGTTGCGCCGCGGTGTCATAGTCGCCGTGCCAGAATGCTGTGAACCCTTCAACAAGGGGCATAGCAGTCCGTTGCCCCCATTCGGCGACATCGGTGACGTCGGTTCCGTTCCGATAGGATGCGAGGATCCGTTCGACCTCGCTGTTCCGGCCGGCGCCAAGATATGCCATAGCCGCGTGCCAGTCGTTGAAGGGGTATGTGCGGCCGTCGGCATGATTGTCCCAGGTCGCCGCCAATTCTTGCCAGCGGTCGCCGACATCGTGCCCTGAAAGATGCAGGCGCCAGAGAAGCGCCGAGGCGTCGACCATGTCGAGTGCGACGGTGCTCCGATCCCTGCGGATCGGACCGTCATAGAGCGCGAAGACCTCGTCGACTTGCCCGAGATCTAGATGGTAGAGCGAACGATGCCACCAATTGTGAACCTTGAAGAAATTGTCGTCGCCGGACCAGTGGGGTTCGCGAGCGATCATCCAGCCGATGCCATCCTCAGCGCGGCCCTGCATCTCCATCACATGTGCGACGGCATGGTGGGCCCAGCTGTCGAGCGGCTCCAGGTCGACCGCACGGCGGCCAGCTTCTTCCGCTCGCCCATAGTCGCCGGTTTCCTCCAGCCCGAATGAATGCATCCCGAGCAGGATCGAATAGCCCGGCATATCCGCGGACCATTTCGGCAGCACTCGCGCGATCCTGTCGCGCAGGTCCCGGGCGTTGGCGCGGTAGAAATCCATCAGGTGGCCCGACTGAAGCGCGACGAGGTCGTGCGGATAGTTCGCATTGTGCTGGTCGAGGGCCTCGGCGGCGGCGGTCCAGTGTCCTTCCAGCAGCAGGTCAAGCGCGGCGACATGAGACGCCTCCCGCTCCGAAAGCCGCAATGACTTAACCTTGGCGACGATTGCTTTCGCATCCTTCGTCGCCCCCGGCTCGGTCGCGAGCCCGAACAGGTGCACCTTCAGGATTTGCGCCATCGCGAATTCCGGGGCCGCCTTGATGGCTTGGTCCAGCATGCCGATGGGGTCACCACGGTAGAAGTTGAAGGCCGCAGCAGCCCGATCGTACAGTCCCGCGGCTTCGAATGTTGCGCCGGAAAGCGCGTGGCCCTGCTGATCGACGATCATAATTGGTTTCCTTCTTGAATAGAGAGAGTGAACGCATCACCGACCCCGGCCGGCCGTAAGCTTCCGGCTGCCGGATCAGCGGTTTCAATGCTAAGTTAGACTTGCTGGTCGGGCCGGTTAATGAGCGATGCGCCGGAACTCTTGACCGATCCGCCGTTTTTAATGGAATGTCGTCCCGTGGATGCTCTTTTGGATATGCTTCGAGCGATGCGCCTCACGGGAGGCATCTTCCTCGACGCTGAACTCACAGCCCCATGGTGCATTTCGGCGAAGGTCGGGCCGGAGGACTGCAGCCCGTTTACGCCCGAGCCTCGTCACATTATCGCGTATCATTACGTCACCGCCGGCCGCTGTGTCTTGAAGGTCGGCGGCCAGCAGCCGGTGCAGATTGAGAGCGGCGAGATCGTGGTTCTGCCACGAAATGACGATCACGTCCTCGGAAGTGCATTAAACCTGCGGCCCGTCAGTGCCGAGCAACTGATCCAGCCGGGACCGGAAGGCGGGCTTGCAAAAATCATTTATGGAGGGAACGGGGAGCGGACGCAGATTTTCTGCGGCTTTCTTGGCAACGATCTTCCGCACAATGCCTTCATCGCAATGCTGCCAAGCGTGCTGAAGCTCGATGTCGCCGAAGGCGGGAGCTGGATAGAAAGCACCTTCCGCTTCGCAACGAAGGAGTTGGCGGGACGCCACGCCACATCGCCAGCAATGCTCGCGAAGCTCGCAGAAGTTCTGTTTATGGAGGCCGTCCGACGCTACTTGTCGTCTCAGCCCCCGGCGGGAAATACCTGGACAGCTGGAATGCGCGATCCGGTCGTCGGACGCGCCCTTGGGCTACTCCATGGCCAGATTGCCAGGCGCTGGACGACGGAAGCTCTTGCACGGGAGATAGCCGTTTCCCGTTCGGCCTTCGCGGACCGCTTCACTCGCGTGATCGGCGAGCCGCCCATGCGTTATCTGGCGAGACAGCGGTTCGAACAGGCTTCGGCGCAACTGAGGGATTCCGCCGACCCGATCGTGCGGATCGCCTTCGATATCGGCTATGAGTCCGAAGCGGCTTTCAACAGGGCGTTCCGACGCGAATATGGCGTCCCACCAGCGGCCTGGCGGCGAGAGCACATGGTCCGCAAAGCCTGATCTGACGACGAATCGTCGAGGGCACATCGTCGAGGGCACAACTCATCCCGATCGGCGAACGGCAACAAAGGCTGACATAGCGCCCCTGACCTACAACCACTGAAGGACCCGAACGGGTCAAGAGTGCAGGTTCTTGAACACGAAGATTGCGCCACTTTCCGACCTCAGCACCTCTAAGTGCGAACGTCTGGTGTGATGCCCGATGCGCGCGTTCGTAGGGCATCTCGCTGTTACACCGCGGTGACAAAAGCACCGCCACGGTGGCGTCAACCCGGTTACCAAGGGCAGCAAATATCTCCGGCCTTCTGGGTGTGGCGTGTCAGCGTCTCCAGAGGCCGCGTGGGCGTGTCGCCGGTTGGCAGTTAGCGCGGCGACTGGATCGTTCCACGCCTCGCAAGCGGGATGGCGAATCTCGTGAAGGCAACGTTAAGCTGCGTTCTCCGTTCTGAATCGGCGACGGGCAGCGGATGCCATGCACGTTGGGCGTCTGGAAGTTGGCGGGGCATGGGCGCGAGACAGCCCGCGTGCACGCGCCTCGCCGGGCGGTGCAATGACCGCGTAGCGCCGCCTCGCAGCGATCCTGGCTTGCGACGTGGTCGGCTATTCCTGTGCGCATGCGCCAGACTCGCATTCGCTTTCGCCAAAGGGAATCCCAAGCCGGATTCTTATGTTAGGCTATGTTGGGCCGATACCAGTAGGTAGTTTTTTGAGTGACACAAGGAGAAATCTTATGGGACTGACGCTTCGATCAATTGCGTTGCTCTTTGCTATTTCTCGTTGGCTGTGCCGAGGCATATGAGGACACGATGAGAAGCGCAACAAATCTGGCCGCGTCAGCACGAGATTATCCGGCCAAGCCGGTACGCATCATTGAGCCGTTCGGGGCGGGCGGCGGGCCTGATCTGTTGGCCCGCGCCCTGGCCCCGAAGCTTTCTGAGCTGTGGGGCCAACCGGTGACAGTGGAGAACATCCCAGGTGCGGGAGCCACTGCAGGCCCCGCATCGGTCGCGAAGTCACCGGCCGACGGCCACACGCTGCTGATAAACACCAACGCTCAGGCATATAGTGCGGCGCTCCAGAAGGACCTCCCGTATGAACCGTTGAAGGATTTCATTCCGATCATTCCGCTCACGAGGCAAGCCTACGTGCTCGTCGCAGCCAAGGCGACTGGTGTGACCACCGTCGGCGAGCTCATTGCGGCGGCGAAGGCGAAGCCAGGTGAGCTCAAGTTTGGATCGACCGGCATAGGCACCGGCACACATGTTGGAGTCGAGAAATTCAATCAAGCGGCGGGAGTCAAGGCGCTGCATGTGCCTCCCTCGCCGAACGATTCGAACGCCGACACAATCGCCAACGCGATAGCGGCGCGCTTCACTTACTATTTGGTGCCAATCTCTCTTGCACTGCCGCACATTCGCGATGGCACACTCGTTCCGCTGGGCGTGAGTACCGCGCTGCGCTCAACCTTGCTCCCGGAGGTACCGACAATCGCGGAGGCGAGCGTCGCCGGATTCGACTTCCCGATCTGGTATGGAATGTGGGTGCGGGCTGGCGCTCCGACCGGCGTGGTTGACCAGCTTGCAAATGACATCGGGCGCGTGCTCGCCGGGCCGGATCTGCGCGAATGGATCGCTAAGCACGGAGGCGAGCCAATGAGCATGACGCAGCCCGAGTTCGTGCGCTTCGTGGAGAGCGAGAGTGAAGGCGCGGCGCGACTCATGAAAGCCGCCGCTAGTGTCAACCCTTAATAGCCCACCGTCTGACGAACTGTCTGCGTAATTCGCACAATGAAGGATATTCCTGTGCGCATGCGCCAGACTCGTATGCGCTTTCGCCAAAGCCGAATCCCAAGCCGGACTCTTATGTTAGGTCGGTACCGCTAGGCCGCGCTGTCCTTGACTACTCGCAACTTGTGCTTACGCAGCCTTTGGGGAGCGGCTACCTTGCCTTCGCCGCTTGTATGCTGCGCAAACTCAGCTATGGGACAGGGTCGGCCGAGCAAATAGCCCTGCATTTCATCGCAGGCTTCCGCACGCAAAAAGCTCAGTTCCGCGTCAGTTTCGACGCCCTCCGCCAAGACGGGGAGCTTGAGACCTCGAGCAAGCCCGAAGACCGCGCGCATGACGGCGGCCGCCTCGTCGCTGGTATCCACCGCACGGACAAGGGACTGGTCGACCTTTATTTTGTCGAACGGGAAGGCCCGCAGGTTTGACAGCGATGAGTAGCCGGTGCCGAAATCATCCATCGCGATCTGGACGCCCAGGTCTTTGAGCTTGTGCAAGACCGCGAGGGCCCGCCCAATATCCTTGATCAGCGACGATTCTGTAATTTCCAGCTCGAGGCGGGACGGGTCCAGGCCGGTTTCTTTCAGAACCTCCTCGACCAGCTCCGGGAGATTGCCGCCATGGAGTTGTACGGCCGAGACGTTGACGCTGACTCCCAGTGGTCGGTCCCACGTCGCCGCCTCGGCGCAGGCCGTGCGCAACACCCACTCGCCGATCTTCAGTATAGCGCCGCATTCCTCCGCGATCGGAATGAACACCGTCGGGGCGATGGCACCTCTCGTGCCGTGATCCCAACGAAGAAGCGCTTCGAAGCCGAAGACCCTGTTGGAGTGAAGCTCCGCTTGCGGCTGAAAGACGAGACTGAACTCGTTGCGTGAGATCGCATGACGGATGTCGTGCTCGAACTGACGTCGATCGTGTAGATGCTCACCCATAGACGGTTCGAAAACGCGATAGATGCCGCGCCCTTCCAACTTGGCCTCATAAAGCGCCGCGTCAGCATGGCTCAGAAGGGTCGCGCGATCGGGCCCATCGTTCGGGAAGACAGCGATGCCGATGCTGGTTCCGATAGTGACGCCGGCGGGTAGGTTCACGCCGGTCTCGTCGAAAGCGTTCAAAATGGCTTCAGCGGTGCGCGTCGCATACGCTGGGCTCGGCAGGCCTGGAACGATCACAGCGAACTCGTCGCCTCCCAAGCGCGCGACCATATGCTCCGGCTTGAGGACGTTCTTAATCTTCTCGGCCACACACTGGAGTACGGCGTCCCCGATCAGATGGCCGAAGAGGTCGTTAATCTCTTTGAAGCGATCGAGATCGAGGAAAAGGACGGCAAGGCACCTGTCGGTCCCACGATGCGCCGCGAATTCTGCCTCCAGCTTCTCGTTGAAGCTCGTGCGGTTCGGGAGCTTAGTCAGGGGGTCGTGGTGAGCAAGGAAGTGAATTTGCTCCTCCGCCCGCTTACGCCCGCGGATATCGCGCACCGCCACGACCTGATGCTGCTTACCGGCATAAAGGATGTTATGTCGGATCAGCTCGACCGGGATCATACTGCCGTCGGTTGCGCATAGCTCGGCCTCCAGCGGCTTTCGGGCGGTGGCCGTGAGTTCGCCCTGCGAGACGGTGGGGAAGAAAGACTCGAGCAAGCGGCCGACAGGCTGAGAGCCATCGACACAGGCAAGGGCGACGAAGCTGTGATTGGCTGCTACGATCGTCGTCTCGTTGTACACAACCAGCCCCTCGACGGCGGCGTCGGCCAGCTCTTGCATACGCGCCGTCTCCCCAGCGCGACGAAGATCGCGCAGATCGAGGACAAGACCGACAAGGGCCAGAAGAATGATCACGATCGAAGCGAGCGCAAGTCCGCTTGCCATCCATTCCGCTGGCAGCGCCGTGGCCGAAACGACGATGCGAGGATCGGGCACGATCGCGGCCGCGCCCATCGCAGTGAAATGATGGCTGCAAATCGCGACCGTCAGCACCAACGCCCCGAGTGCCTTCCACTTGATCGTGTTGGCCCGAAGGGCAACTGGCAAGGCTGCGGCACCGAACAGTCCACCGAGGGCGATCGACACTGCGACGAGCGGCATATCCCAGACGACGCGGCCCGCGATCTCGAAGGCAGCCATGCCAGTATAATGCATTACGGCGATACCGCCCCCCACGATCATCCCGCCGATCCAGCGTGCATACGGAACGCGGGGCGACATGCCGACGGTGAGGCCGGTTCCCGTCAAAGCGATCGCGGCGACCAGCGAGACGATCGTCAAGGCGATATTGTAGCCGCTCGGCACTGCGGGCTGAAAGGCCAGCATGGCGATGAAATGCGTTGACCAGATGCCGAAACCGGTGGCGACCGCAGCTACTGCGAGCCAGATCCGTCGCATTTCGCGTTCGCTGCGCCCGACATGATGGAGGAGGTTGACGGCCGTGAACGAGGCCAGGGCGCAGACCAAGGCCGCCAGGGCAACCAGACGCAAATCATGCTGCGAGGCAATGCAGGTGTAGACTTTCAACATGCTCTTCCCCGAAGTCGGTTACGAGCTTCGGAGAGAAACCTAGGGTCAAACCTTGAAGAAATGCTTATGAGGGCAATTCAACTTGACGACTTTCCTGGGATGGCATTCAGCGACCGCTTTAGGCGTAGAGCAGCTAAGTGCCTTCCAACAAGTCTGCGTGCATATAGGTGGCGCTCCAGATCAACCGCGTTGCTGCTGAAGCCTAATTCCTGAAAGAACTTGCTGACCCGTGTCTCCGTGAGCACACTGCAAACGGTGGTTTGCAGTTTGAACACCCCGGAACAGCAGTATGAGCGCGGTCGCCTACTATCGAGTCTCCACACAACGGCAAGGACGCTCGGGCTTGTGCCCAGCGTGCCGCGGTCGCCCGCTTTGCCGAGGCGGAGGGGATGATTATCCTCCAGGAGTTCACCGAGATCGAAACCGGAAAGGGCGCGGATGCTCTTGATCGACGGGAGCAATTAAATTCCGCCCTCGCCCTTGCCCGCCAGACAAAATGCCCGGCACAAGTTCATGAGCGAGCTCGGCCTCTCGCCCGTGTCACGCAGTCGGGTGGCAACGACGCACCATATCGGACCCAAGCCATGGGAGTTCACCGGCGAGGACGAGGACGAGGACGAGTTCTTTACTTGAGCGAGCGCGAGGTCGGGATCGCGCCAAGAGCGGTCATTGCCGAACCACTACTCAGACGTCCCGTTTGCCGGCACTGGAGTTGCGTGTCGGGAGCCATACTGGGCCGGTCATATTGGGAGTCGTCGGCCGGCGGAAGTTCACCTTCGATATCTGGGACGATGCGGTGAACACGGCGGCGCTCATGGAAGCGAATGGTGCTCCCGGACGGATCAATGTTTCGGAAACCGTGGCGGGAAATGTCAAAACGCTATTCGAACTGGAGCCGCGAGGCGTCATTGAGACCAAGCATGGGCGCAGGCTCGACATGTTCTTCCTCAACCGCCTGAAGCCGGAGTATTCGCGCGATGCCGATGGCCGCGTGCCAAGCGAAAAATTTGTCACTGAATGCAACCGACTGCTCAGCGGCTTTCCCGGCTAGGAAGAGAACATCCGAATGAGCCATTGGGAGAGTACGCCAGCAAAAAGAGCTATTGGCGCGCTCGAGGCGACGTGCGCATCGGCGAAAGCGTCAAAGAACCGGCTGGCTGGGATCTGACCTTTGGCTGCGATGCGCCGATGGGGCGCAATGTTCGACATTAGAATTCCAGCCCAGCACCGTCATAGATTGTTGGCTAAGAATGCTCTACTCTCTGTGACGGGAGGAAATCGGGGCATGGAACGCCGCCTCGCCGCCATTATGGACGCTGACGTGGTCGGCTATTCGCGTCTGATCCGGTCCGATGAGGATGGCACGCTCGCGGCGCTCAAATCTCTGTTTACTGACCTCATTGGGCCGAAAATCGCGGAACATCATGGGCGCGTCGTCAAGTTCATGGGTGATGGGGTGTTGGCAGAGTTCGCCAGTGTCGTGGAGGCGGTGAGAGCCGCCGCCGAGATGCAGCAGGCTCTAGCTGAACGCAATGAAGTCTTACCGAAAGGGCAACGTATCGAGTTCCGCGTCGGCGTAAATCTGGGCGACGTGGTGATCGATGGCGACGACATCCACGGAGACGGTGTCAACGTCGCGGCCCGTTTGGAGGGATTGGCGGAACCGGGCGGTGTTTGCGTATCGGCGGCAGTCTATGACCAGGTGCGCGATCGCATTGAGTTGCCGTTCGAGGATCTGGGGGAACAGCGGGTCAAGAATATCGACCGGCCGGTGCGCATCTGGCGCTGGGTTCGTGACACCGTGGCGTCGTCGCCCAGTGTTGATCAGATGCCTCTCCCGGAACGACCATCGATCGTGGTCCTTCCCTTCAACAACATGAGCCGCGATCCCGAGCAAGAATACTTCAGTGACGGCATCACTGAGGATATCATCACCGATCTCAGCAAGGCATCCGGCCTGTTCGTCATCGCGCGCAACTCGGCTTTCGTCTACAAAGAAAAGACATTCAGTGTCCCTCACGTATGCCGTGAACTCGGCGTCAAGTTCGCTGTCGAAGGCAGTATTCGAAAGGCCAGCGACCGGGTTCGCGTCACCGCCCAGCTGATCGATGGCACAAGCGGCGGACATCTCTGGGCCGAGCGCTACGACCGTGACCTCACTGACATTTTCGAGGTCCAGGACGACATCACGCAACAAATCGTTGCTGCGCTGAAGGTCAGGCTCAGCGAGGCGGAGAAATCCTTGATCGTCGATGGCGGCACGAAAGACGTGAACGCCCACGATCTCTTTTTGAGGGGTCGCGAGCTGATCCTTGGGCTCAAGAGAGATCGTGAGATGTTCGATCAATCGACCACCTATTTCCGTCGGGCGATCGAGATCGATCCGTCCTACGCCGCCGCTTATGCGGGTCTGGGCATGGCCTATATCCTAGATTATCAGAACCATTGGACCGACGCGCCCGAGAGGTCACTTGATCAAGCCGATCGCTTCACCGCCCAAGCGATCGCCAGGGACGACCAGGACCCTTTCGCCCATTATGTCGCCGCAATGGTGGCCATGTTCATGAGGGACTATGAGCGATGGGCCCATGAGGCCGACCGGGCGTTGTTGCTAAATCCCAACTACGCTCCCGCGCTCAACATGCGGGGCACCGTTCACATTTATACGGGAGAGCCGGCGAAAGCCATTCCCATGATTGAACGGGCGATACGCCTCGATCCGATTTCACGACAGCAGCACGTACACTTCCTGGGCACCGCTTATTTCGTAGCCGGCGATTACGAGACTGCGGCGGCTTTGTTCAGGGATCGTATCGCGCTCAATCCCACCACGGACTTGTCGCGCGCGTTCCTCGCCTCAGCATTGGGCCACCTTGGCAAATTGGACGAGGCCGGCGAAGTTTGGCGCGAACTCAAGGAAATCAATACGAGGTACTCCCCCGTCGAGCATATCGGCCGTTTGCCGTTCAGGGATCCCTCGGATGCCGAGAAGTTTACCGTTGGCCTGCGCAAAGCGGGGCTAGTGCAGTAATGACGCCACAAAGCCCGGCCGCGTTGCGATAATGAAAGGAAGGAAACGATGCTTCGGACACCAGTTCGCCTCGCGTTCTTGACCGCGTTGTTAGCGCTTTCTTTGGTCACAGCCATTGCCGACGACGCGCAGATTAAGCGCGGCGAATACCTCGTCACGATCGGCGGATGCAACGACTGCCACACGCCGGGTTACTTCTTCGGAAAGCCCGCCATGTCGCGCTTTCTTGGCGGCTCGGACGTAGGCTTCGAGATTCCTGGTCAGGGTGTTTTTGTCGGCCGCAATATCACGCCGGACAAGGAGACCGGGATTGGCAGTGGACCCCCTGAGCAGATCGTTGCCGCGATTCAGACGTGCGAACGACCGGACGGCCGCATCCTCGCGCCGATTATGCCTTTGGCACGCTTTTGCGCATCTGACGGCCGATGACGCAACGGCGATCGCAGCATTCCTTCAAAGCGTGAAGCCGGTGGGCAACCAGGTCCCGGGCCCGTTCAAACCGGGGGAAAAGGTGTCGAGCTTCGTGTTCCGGATCATGCCGCCGGGCGAAACCGCAGCCGCGGCGCCGAATTAGGCCGGGTCCGACCAGCAACGAAATTCGGCATCACGGTCTCGAATCCGAGGGTGTGGCAGGGCAGTCATTGCCCAGACATGCGCGTCGGCGGCGTCAGTTGCGCTCCTGGCGGCTAGCTACGGCGAGCCGCGCTGACGCGTAACCCTGCTCTGGCGAAACCCCGGTCCCGACCTTGCCGAGGGGTTTTGCCAATGTCCCATCCTTGTTGCACGCCACGTGACCGGAGATGTAGGCGCGGGTGCCGCGCACCCGGACCCAGGCGAAAGACATACGCAGCCCCTCGCGGACTTTCAAAGGCTCGGTCAGTTCCAGACCCATAGCGGCCAGGCGTTGTTCGATGACGGCCATAGCGCACCTCCCGGCCTGATTAGGGCACGATCTCGTCGAGTTCCGGCATTAGCACGACGCTCTCGTTCGCAGCGGGGTCGTTGCGGGCACCGAGGAACTCGGCGTTTTCAGTGCTACGATTGACGGCCACGTGCGGAACGCCCGCCGGAATGAACAGGTAGTCGCCGGGGAGGACCTTTTCGCACCGTTCGAGCGCGGCCCCCGACCAGATCTCGATCTCTTTGCCCGCGGTCATTAGAAGGGCCGTCTCGTGCCCCTGATGGCGATGGGCGCTGGTTCGTCGCCCTGCGGGTAGCGAAATCGTTCCGAGCCACAGCATGCTAGATCCTACGCTCTCCGCCGAGACTCCCGAGCGATAGACAGATCCTTGCTCGGCGACATAGCTGTCACTCCCGCGAACGATTTTAGCGGATAATGCATGAGCATTTTTCGGTTGCATTGTTTCGTTCTTCATCGCTCTCACCACCTCAACTGCTGCATGGAGCTGAATGTGCGCGCGGAGCCGGCACAAGTCTTGAAACGACGCCGAAAAATTCCGAAAAACTCCGAAATCGGGCGTATCATTGCCAATCATGAGCACCCAGCACCTTGTATTCGGCCCCTTCGAGTTCGTTATCGAGGACGGATGCCTTCTTCGTGACAATCGGCCTGTCTCCATCGGCGCCCGCGGCGCTTCGCTGCTCACCGCTCTGCTCACGGCAAATGGGCGTGTCGTTACCAAGTCGGCGCTGATGGATGCCGTTTGGCCAGGGCTCGCCGTCGAGGAGAGTAATCTTTCCGTTCAGATTGCTGCCCTTCGCAAGCTGCTTGGCCCGGCGTCAGACGGCGGCGACTGGATCATCACGGTCCCACGGGTCGGATACAGATTTTCCGGTCCGGTAGAGAGCCGGCCAAACGGACCTGGTAGCGAAGGGCGGTCAGAGGCGAGATCCAGCCCCGCGATTGCAGTACTGCCTTTCGAGAATCTCGGCAGCGATGCAGAGAGACAATATCTGGCCGACGGTATCGCCGACGACCTGATCATGGCACTCGCTCGGTTCCGATGGTTCCGCGTCGCGTCGCGCTGGGCGAGTTTCGCAAGATGGAATGTCTCGAAGGATCCGCAGTCTATCGCGCGCGAACTTGGCGTCGATTTTCTGGTGGATGGAGCCATCCGGCGTGCCGGTGATCGGATGCGGATATCGGTGCACCTCGCCGACGCAATGAAGGGCGCCACCGTCTGGTCCGAACATTACGATCTTTCGGTGGCCGAGGTATTTGCTGTGCAGGACGCCATCGCCGAGCGGATCGCAGCGGCGGTCGAGCCCGAGTTGCTGTTGCGCCATGGACTTCAGGTTGCTCCGCACACCGGGAATGTGACCGCCTGGGATCTCGTACGGCAAGGCACATTCAACTTTCACAAAGTCACCCAGCCGACGCACAGCCTCGCACGACAATTCTTCCGAGAGGCAACGGAACTCGATCCCATGCTTCCAGAGGCGCAGATTTGGCTCGCGCGGGTCAACGCAGGTCTCATCGCCTATGGCTGGACGAAAAATCTAGCCGCGGACGGGAAGGAAGGACTCGATGCGGCCCTGCGGGCGATATATCTCGATGCTCGGAATCCGTATGCGCACTATGCGCTGGCAATTGTGTCGGCCTACACCGGCAGGGCTGAACATGCGATCCTCGCAGCGGAACGGTCGATCGAACTCGGTCCGAGCTTTGCCTTGGGCTATCTCGTCCTCGGTATGGCCCGTCTTTTCGTGGGCGATGCGGCCGGTGCGCAAAAGCCGTTGGCTCGCGGCCTCGAACTCAATCCCCACGATCCCCAAAATGCGGTTTGGTTCAGCCTCTTAATGCTTGCGCTGTTCTTTTCGGGCGACGTCGAGGGCGCGCTCAACTCAGGACGCGCGGCGCTAAAGGCGCGTCCTGATTGGCCGCCGCTCCTCCGCATTCAGGCATGCTGCCACGCCGCCGCGGGACATAGTCAGGAGGCTCGCCGCCTCGCCGCCGCTGCGAGCGATCTCCCGGAGTCTGCAGGCGATGCGCTTGCTCCGTTCAGAAATGGCAACAGCGAATGGGCGGCTCGCCTCCAGGGCCTATTGCGAGAGGCGGAACACGGGTCGGGACCCGTAAACTGAGCGAAGACTCGGATGACGGCTTCGAGCCGCAAACGCGACCTAAGTCTAAGTCTGCCGCGTTGTCCGCTTCCAGGCGAAGGCAAAGTTTGCCTCTACTGCTGAGATCAGGCGCAGAGCTGCCACTCAGAATCTGACTTGTGGGTGTCGCCTTCGGGTCAATCCTTTGCGTCCGGCAAGGATTCGCCTCGTTCATCCTTCGCCTTCGGCAAGGACTCGGATGCGCGCCAGAAGGAGCTTTCAGTGGACGGCAATCACGCTCAGGAAAACACACGCCTGCAGACTAGGTGGTCGGGTAATCGGCCACGCCGGCGTCAGGGCTGCGAGGCCGGACCCTCATACCGGCAGGCCTGCTTTGCGGTAGCCCTCAATCCAGCGGTCACGGTCTTCTTGAAGAGCTATCATGCGCATCTGCGACATGATCATGGTCTTTGGGTCAGGCTTGGGGGCTGGACTGCTATGGAACGCCGCGACAGCCGCTTTCGAGTGTTCGATGCGACCCAGGTGTGCGTACGCCGCGGCTTCGATCAAGTGCATATAGGCCGGCACATCGTGCCTGTGCTTAAGGATCGCAAGCACTTCTTCGTACTCGCCCAACATGAAGTGGCAGTCGCACAGCACCTCTGACCTGGCATCATCAGGTGCCAAAGGGTCGATCCTCTGCATTCGGGAAAAGATTTCGATCGCCTCGGATGGCCGACCCAGGTGGGCGAGAACAAATCCGCGGCTGAAGAGAGCCGATGCATCGTTCGGGTTGCTTGCCATTGCACGCGCGGAGTGAAGATCGGCAAGCTCATGCATGCCGCTCGTGATATAAGCGGCGGCGGCGGCCGCATTGACTTCGGTATCGCCGCCGTCGAGCGCCACGGCGCGCCCCGCGTGATGGCACGTGCGTTCGATCGCAATCTCCGGTTCAAGGCCCAGCGCATAGATACCATAGGCATAGGCGGTGGCGATCTGCGCGTGCGCGGCCGCATAGTTCGGATCGGCCTCGATCGATTTCTGAAGATGTTCCAGAGCACTTTGCAGACCGTCAGTGGAGTGAAACAGAGCCCAACGTCCCCGAAGCAAATGGTCGAAGGCTGTGAGGTTCGCCGGCGGCCTCCGGCGCGCGTGCTCGACTGCGATTCGACCAAGATGCCC
>NZ_JBVVQR010000046.1:0-40638 GCF_055811535.1 Mesorhizobium sp. WSM4816 | reverse complement strand
TTTTAAAAAAAAAAAAAAAATAATATAAAACAAAAATTACTTTCAAATTTGGGCCGGGGGCTATTTTTTGGGGGGTGGCCAATGTGGGGGGGGCATAGGGGAATCGGGCGGGCAAGTCTCGCCGACCTGACCAGGAGGGCGGCAACAGAGGCTATCCCCGGAATACTGGTTACAGGGGCGGGGGCGGCGTCTCCGCATGGCGCCTTCAGAAACTTTGGCATGGTGGGAACGGCAAGCCCTGAAGACGTGTATTCCGGATTGGAAACCGCCTGGGATACCCAGGTGATGTTTGGCAAGCTCATGCGGCGAATGGCAGAGCTTCACACGTTCAACGATAAAACCCCTTCCGACAACGCTCACAATTTCAATCCGGACGTTCCGGCCGGCTATACATATCTCGCGCAGTTCGTGGCGCACGACATCATTCGCAACTCTGTCTCCGTTGCCACTCTGACATCTCCTGAATACGGCCGCAGAAACATTCGGGAGCGTTCGCTGATGCTGGACGCGCTCTATGGCGAAGGCCCGGTTTTCAGCGAGTTTCTATACGAACTGCCCGTTGGTACCGAGGGATTCCGGACGATGTTACGAACCGGATCCGTTGCAACGAACACGGTTCCGGCATCTCCGGCCAAATGTCCTTATCCGCATCGCGACATTCCGCGGTTCCAGCAAATGGATCTGAGTGGCGCCAAGGTGGTGGGGTTGCCCGATATCCTCATCCCCGATCAGCGCAACGACGACAACGCTGTCATCGCCCAGATGACTGCCCTGTTTCATCACCTCCACAATGCAGTGGTGACGGCGTTGCGTGCTCTGCCCGACATGCCAGCGTTTGATCCGGCAGGTTCCCGAGGGCTGAACCTTTTTGAGAACGCGCGCCGCGTGACCACTGCGCTCTATCGTGGTGTTGTGCTGAACGACCTGTTGCCGCGCCTGCTTTCCGATGCAGTGTTGGATAGGTATCGCGCAAACAGATTCACACCGCTGGTCGACACGTCATCCGAGGGTATTCCTGTCGAGTTTTCACACGCCGCGTACCGCCTCGGCCACTCAATGGTGCGCATGGCGTATGTTTTCAACGGGGACCATCCCCAGGGAGAAGGTATCGAGGAGGTTCTGAAAATCCGCTCTTCGGTTCGCCCATGGAAATTTCCACCGTCCATCCAGTGGATCGCCGATTGGTCGAGATTCTTCCAGATCGGTGACTCGAGGCCCCAGCCAAGCCGCCGGATCGGACCGTCTTTCAATGATGTCCTGATGACGGATGCCGAGTTTGACGTCTCGCTTGTCGGCCCGGATTGTATCCTTCTCGACACGGCGGACCTCGGCGGTCTGTCCGCGCAGGACAGGGCCAGACTTCCCGACCCCGATCATTCCGGCCTTTTGTTCAAGGACCTTGTTCGGGGAACCATTGGCGGTCTGCTTACTGTACCTGCCATGCTGAAGGCCATTCCGGCCGACCTCAAGATTGCAGGAGGGTTGTCTTCACAATGGCCGTCCATGCAACTCCGCAAGTGGCTTGAGAATTCCAGTGTCGAATTCTCGCCGGCCGAACTTGATCATCTTTCCGGCAATCCGCCGCTCCTTTTCTGGCTTCTCTACGAGGCTGCGGAAGAGGCGAATGGCTGCAGCCTTGGAACCCTTGGCTCGGTCATTGTGGGCGACGTCTTCACCGCTCAGCTCACAGCGACAAGGGATAAGATCGAGGATGATCCGCGAACTGCTCTTCTGTTGCGGGCACTGTTTCACGGGAAAATGCCTTCAACCATGCCGGAAATCGTCCTTTTCACAGCCCGTATTCTCGGCCTCGAAAAGGCCGCCCCGACATTCGTTTCAACGTAGACCACACCATCAACCGAGGAGAAAGTAGCATGCCGGATCCTGTGGACAATGCAGAGGTGCTTCCTGAGCCAATGAAGATCCTGAACTTCAAGGAAGCCGGGAAAAAGGTTGTTGAATGGGCGCAAAACCCGAGCTCACGACCGCGCGATCTCGCCGAGTTCAAACAGCAGCTGGCTGGACTGGTCGACGTTCCCGCCCGCTTCAAGGAGATCCAGATCGTCCAGGGTTACGACCACGTCTTCTTTTTGCGCCTGCCTCCGAACAACCAGGTCACGCAATCGAAGAAGCAGCTCGAGACTGAAAAGGGTGGATTCCTCGACTACGGAATTCCGGACTTTTACCTCGATACGTTCAACAATCCCGACAGCAGTGATCCGGACAAGTTCGACCGTGAGAGCTTCTTCTATTCACGCATCGCCGACTACACCATTCGTGGCTGTCGCTGATCCGTAAGTCAATGATGGCATCGGGAGACAGGCTTGCGGAACGGGCAATCCCGCAAGCCCAAGACCGTGGCGCAGATTTTCTAGCGCGGGGGTGCCGGCTATCGGAAAACAATGCAGCAGCCATCGCACCACCTCGCTGTCGTCAGGTTCCTGCGGCGCGAACCAGTTGGAACGGATAAGAGACACAAACTTCTTTGACTCGGACCTAGCGGCAGCGAGCTCGCCGGTCAAGGCGTGTGCGGCCGCCTTCCATCCGCCGATGTAGAAGAGGCTGTCTTCGGCCAGTTCGGCGGCTTCGATGCACC
Organism: Mesorhizobium sp. WSM4816; assembly: GCF_055811535.1. Classification (NCBI taxonomy): domain Bacteria; kingdom Pseudomonadati; phylum Pseudomonadota; class Alphaproteobacteria; order Hyphomicrobiales; family Phyllobacteriaceae; genus Mesorhizobium; species Mesorhizobium sp. WSM4816. The sequence continues at coordinate 38,042 of NZ_JBVVQR010000046.1, read as the reverse complement.
CCGGAAAGTCCTCGAGCACAAACCTCACACCCGCCTGATAGCCCCAATGAAGCTTTGAGACGCCAAGGCCGATATCAAGCGCCAGCCTCGACAAACGCTTGGCGTTCTCGGCATCGTTGCAATACGCCAGGCCAAGTGAAGAGGACACCAGCGTCCAAGGATCGTTCGAATTGAGATCGCAGGCGAGAAGGAAATTGATGCAGGCTCGCTCCGGCATCCCGTTCATCGCATGCGACCAAGCCAGATGAAGTTGCGTCCTTGAATCGATAGGGTCGATCTGGGCTGCTTTCTTGGCAAGGCCGAGCGCTTCGGCATGCTCCTCGCTGTTCCGGAAGATGCCAGGAAATATGAGGTGCCGTGAATTCAGGATGCCCGCTATCCCGGCATAGGCCGGGGCAAAATCGGGCGCTTCTGCGACGATCGACCGGAAGAGCATTTCAGCCTTGGCCTCGTCCGGTGGCCGCCACCTGAAAATCAGCTCCTGTCCCTTCAGCCATTTGTCGAACTGGTCAAGTGACAGATCCGGGATGCTGGAAATCTGGGCCAGCCTTGATGACGACATACCGACGTCAAGCGCAATTGCAATGCGTCGTATTATTTGCTGCTGCGTCTGGTACCAGCCGGTTGCCTCGATTGAACATTGTTCGCTCCAGATAAAGCGGCCTGTTGTCACATCCTTGAGGGTGAGAACGAATCGCAGCCGTCCCTGGTCCTCGAAGCTCGTAGCCTCTATAAGGAAGGCAGGTCGATGAATATCGACCGGTATACTCCCTTCAAGCTCGACAACGCCCCAGTCCCGAAAGCGCACCAGGGAGGCGACAAGCTCGCGGCGAAAGATGCGCATTGACGCTTCCGCAAGCGGGCTTCCGGCGCTGATATCGAAGACGCCGACAAACAAAAGCAGCGGCTGATTAATCGCAAGCGGCGGAAGCCCGGGCTCCCATCCGCGAGGCAACTCGGCCGCCCGGGGAGGTGATACCCGCCCCATCTTGATGTCCAGAACCAGGTCCTGTGTTTTCTCCGAGGGCTCGGAATCGAAATCGTCTCCCAGGACGTCCCACAAGCTCTTGTAGAGGCGTAGTGCTCCCGCGGTGTCACCCAGACGTGCCGACGCTTCCATCGCTGCCCGGCACCCCCCCTCGTGGGTTGGATCAAGATTAAGCAGCGCCAGCCCGAGACGTTTGAGGATGACGAGCTCGGGTTGCGCGGCGATCATGTCCTCCAGATATCTCACAAACTCGTCATGGAGACACTGACGCTGCACCATCAGCCAGGTTCTGAAGGCGGGGTCCAGATCCTCGAACCCGGCAAGAAAGCTTTCGGAGATATATTTGCGCTCCAGCAACATCGGATCGATGATGCCGGCGGCGAGCAGATCGCGAATCCTGTGCAGGTCGACCTCAACCATTGGCAGGTGAAGCGAAAGGTTCAATCTGTCTGCGACGAACGGTGTGCTGTCGCAAATGCCGAGGCAAGCCTTCAGGTCTCCGACAGTCTGCCGCAGCGAGGCTCGCGCCCTTTCCTCACTCGATTCACTCCAGAGGATGCCGGCGAGACGCTCACGACTCTCGGAGCCATGCGCGGTATTTGCGAGATAGGCCAGTAACGCCAGGGATTTCCGGTTTACTATTGGTATTTCAGCATCGCGATATGCCACCGCAGGCTTGCCCAAAGTGGTCAGCCGCAGTGGCCCAGCATTTTCTGTCCTGTTACCTGGCACTGCCTTCTCGAGACCCTGCCGGCTGCGGTCGACCATTCCACTATCCCCATGGCCACTTCCCGGTCACTGCTAAAATAGATCAATTCCGTTCGAATAGGGAGATTTGTCTCGCGCTTGCGGAGGAGCTGACGAAAGACGGGAACTGACAAAGCTTGATGGATAAGGTTGCAGGCCGGGCACGACAACACGCGCCACAGGTATGCCAATCTCGGGGCGTGTCAGATCCACTGCAAATGCGTCGTAGCCGTGGCCGGCGAGTCTTTCGAGTGTTTCCTGCAATGCGCTGGCGTCACCGTCCGCCAACTTGGCACTAAATGAGACGGGTCCTGCAAGACCCTCAAGCAAACAGGTCTGGTCCGGCGCAATACCGGTGGCACGGTGCTCCTGTCTGAGGTCGTGATCATTCAACATTTCGGCGCCGGTTCTTTCGCGTTTGAGCGCCACGACCTCCTGACCAAGCTCCATCTGGCACAGTTCCACAAGCGCTGACCGGCACGCTTTTGCCGGATCGAGATTGCAACCAAAACCGGTCGCAAATCCCTCCGCCTCCCTGTTGAAAGAAACTGCTGCAATGCAGGGAACGTTGATGTCGCTGGTGATGTCGATCAGCGTTGTCACACGAGTGTCACATCCCTGTCTGATGCTGACGAGCAAATCGATCGATCCCATATCAAACAGACGCTCCATGGCCAGCGGCCTGCCAGCGCGACCGCCTTTCCACCACAGGGCGACAGCGTCCCTTTCGATGGTCTCGAAAAGTGCCGCCGTGACAGCACCCGTCCATGATGGCGCGGCGGCACAACCGCTTCCGACGCCGAGGCGATACTGCGCATTGTCGCTGTGCCCTGGATTGCGCAACACAAGATCGGCTGGCAACAGCCCGGTCTGGTTGTCATAAAGTCTCTCTCCAGCAATCCATTCGATGACGGTATGCCGGTCAGCTCTGTCCAACCCTAGCCACTCCCTCATACGTTCTGACAGGCGCGCGTCATTCCAGGGATCAATATCCGGCAATGTACCTGTTACCAGCTCATCGTCACCGCGCCTGAATTGGGAGAGATACTCTACCCCCTCGCCGATACACGCCTCGAAGGCCGCCTGGGCCGTATCTCCGGCACCATTGAGGCTAGCGGCAAGTTGCTGGCCGCCAGACGCCGAACAGGCGCCTGGACTTACACTGCCACCAAAAGAAAACAGTCCGGGGGCATTGCGCGAACGGAGCCGGAATACGCCCCCAAAGGCCGACGCCGCCCGCAGCAGGCAAATGCGATTCCGGTTCATCGCGGTATCCGGTGCCGCTTCGTCGTCCGGGCTGGAGTAGGACAGAAGCTGGAGAAGCCGGTGCGCCCGGTCAAAAGCTTCGCCTGAACCCGAAATTCTTTCCTCGAGAATATCCGCGGCGGTCCCGAAAACAGTCGTGACCTCGTTCGCGCCTGTGACGTTGAAAGACATCAGAGAGCAGACCCTCACCCAGACTTCGCACGCACCTTACGGCAGCAGCCGGCGTCCCGCGACCGCCCACGAGGGCCGCGATGAACGCCGCGTATACTGCTTCATTCCTTCTGTCGTTTGATCTCCGGCATTGCTTAACGAAATATTCCCATACGTTCCGGAAAGCACTTCTCCGTCACATCGCGCAGGTTCCGAAGATGCTGTATGCTACAAAAATTACTTCGCAACTAGGTTCGCGACGGAAAATCGTTTGCGCTGGCTCGTTGCTCCCCTTTCCGGTTTGCTATTCGTCTGTTCAGTGAATCCGTCGCCTGCCGCGACATTGTACGGGACGCCCCGGGGACCCGGTTACGATGCGGAGGGTCGGCAAATCGCCAACCGGACCTCCAACCTGTCCGAGCGCAAGCCGATCATTCTTGCTCCGGGTGACGTCCTGTAGCTTCTCGTCGACAATCGGACACCGCAAGCACAACCAGTTTTCGGCTTCGTTTGAATGTCTCAAAGACTGGAACTCCTACGTCTGCACCCCGTCGTCATTAGAGGTCTCGGGAGCCGCACGCGGATTGTCGGAAAGACCCTGGAAGTCCTGGGCACATGTGATGCTCCGGCCAGCACAGAGGAGAAAGCATGCGGTCAAGATCTGGCCGCCATCATCCCGGACGAAAGGGATGATCTTCTCGGCAGCCTGCTGGCTGCGCCCGAACCCGTTATAATAGATCCAGCAGGCAACAGAGCCATTCGCCATTAGCCATTAGCCCGCATGGCAATTCAAAGCTTCTTGCCATCGCAGCCTGTATTGATCTTGACGGCGTGAGCGGAGATAACCATCGAGACATTGCATTCGAGGACTGCTGGCTATCGTCCATACGCGCAGCCAAAGCAGCCGAATTGCCCTTCGCAATCTTCTCATAGATGGCGGAGTTGCGGGCTGGCGGTCAAGGGGTTCGAGCAGCGTCCCTGCACCTGATATCAGGGTTGAGAATGTAACCTGAATCCAGGACAACCGGCTACTGGCCGATCGGCAATGACGGGTTCTCCGTTGCCGTGGTGGGGGCAAACATCGGGCAAACACCCTTACGGGTGCGCCGGCGAGATGTGGATGCGAATTCCGTGGGGTTCGTCTCACCATGGCACCTACGACATTACAACGGTGCGTTGCTCGAAGGGTTGATATCGCCGGCTCATCATACCATATCTTGGGGAAAGCGGATCGACACTGTTTTTCGACTGCTTCAGATGGCTCTCGTACGATGAGTCCGGCGCAGACCTTCCACACCGGCGAGCCGGTTCGACTATGACGTCAGCAATAATGGGTTTCCGCCGAACTCAAGAAGATTTGAGGGTTTCGAATCCAGCGGACGACGTGCCGAACCGGGATTTGCCGATGCAGCCAACGGAGATTTCGCTCGGACGGGGACAGCAGCAGCTGGCCGCTCGGCCTTCACGGTCGTTCAGACAATAAGGGACGGTTGTCCTGTCAGGTGGCGCGCCGGATGCGTCATTTGGAGGTGCAATATCCCCGGATGGAACTCTCTATTCAGGACCGTCTGGCGCCATGTTTCTTCCGCCGCCCCTGAGCCTGCTGACTTCCGCCAGCGTCAGGGCAACCAAACCTCCAGCGTCCCGGCGTGGATATCAGTTATGGCTTTTGGGCTTGCCTCCTGTCCAAGCGCACGCAAGTCGGCGGCGAGCAGTTCAGCCGCTTTCTGGTCTACCTCATCTTCGGGGTCATAACGAACCTCGGCCGGATCGATTGAGGCCTTTACCCGCTCCTCACCGGGAACCACCCACCCGACCGCCTTCAATGCCTGGCTGACCTCGATTGCCCGCTCTCGGGAGGTCGTCCCAAATTGCAGATAGACTTTCTGACTGGCCGGGGGCTGAATCCTCAGAGAAAACACTAGATCATCCAGATGACTCTGGGTGGGAGGTCCCACCTCGACCTGACCAGCCATTTGCCGTAGGCGCAGGTCTCCAACAGCACGCCTTGCACTTGCCTTAAGATCGATCCACCCATCGTCATTCCACCTGGAGGCGGGAACGCTGGAGAGAGCGGACAGCAGGCTCAGGCGACCTTGTGCGGTAAGTGCCCGCATCGATGCGTCGCCAGCCATTTTCACGAGCGGTGCAACAATCAACTTTTGGTCGCTTGCTGACAATTCCTTGTCGGTGAGCGCCGCGGCTATTGCGTCCTCGGTTTCACGTCGAACGTCCTGAGACTCCGAGTTCAGGTCGCCCACACGCGAAGCCAGCAACTCGCCCAAGGTGATGCTTTGCGGCGGCAACTCGCCGACATGCATCACTGTCGGAAAATCGAGGTCCGTGCGCCTTTCAAGCTCGGCGACGGATATACGGAAAAGCTCCGGCGTGAACGCCGTGTCCTTTTGCCGACCAGTGTCAACATTCTCAGCGAGAAAAGCGTCCACGATCAGACGGTCTGTGCGCTGCGGATCCTGTGACACCGCGATTTTCCAGAAAAACTGCGGCACCTGCACTCCTGAATCCACGGGGTCAAGCGGACTGAATACCGGCCCCGAAAAGATGGTTATTCGCCGGGCCGTCGGGTTATGTTGTGTCAAAACCCAGTTCTCTAGCCTTAGCCACGTATGCCGGTTGAATTCATCGAACTGTGGCGTGGCGTTGGTATAGACATCAATCGCCCTGGCGAGACGCCTCGAGGCCATTCCGGGATCAGAACCGAAGAATGGACCCCATGCGATCTCTCCTCGTGTTACGAGGTGACCCCGGTCGAGAGAATTGTTTTCAAACCATGAAGGCAGGGCTTGGTAGCGGCGCTCGATCCTCGGATCGAAATCGAAGCCCCCGCCGTATCTCTGGAAGCGCTGAAGAGCGGCGCGATCCACATTGCTTGCAGTAACAATGGGCATGCGACGCGGTACACTGGTGATAATGCTGTAGTTCGGGTACGCTGTCGGCTTGCCGTGGTTCAGGGCCGATGCAGCAAGCGCATCTCCCATGGCCGGCATCGGCAGGTCAACGTCCAGGAAGTCCTTGTGGTAGCCGTTGATGCCAAGGCCGAGAAGCGGAAATACAAGCTCCCTGAGTTCCTCCGGGACTTGATCCGGTGTGATCGTGTTGTTTCTGGCAAGCGTTTCAATGTAGTCAAATGCGTCAACAAGCTGTCCCGTGAGCTCCCTGCGCTCTTGCGCGAACTGCTCCTGCTGCTCTGTATTGTTGGAAATCAGTGCAGCGAGCTCCGCCGCTTCCTTCTGCGCCTTTTCCGTCTCGTCGTTGGCCTTTATGCGCGCTTCCTCAGCGCGCTGCCTCGCCTCCTCGGCTTTCACGCGAAGTTGATCGGCATTTGACTTTGCTTCCAGGGCAATCTGCCGCGCCTGCTCAGCCACCTCTGATTTGTAGTAGGCAAGGCCGGCTGCGACGCAGGCCAGGATCGCAAGAACTGAAAGCAGGCCTATGATGATATTCTTGTTGCGGCTGGCCAGCCTGATTGCTGCGGCCTCATTGGCCTGGCTGGCAGCAACAAACCGGTCTATGTCGTCATCGCGATTGCGATATTGGGCAGCCTCTTCCAGAGCTACGCCGGTAAGTAGGTAGCCCTCATCTTCGCCGGCGTCGCGCCATTGCCTCGACTGTGCCAAAAGTCGAATGACATGCCGGCCCGACGGAACCCCCGTTTGAGCGGTTGCATCCACAATATCGTCTGCCTCGCGCAAATCGAACTGTGCGGTAATGCCATCTCTTGCGGGCTCTGCCAGTCGTGCTGGCCTGAAATCGGTTTGACTGATGCCCCGGCACGCGAGCAGCTCGGCGCTCCAGTAATCCAGGATGCGCTGCGCCGCCTCACGCTCCAATTCGTCATGAAGTCGAGTTCCGGTTTGCCGCGCCTTTTCACGAAATGCACGTACCTGGCCCGGATCCAGTCCTTGCGTGGTGTCCTTCGCAGCGGTGGCGCTCCTGATGAAGGCAAGATGAGCCTCCCGCAGCGCCTCCAGTGTTTCGAAACCCTCAGCCATTATCATCCAGCCTCGCCAGAACAGCCTTTATCGGGTCGCTGATTGCAACCAGCGCCTCGCATTCCGATTTTAGCTCGGTGTCGACAACCAGGAACTGGAAACGGGTTTCGCGCCAATAGTCGCCGAACGCTCGCTTGAGCCCGGCACCATCGTCACCCTCGCGCTCGATTTCCTGATCTATTGCCTCGGAATATCTGCCAACATTGGTCGACCATTCTTGGCCCGGCGACAACGCGGCAAGCTCCGTCACACGCCGTTTGGCGTCATTCCAGTAAGGAAGAAATTCGTCTTCTTCCTGTGGTTTTTTGCGATCGAAAAGCTCGTCCAGTGCGGCGATGCAATTGTCCGCGTCCTGCCACCTCTTGTGCTCGACCACTCTGGCATCGATTGTCGGACGCACGATCTGGATTGCGCTGTGCGCCTTCTCGATTTCCGAGTTTTGAGCTCCGATTGCCTCGGCAACTTTCCTCAGAACACCTGAAAATACATCCAGCCTGATCCCTTCCACCATCAGGAATATCTGCTTGTTGAGATGGCTGGGGACGCGCCGCATCGTGCCCTTGATGTCGCGCAGTGCGAGAAGCGTTTCCTCCTTGCTTTTCTGATCGATGCCCGACTGGAGGCGTTTGATTGCGTCCGTGAGCTCGACGTGCCAGACGTTTTCCATCGGTTTGAGCTGTGGATTGTCAATTCGCTTGATCTGCTTTTCGATTGTGACCGAGGCGTTCCTGAGCTGAGCCTGGTATTCCTGCAGCATTTCCTGACGAAGCGCATCGGTCGGAAAGTCGCGCGCCGCCGCCCTGAGGCTGTGGTACTGCCTGACCTGAAGCTGGTGGAGGCAGTCGTGCAGCCTCTTGTAGACGTCAAGCAGGACAAGCGCCTCGGCGACCCCTTTCAGTTCCGTCTTTGCCCTGGCAATTTCTGATCGCACGGCGTCCTTGTCCATGCGCAGCCTGATCTCTTCAGTTCCCTTGATGATGTCCCTGACTTGGCTCGCAGTGTCCGGCAGGTCGTTAAGAGCTTCCGGGCAGGCACGGCCAATCAGGTCCCTAAGCTGATTGTCTCCTGCTTTGAGGGACAGCATTGCGCTGAGAACGACGAGATGAGTACCGAGATCGTCGAGACGCTTGACCAGATCGAAGGCCATCGTCTCGCGTGTCTGATTTTCGCCCTTGGCAAAAGCCTGGAACAGACCCTTGCCCGTTGTTTTCATAACAATGCGGTCGAGCTCCCGGGTATCAAATGCCGCTGCAATGGCGAAAGCCAGCGGCTCCAGCAACTCGTGCGGAATTTTTCCGGTCATACATTGCCATCAGAATTCACGGGTCAGCCTGTATTGCTGGGCCGTGACCCTTGTTGACGATCCTGTCGTGAACCAGGCCAATCGGAATTCCCTCATTATACTGTGGGGTACCCCAGGCGGGATCGCCGCTGTGATGCAAGGCGACAAGGTCCCAGTCCATGCTGAAGCAGGGCGATCCGGACGAGCCACGGTCAGTATTGGTAGTGTAGCGGACCCGGGTTCCGTTGGAATTGAGCGCAAGGATCGCCTGGGTATCCATGGCCAGTTTCATCGGCGCCCCGTCCGGGTGCTGTACGATGAGAAGCGGGGCATTGGCCTTGAGGCTCCACGCTTTGCCGGTAAGCTTGATAAAGCCGCGGCGCGCGCCCGCGTCAAGCACATCGTCTGCTACCGGTTCTGCCAGCGCCAGCAGGGCGTAATCCAGCTCTTCCGGTGTTGGCAAGGCCATGCCCTGGACCGGCTTGTCCTCACCCTCTGCATAGGGGCTGAAATCAACAAGTCCATCTTTCCGAACTTTTGACACGCGGCCTTCCGTCCGGGTCCCGTTGCTCAGCCGCACATGGTTGAAACGACAACACAGGCCGGAAAGATCATCCCGGGGAAGCTCCTCGACCACGTGCCAGTTTGTGAGTAGTGCCTGCGGCCCCACCAGAAAGCCGGTGCCAACTGCATTGCCGTCATGTTCTATCCGGCAGACCTGGTTCTCGATCCGGGCAAGTCGCTGCACCCAGACGTGAAGATCGAGCGTCTGAAGATAGGGCCGGACGTTGCGCTCAAGAGCCGGCGCATAGGCATTGACCGGAGCGTCGTCGCCCTGCTCGATCACGCCAGCGCGCTGACTCAGCACCGGTGCGGTTGGCAATGGTGGTTCAGCCGCAGCTTCGGGACACGCTGCAGCAACGGCATTCCTGACATCCTCGCGCCCAGGTCTGTCGCGATAGATCTTGCCGAGGACCTTCCGTTCGATGCCACGCGCAGACAGGCGCGTCAGCAACTGGAACAATGCCTCGTCCAGGGTCGCGTTTTCGCTGACATACTGTTTGAACAGTCGGTCACCGGTTGAAGTGTAGACAATGCGGTCGAGCTCGGCTGCGTTATCAAGTGTGTCACTCAGCAGCGGAACCAGGTTGTCTATGTCTTTGGCAGCAAGTGTCAAATTCCACCCCGGCAGGCACCTTTGGCGAAAATTTTGCATTTCACAATATGACGTGAATCTACTGCATTCGTAAGAGGAGCCGTTTTTTATCTGATAGAGTTGTGAACTTCTGGGTGTGTATTCAGGAACATTTTCGTCAAGGTGACCGCGCGTAGTCCGACGCTGGCCATGCCCGGTCACTTCTTCACCGACACATGCACATGGGCGCTGTCCTCGAAGAACACCCAGTCAAGCCCCGCATCGACCGCTAGCCGCCCCAGCCGCCCAAGCTTGGCGCCATCGCGCGGATCGGTGGTGAGGTCGGCGCCACGCCCCTCGTAATGTAGCGAGTTGCCGTGGTGCTCGTCGTTCTCGTCCCATGCCTCGGTCACGCGGAGCTTGAAGCCCGGCCACTCTGCAGCCACGAGGACCGCCAGCGCGTCCAGCCCTGTTTTCATACGCGGCCACATCATGCGGTCGGCACCGGTGCCTTCCTCGTTCTTGAGACTATGGCCGGGTTGAGGTTCTCGACGAGGGCATCAAACTCGGGATCGGTGCGCTTGATCTTGCTGGCGACTGTCCCGCAGATGCTCGCCTCGCTGGCATTGGGGACTTTCTGGTGCAGTGCCAGCTCGTCAGGGAGGGCGGCAATCTCGATCCCGATCGCCTTTTCGAAGCCGAACGGCATTCCGTGGCCAAAATTGGTTTCCGCCTGCGCAGCCAGTGCACAGAAATCCACGGCTACCGAGGCAAGGCTGGTCGAGTTGAGATAGGTTACTTCCACACGGGCGACCGGATGGCCGGACCGCCGCACACCGGCCAGTGCCTGGGCCAGCAGATCGGCCTGACCCGGTGGTTTCAGCGGGAATGCTGTGGCCAGCGGATCGCCGAACTCGGCCAGCGCCTTGACCAGCCTTTCCCGGTAGTCGGCTACTCCGCCGCCATTATAGGTAACCGCGCCGTCGACAAGGCGATCGCGAGAGAGGTCACCGCACTGGTAGCTGCGGTCGCCGGCATGCGTATTAATGCGATGGATCAGATAGAGCGTGCCCCACAAATAGCTGTGCGCCGGGGCGAAAGCAGCGTTCTCGTGGCCGTCATTCAGCTTGGCCAGCAGGCTCCGTTGGGCAGCGGGGAGGAAAGCAGCATCTTTTTCGGCGGCATCGCCAAGCTCGTTTGCCCAGAGGTTGCCGAGGTCCGGAAAACGGACGAACCGCGAACCGTTGCCGAGCTGGCCCGTGAATTCTTGCCACCATGTGTCCTTCGGGTTGCCGCATTGGATGGGATCGCGCGCCGGCTGGTTCTTGCCGGTGGTCCCGTGGCGGCTCTCGACAATTGATACGGCGCGCAGGATCGCCAGCAGACGTGCCCTAGCAGTGCTGTCGATCGCCTCGTCGTGGCCGGCCCCCTTGCGGCAGCCGAGGAAGCTTATGGCGAAATCAAGTGCTTGACTGGCCGTAGCCTCCTGTAGTTTCCAGAGGGCGGCCTCGGATGCCGCCTTGCTATTCCTCTTCCCGGGCCTGTGTGCCATCACCTTTTCCTTCGTGAAACGTGGAGGGCGACCTGGCTCCATTGGGAGCCGGGACTGATGGACCTTTAACGATCGAGTGGACGGCTGCTTCTTGCCGGTCTGAAAATGCGAACGAGCGCGATGCCGGCAAGGAATATTGAGAGGCTGGACATCGCGGCAATGAAGATCGGCTGGACTATCGGAAAGAATGTTGTCGATCCATCAGCCGAGTCGGTTCTGTCACCGTAGTGATAGGCATTGCTCCAGCGGCTGCCTTCTGCTCCAGGTTGCGGACTTACGAGCGAATAGCGGCCGGCATCGGGGTGAGTGCACAGATGCACACTTTCTGTGTCGCAGAGCTGTCCCGTCGCCCTCAGCCCGGCTGCGTCATAGCCAAACCGTGCCGGATAAATGTAGACATAGCCTTCGTCATGGAACTGCCGGATGAAGTGCACCTGAGCGGCCAGTGGCAAAACAACAAACGCGATAATCCCAAGCGCAGCTGCGACGCGGCCGGCAGCAGGTCGTGGCAGTGTCTCGAAACTCCCGAATGAGGGGACCCGCATCCACCAGTCGTGCTCGCGAAATGCGGTAGCAAATGCTATCAACATCACCAGCAGAGCCGGCAGGAAGAAAGCCACGACATGCATGCCCCAGAACGTGGATAGCTGTTTGTGGGCACCGCCAATCGAAAAGAAGCGGAATGATTCAATGCCCCGGTCGACTGCCCAGTGGCTGAGGATAAGAAAGAAAACCGCAGCCGCGTAAAGCGTCCAGACGCGCCCGAATGAGGGCGTTAGATTGTGCGTTTCGAAAGGCAGATCCGGGGCGACACTCAGGATGTCCGCCGTCGGGATCATGTATGCGATGCGCTGCGATTTCGACACATTGCGCGCAACAACCATGCCGACGACGGCCTTGTGGACTGTGTCCCAAACAGCAGCTCCGCTGTAGCCGGGTTCTATGAAGGCACCGGACTCATTGGCACCATCGATCTGCACCCAGGCAGCAGTTGTCGACCCCATGAATCTCGCATCGACGTGGTAACCGACGCGATGGCCGGGAGGAAGACCGAACACGCCGAGCGGATCCGCATCGAGAGGCACTGACGTGACATCAGCCAGTAACGCGAAGCCAGCCTCTTCAGGCGGGCTCTTTTCAAGTTTCAGTATTGCGATGTCGTCGCTCGGGGCGTCCCCGGGTCCCTTCCAGCCCACGATGGCTGCTTGCAGAATGGTATCTGCAGCGATCATCGGAAAGGTCAGCCGGACACGCGCGGTGTCGGGGGCGCGCACCGGCTGATAGATATCCTCCACATCAAGTGCTGCATTGACGACATGGGCACAGGTGATTACGTGTCCCGCATCAACCAGGATGCCCATGCCCACGTGATCTTTGCCTTCCAGAGCCAATATCCTGGCTATGCCGGCATTCTTCCCTTTCAGTCTTTTTACCATGGTGGTACCCCCGGCCGACGCAGCAAGTTCACTTCGGCGGCGGCGCCTGGACCATTCCGTGCACCACGTCACGCTCGCTTATCGCCGGGCCGAGCGGGACGCAGTCTTTCCTGATAAGATCAATGACGCCGGCGGCACTTTCCTTACCGGTTTGTTTGAGCTGCCACTCCGCCCAGAGCGCCGCCACGCCGGCAACGTGCGGTGTCGCCATGCTGGTCCCGCTCATCGCTACCAGATCCGTTGCACCGGCTCTTGCCGACCAGATCTCCACGCCGGGAGCAGCGACCTGTGCTCCCTCGTTCGAGAAGGGTGCAATGACAAAATCCTTTCCTTTGCCGGGTCCGAGCGCGGCGACAGACATGAATTCCTCAGCGGCGGCGGGGGGAGCAACGATAATCGAATAGTTCGGACGGTCGCTTTCATTGCCTGCTGCCGCGCAAACTACTGAGCCCGCCAGAAGGCCGCCGTGACCGACCGTCGCCTTCGACAGATCATCGAACAGTCGCGTATTCAAGCGATACCCGGCGAGAGCAATTGAGGTTGCCTGCATCGCGGGCAATCCGTGTTCTTCCATCAGGATTTTCTGGTACCCTGGAAAGTCCATCCCGAGCGACATCGAGATTACATCGGCATCATTCAACTGGGCCCACTGGATCGCCTTAACGATCGACTCAGTCGATCCGCCATCCTCGCCGATGACCTTTCCGATCAAGGCCCTGGTTACCCCCCTGGCAATTCCAATCCGGGTACCATCGACATCGCGGCCGAAAATCGTGCCGGCACAGTGAGTCCCGTGGCCGTCGGTGTCCTTGCCGGATTTGTCTTTGGTAAAGTTATGGGTGACGAGCTCCACGCCGTCAAAGGCCGGATGGTTCGGGTCGATACCTGTGTCGAGGACAGCGACAACGACGCCGGCACCCGTAGCTTCGCCTGAAGTGGCCCCGACGGCTTCAACACCCCAGCTTGTCTTTGCCGGTTTTGCCTTCGGTTTCGCCGAGGCGAGCGACCGGATGAGAGTAATCGGCATTTTGGGCACAACGCCCAGCACATCCTTCTGTTGACGAACCTCTTCAGTCTCGCCCGGGGACATTTTTTCCGTGCTGACGTCGAACGCACCGCCCCTCGGTTTCTTCGCCCCTGCGCCTGCAGTGCCGGCCGTGAGTTCGGTGTGCGGATCCCGCCCGGCTCGACGGCTCTCAAGCCCGGATCTGCCTGCTTCGGGAGCCCGCGATTTGACTACAACCCAGTCCAGCTTGAATTTCCCGGCCATCGTCTCTTCCTTTCGTCAGGTGTTCCACTTTCTTCATCGATGGACTGCCGAAACCCCCGCCGGCAGCCCAAAATAAGTGCAAGCTCCGGATCTAGACCCTGATGTCCGACAGCGTCTTGATGCGCGACGAGATCGTAAGCCCGTCCTGCGCATCTTCCTCATTCGAAAAGCCGTCATAGCTGGCAAGGGGACCGAAAGAGATTCCGGAAATCTCCTCGATGTGCTTCACACTACGCTGATAGGTCTTATATGCGCCGAAGGCTGCCTCAAGGCCGGAAAGCTCCTGGTCCTGCTCGACAACATAGGCTGTCGCCGATGGTTTTCCCTCGTTCGAAATGAACGCCACGACCTTCCAGAAGGCTTTGGGGATAGACACGTCGCGATAGCGTAGGTCCGATTCTGAACAGACCGGACCTGTGAACACGCTGCAGGATTCCTTCCAGGCCCTGGCGTTCTGAAGGAGGTACTCCTCGAGGCCAAGCCAAGTCCTTTGATTGACGACATCCATCTGCGGAGCACAATTCGTGAAATGGAAAGTGTCTTCGTTCGCTGCTTCGGCATCCTCGCCCCAGTTGGGGTCCTCGCGCCTTACAAGATGTCCCCGGTCGAGGCGATTTCCTGCATAGAGATCTTCGCCTATCTGTGCCTCGACCGGTATCCGCCCGTCGAGAAACCATGTGTCGCCGTCGCGTGGAACCTTTACCGATCGCGCTCCCGCGATGTTGACAGCGGTAAACATCGCCGTGCGCCGAGAGGCTGACACCACGATTGAAAAGTGGTGGTAGTGGAGTCGTCCTTCCCTGTCCGCGCCCACCGGAGTGACATCACGCGCCTGTGCCCCTTTTGGTTTGGGGAAATCGACCCTGAAGCCCTCCAGAAAATTCGGCGAATATCCGACTCGCCCCCTGAACTTTTCGGGGGGTGATATGCGCAGCTGCGCCGCAGCCTCCGCCACCGCTGAAGTTCGCTCCAGCGCCGACTTGCTTGCCGGGTGGAGGGGAAGCACACGCTTGAGATTGGCGAGACGCGGGTGGTAGTCCAGGTCGATTTTTTTCGGTCCTTCGTGTGAAGTCATTTCTGCCCCCTTCAGGCGTGTTCCGTTTGCAAGCTGACTAGCGACAGAGGCTTCAAATAAAGCCTCCGAAGGCTGAAAGATCGACCAGACCTTTTTCGGACTGGACCGCCGTGCGTATCGCGAAGAGGCTGTGCGCCAGATTTTGCCGAAGTGGCTGGCCGCCGAAATGCAAACCACCTGCCGCAAACGGCGCGCCGAGACTGACAACCGGCGAGCCGGAGGCGCCTCCAAGAGTGGTCGCATCATGGCTCAGCGCCCATCGACGGGCGTCGCCGGCAATCTCTCCAGGCCCGAGGGCTACTTCACCCGGGCTGAGATATTTGTGGCTGTAGTCGTTCTGGAACAACTCCCAGAGCCTGTCCCAGATGGCTGTTGAGACCTCCCCTGTTGCCGGGTCGGTTGCACCCTCAAGTGACGGCTTCGCTGGATAACCTATAACGACAAGGGTCTTCTTCCCGTCAGGTTCCGACACCAGCGCTCCGGAAGGCAAGGCGACCGGCAATGCCTTGCCTTCGTCGTTGCTTGTCTCGACTTCGAGAATTGCCACGTCCAGTTTGGACACGTCGGCATAGGGACCGATCGGTGTCGGCCCCGCGGCGACAATGCTTTTCACCTTGAAGCGCCGTGTGGGATCCTTTCCCTTCTCGTCAAAACAGATCGACACCGGAAGGTTGAGCAGGAATTTTGGCTTGCGACCCCTAGTCGGCATGGGCTCCGAAAATACTTCGATGACGTGCCGGTTGGTCATGAGGAGACCTTTTCCGATCACCGACCCTGTGCCGACATGATGGAATTCGCCATCGACTTCGACATCAATCCTGCCAACGGCATCCACCAGTGGTTTCAGCGCCTTTCGCGCCGGTCCAAGATCGCCTGCCCAGGCTTCGATCTGCGGATCGGCCGGATCGATCATCCCATCGGTAATCCGAAGTGCAGGCCTGCCGGTAAGCTTTACCAAAGCCTCCAGCGCAACTCTTGCCGAGCCGTGGAAGTCCGCGCTGGTGCGGGCACCCCTGGCGAGGCCCGTTGCCACTTCCTCCGCGCAGGACAGCACCTCACGCCTGAGCTCGGAAACAGCCGGGCTTCTGTCCCTGGCAGGATCGTATTTCTTCAGCCTGGCTTCGAAACCATCAAGAATTTCCTTGCGGCCGGATCCCTTGAGATAGGAGCGGACTGCAGCTTCGCTGAGGCCTCCGCCACGCTCTGCGCTGCCCGACTTGTGTCCGGCGAGAAAACGCAGCGCATCCTCCGGACCGATGTAGGGGGTCAGTGGAGAGACGACGACAGAAGGCGCAGCGGCGAAGTGCCGTTTGGCGCCTGACTTGCGCAGGGCGGCCGCGAGCGCGCTGCTGGGAGCCGGACCGATTGCGCTCTCAAGGGCACCAAGGCGCCCCGGAAGGGCGCGTTGGGCACGGGCGGCCTCCAGATAGCCAGCCTCCGCAACAAACCGGCCCGGATCGGCGACGGACTGAAGAACGCTGTTGCCGGGATTTGCGCTTTCGACTTCCACTGGAGCCGGAATATCGGAGAGAGCCAGAGCCAGCAGATTCTCGGCATTGACAATGCCCGCACCCATTGACCGTGAATTCCAGCCGGAGGGCTTGCGTGCCGTCTTGCGCACCGCAGACCGGAAAAGCTCCTGAACAGGGATGCCGCGTTTTTCGGCCTCCTTGCGGACAAGTGCTGGCGTGAAGTGCGCCAGCCAGAGCGCTGCGCAACCTGCGGTGATTGCGACCGCGAACGAGGTACCTTGGCCAGGCTCGACGAGCGACTTGTCCATATCGGTGGTCTTGTCGCGCCGGGCGATGTAGACATTTTCACCTGGTGCGGAAATATCGACCTTCCGCCCCCGCGACGACCCCTTCCACGGCTTGTCGTGCTCGTCGGTCCCCGCCACCGCAATCACGTTCCTGTCCCACGCGGGATATACAACAAACGGGACGCAGTTGCCCGCTGCGGCAAGCACGATCATGTCAGCCTTTACCGCGCGTTCGATCGCCCGCTTGAGATCAGCGCCCTCGATCGGACCGCCAAGGCTCATGGTGATGATGTCGCATTTCGCAAGCCTGGCGTGATCGATAGCGGCCGCAACAGCGGACCCTCCCCCGATAACGACCGCGTTTATGCAGCGGACGGGTACAAGAGTTGCGTCGGGAGCTGATCCTGCAATCTTAAGTGAGGTGCGGCTGACGACGGCGCTCGACGTTGCAGTGCCGTGCCCGGGGTTTGACATCGAAGAGGCAAGCGGATCGATCGGCTTGCCGCCGCCTGCAAGGATGTCTGTACCCTTGTTGAGATCTAGAGCGTTGTCGAGCTCACGATGATCTGCCACGCCGGTGTCTGGCTGGCCGATCAGGATCCCCTGTCCCCGGGTTCCAAATTTGGCCCAAGACTTGTCGGCTCTGACGGCGCTGACTGCCCATGCAGGCTTCACTGGCAGTGTTGCGTCGGATTTGCAGAGAGCCCAGACAATGCCACCAACAGATTCCGGCGCAGCACGGTCAAGTTCATCTCCGGCTAACCAGCCCGGATGGACGTCAGGCACGCAGGATTTCAGTTTCAGGTCGTCGGTCAGGCGCTGCGCCACCTCAAAGAGAAAACCGGCGGACTGCAGACGGGGCACACCCGGAAACTGAAGTATGTAGATGAGCGGGTCTTCGCCAGGCGGCAGGTTGAAAAACTCAAAGCCTGTCCCGTTGATCAAACGGGCGATGCGGGTTCTCTCGGTTTTCGGGTTCGGGGGCCTGGCGTATTCAAACGTGAACCGTAAAATTCCGGGGGTCAGGAGACTTTCATTGGCCGACCGCGCAGCCGAGGCAGCCGCAGTTAGGAACTCTAGATATTTGTTCTCGTCAGCTTTCAATGTGGCCTCCTCTGCCGGTGGCCGGACATGCGACAACGCACGCGTCCCACCTCGTCCTTTGCCGTATCCAAATCGCCCTGCCAGTTCCCCGGGGAGGGACGGAGCCGCATTGGAGGTCAAGACTCCGTCCCGGACGAGGTACCGTGCGCGCCGGCCTCGCCAGTTGGACAAGTCTGATCACGTTACAAACCTGCACAGCAGTCAGTGACCTGGCTCGGCGGAAGCTTTGCCATTGGGATCGCTCTTGCAACGAACCTCGAGGAGACTTCGGTTGCGGCCGCCGACAGCACCTGTGCCTTGAAGCCCGCCCAGTCAAAGTGGCGCCCCGGGTCGCTTCTGCGCTCCGGATCGAGTGCGGCGTGCGACACTACAGTCTCGATGTTGGGGTACTTGGCCCAGCAGTACCGGACGATCTTTGCGGTGACGGCTACCTGCCAGTCGGAGAACTGGTCGCCAGCTCCGTTCTGGGCATTCACAACCTCGATGCCCAGGCTCCAGTGATTGACCCTGGTCGCACCACCGTTCACCTGCGGATGACTCTTGTCGTTCCGGACGTGCCAGGCAGCGCGTGCTTCGGGCGCGCACGCCCATGCGATCTGCCCGTGCTCCGGCTCATTCTCATCAGGCACCAGCCAGTGAAAGCTGGCATGTCCGTCCCGCATGACAGACATGGCGCCGGCAGAGCTGACGCCTGCAGTTGCGTGAATCACGACTGCCTTGATGCCGAGGATAGCGTCGAAGATTCTCGAGGATGTGCAGCTCGGCCAGAATTCCTGAACGCCTGGATACCACTCCTCGGGAATCGAATGCGGATTGGGTCTTCCGCGCGAAGGAAAGTCAAAAATGTATGTCCGGGGATCAGCCATTGAAGCCTCCTGCTCAATCACGGTGCCGGATTTCCACACACCGCGTGAACCCAGCGTGAAACTCAGGAGGCTTGCTAGCTGCAGGACTTCGCGAGTTCGCCGGCTATCTTGGCCTGTAGAGCCCCTGCTATTTCATCCTTGAACACGTCGATGACGTCTCCGAACGTGCCACCGGTTTCGGTAATCCGGAATTCCAGTCGGCTGATCTTGCATGTTGCGAGATTCATCTCGACATCAAGTTCGAACGTCGCGGAAGCATCTCCTTGCACGAAAGCGTTGTCGGAAGTCCTGCAGGTCAGACTTGCGATCGCTTTCGCGGACGCGACATCCCCATTCACGACTATCTCAGCATTCCCGATGCTGGTTCCCCCGAACTTGTCCACGCCCACCGAACCCAGCGGTGTTTTTACCTTGAGAGATTGACATGGCTGAGCGGACTCGACAGCATTTTCGAGAACATTCGCGGAAAAAGCCGGCCGGGATTGAAGGATCAGTGCGGAGATTGAACCGAGAAAAACCGTCAGACTCAACTTGGAGAAGTTTCCCATGATCCCCTCAGCTTGCTTACAGCCGCAAAAACACTGACATTTTGATCGTAGAGAAAGATTTTCTCCGCCGCCAGACAGCTTTTTGAGGCCGGGAGAAACTAGATGTGGGAATCACGAATTTTCGATGCTACCTGCAAGGGAGCGGTGATGGCGGCAGAACGGGCCGACGTCGGGCTACTTGTGCGTCGCTCTCCAGTTGGTCCGGCGTTGCCTTGACCCGCAGCTCCAGACCCATGATGGAGCGCGCCAGACGGGCTGACGAACTTATCCTCGAATGCCACCTTCTGCCCGATGATGACGCGATGGCTATGCCTGACGTGGCTATCACCGGCGCTGTGCCAGGACTGGGTCAGAACGTCAGTCCGCACCGCGCCTTTCGCGACGGCCTGGCGAAATGCCTGTACCTTGCTCTCGTTGAGCGCCGAATCTCGGGCGGCGCGGGCGCCAGGGTCGAGACGCTCCGACTATTACAATCAAGCGTAACCTGCTTTCCATCTAACCGGAGCGATTCCCGATAGTGCTTGCGGAAGCGACAGACGTTACCGGTTACACGAAACTAATATGTAAAAGATCGATAGGATTTGTTTTCAGGAGCCCTGCAAGCGCTTGTGCTGACGAGAACGCAGTTGCGCGACATGCTGACGGAAGCTGCGAGACAAGGATCTGCCCTCGCCGTGGCAGAACACCGTGCAGACCTTCACCGGACACCAGAAGATGCAACTTTACAAAAGCTCCGCAGCTACCTGGCCGACCCCGGCTCCCTTGCCAATCCGAGTGAGCACTGGGCGCATAGCGGGCTCATCCGCCGGATTCAGACATCGGCACCCGGCAAGCCAAGATCCACGGCATGGTTCATGAAGTTCCAGAATGGGACCGGCCTGAACAAATGTTATAACCGCCAGAGCCCCGCCTACGGCCGACGAATGGACATTCGCCGACATCAGGCTGGCATGGGACGCGTACTACAAAGCGTCGGCATCTTGGCCAGCCGCGTTTGCGACCGCCGTTACGAAGAGACGGACCACAATTGCGCCTAGGACCGCAATCCAGAGCGGACAGCCTATGAGTAGATCCAAACGCATGCGAGCAATGTCACCTGAACCAGCGTCTTCATGTCTGTCAAACCGGCTCTATTTCTTCTTTTTCACCCTTTGCGTAAGAGCGGATCCCGCGACCGATTTGACTGCCTTTGAGGAGCTCTTAGAACGAAGCAACTTGGATGCCGTAGAAGCAATTTTCTTGCTCGTCGTCTCATTAGGTTTCTTTGCCATTGGTTTTCCCCGCGCGGTTGAGTTGGCGTAATACGCATTGTGATGCGTCTGCAATCAACTGCCGGAGAGCACTGTCCCCAACTTTTATTTTCTAACACTCGCTCCGGTCCGCAAACAACTAAGCGGAGCAGGAACTATGCTCGCCATCATTGTCTTTCCCCTTTGTCGGTCGGCATCGGCTGTTCTGTCGTTCTCCGCAATCAGCCACGCCTGGCACTCAGGATTCAAAATATGCGCGCACACCTTCGATGAAGGATGTTGACGATGCAACGTTTCTCATCCCAGCATTTGACAAGGTATCCGTTGCGACCGCCGAGCCTGCTGCCGTTGAACCAATTACCAAGTCTCGCTGTCCATGTCGGCATCTCTCATTATCGGTGAGATCGGCGACGGCATAACTGCGAAGCCGGCGGCGCTTCGCGTTCTCGCGGCTGTGAGCGTGATCTCGCGGCGCTTCCCCTCCGCTGCGACCTATCCGCGCCGGCCGATCAACGCGTCAATTGGCACAAGGTCATTGTAAGCGTAACTTGAGATATTCGGGCCTCGACAAGCCGGCACCGAGGATCGCCTGTCGGATCTTATGCAGCGCCTGCTCGATGGATCCTATTGGTGGTGCGGTCTTGACATAATCCGCAGTGAATGCCCTTGGGTCTTCACGTCAGTAGGCGAGGATACGTGGTCGCAATTGAGGGCTGTACGAAACGTCGAAAAGTTGCGCGATTGTTGGCCAGCACGGCAACCCATCCCGGTCACGCAAATGGTCAAACGGCAGCAGTCTTCCGAGGTCGATAAATTCAAGGGCATCGAAATTGGGCAGCCGGACCCACTCCCGGTTCTGCCACACATCGGGTCGTGTCGAGTAGTGCGAACTGTTCGCCGGTCACAGCTGCGAGAAATCGTCCCCTTATCGGACACGACCATTTATGAGATGGAACAGCGTGGCGAGTTCCCACGACGCTTCAATCTGACCCCCCGCTGTGTTGTTTGGGATCTGGCGGAGGTCGAAGCCTGGGTTCAGGCAAGGCGAAACGCATCGTCTGCCGGCGCGATCGAAATTGCCCCAGGTCCAGACGTGCGGTCGCGGAAGACGAGACCTGTCAAATCGGATCGAGGATGATCGCCGCCACGGCAGCCGGCTGGAGTACGGGCGTGTGCTTCTTGTCCGCCGCCCATGCCTCAACCATGTCCGCCCATTCCTGCAGCATATGACGACGCTGCGGCTCATATTCAGCCTTGTTATAAACACCGCGCGAGGTACGGCTGTCTTCGTGGGCAAGGCATTTTTCGATCCAGTCGCGATTGAATCCGATCTCGTTTAGGAGTGTCGAGCCGGTCCGCCGTAGGTCGTGCACTGTAAAGGGCGCTAGCGGCAATTCTTGTTTTTTTGCGCGGTCGACAATGGCCATGGTGACCCGATTGAAGGTGGCGCGCGACATGGGTTCGTCGGCGTCATAGCGAGATGGCAGCACGTATCGCGAGTTCGCTGCGCAAATCTTGAGCGCAATCAGGATATCGAGGGATTGGCGGGACAGGTAGACATTATGCGGCTTTTTCCGTTTCATTCGCTCTTTGGGAATGCTCCAAACAGCGTTCTCAAAATCGACCTCGTCCCACGTCGCGTCCAGCAGCTCACCCTTCCGCACCATCGTGAGCAGTATCAGCTTTAGGCCGAGCCGTATCGTCGGCAACGTTGGCACATTTTCCAACTCATTCAGCATGATTCGGATTTCTGCGGGGGACAATGCTCGGTCTTTTGCCTCGAACGTGGCAATCGAAGCCGGCCCTACCTCGTCCGCTGGATTGGCAATCTTCTCGCCGTGCAGAATGGCATGGCCATAGATCTGCTTAACAATATCCCGGACATGAATGGCTGTTGCCGGCGCGCCACGGTCGCGCACCTTTGCGCAGAGCGCCCTCAAATCGTCAGCTGTTACTTCTGTGAGGAGCCTTTTGTTCCAGATCGGCAAGATGTCTCGATCGAAGACGGCCTTGCGCATTGAGCGCGTGCTATCCGCCATCTTGGCCTCCTTAAACCAAGCCAGGCCGGCATCGCCGAAGGTGGCCATTGCAGACAGGCGCCGCTTTTCACGCTGCTTTTCATGCGCCGGCGATCGTCCGGCTGCCACCATTTTTCGGGCGGCAATGCAGCGGTCACGCGCCTCTGCTAGCGAGATGCCACCCTCACCATAGCGGCCCAGCGTGACTGTCTCTCGCCTTCCATTCATTCGGTAGTCGTATCGGAACGAGATCTGCCCGGCCGTGGACACCGTGGCGTACATACCGTCACGATCAGCGACCTTGTATATTTTGTCTTTTGGTTTCAGCTTCTTAAGTGCAATGTCGGTCAGCATGGCGAGGGCAACCCGAGCGCGTGGCCGCATATCCAGCGCCAGATTTTACCGTCATCAATTTTACCGTCAAGGCATGATAATTTCGTTTGAAATTCAATAACTTACCTAAGAATTACCCAACGCGCTAGGAAGTAAGGTGGTGACGGTATTAGCTTCGAGCGAGAATGATGGGGAAAGGATGCCGTCAGGTCTACCGCCAAATGATTCCGCTTGCGGGCGATAGTTAGCGATAGGAAACGAGGGGAAAATGATTACAAGTCAGCTAGTTACGTATATGGCGTCGATAGCCATCGAATGCTGGCGAACGACCGAGCTTTATTCCCACTCGATTGTTCCGGGCGGCTTGCTCGTCACGTCGTAGACGACGCGGTTGATGCCGCGCACCTCGTTGATGATGCGGGTGGCGGCGGCGCCGAGGAACGCCATGTCGTAGTGGTAGAAATCCGCCGTCATGCCGTCGACCGAGGTAACGGCGCGCAGCGCGCAGACGAATTCATAGGTGCGGCCGTCGCCCATGACGCCGACGGTCTGCACCGGCAGCAGCACGGCGAAGGCCTGCCAGATGGCGTCATAGAGGCCGGCCTTGCGGATCTCGTCGAGATAGATGGCATCGGCCTCGCGCAGGATCTCCAGCTTTTCGCGGGTGATGCCGCCCGGGCAGCGGATGGCAAGACCGGGTCCGGGAAACGGGTGCCGGCCGACGAAGCTGTCGGGCAGGCCGAGCTCCTTGCCGAGCACCCTGACCTCGTCCTTGAACAGTTCGCGCAGCGGCTCGACCAGTTGCATGTTCATGCGCTCGGGCAGGCCGCCGACATTGTGGTGCGACTTGATCGTCACCGACGGGCCGCCGGTGAAGGAGACGCTTTCGATGACGTCGGGATAGAGCGTGCCCTGCGCCAGGAAATCGGCGCCGCCGAGTTTCTCGGCCTCTTCCTCGAACACCTCGATGAACAGCCGGCCAATGGTCTTGCGCTTCTTTTCCGGATCCGACTCGCCCTCGAGCGCGCCGATAAAGCGGTCCGAGGCGTCGACCAGGATGAGCGGCAGATTGTAGTGCTGGCGAAACATCTCGACCACGCCTGATGCCTCGTCCTTGCGCATCAGCCCGTGGTCGACAAGGATGCAGGTGAGCTGGTCGCCGACCGCCTCGTGGATCAGCAGTGCTGCGACCGAGGAATCGACGCCGCCCGAAAGCGCGCAGATGACCTTGCCCTTGCCGACCTGCTTGCGGATCGTCTCGACCGCGTGCTCGCGGTAGGCGCGCATCGTCCAGTCGCCTTCGATGCCGGCGATCTTGTGGACGAAGTTTTGCAGCAGCCGGGCGCCGTCCGGCGTGTGCACCACTTCGGGGTGGAACATGATGCCGTACATCTTGCGCTCGACATTGCCGAAGATGGCGAAGGGCGAGCCTTCCGATTTGCCGAACACCTCGAATCCCTTGGGCAGCGAGATGACGCGGTCGCCATGGCTCATCCACACCTGATGGCGCTGACCGGGCGCCCACAGGCCCTCGAACAGCGGGCTGTCCTTCTGGATCTCGACGAAGGCACGGCCGAATTCGCGATGGTCGGAGCTTTCGGCGACGCCGCCCATCTGCACGCACATGGCCATCTGGCCATAGCAGATGCCGAGCACCGGCACGCCGGCGTCGAAGACAATCTGCGGCGCGCGCGGGCTGCCGATGTCGCCGGTCGAGGCCGGGCCGCCGGAGAGGATCACCGCCTTCGGATTGATGCGCCTGAACGCCGCTTCGGCCGACTGGAACGGCACGATCTCGGAAAAGACGCCGGCCTCGCGGATGCGCCTGGCGATGAGCTGCGTGAACTGGCTGCCGAAATCGACAATTAGGACGGTGTCTGGCAGGACGGTGTCGGGCAGGACGGTGTCGGGACGATTGGCTATCTTCATGGCGAGCGTTTAGAGAAAGAAACGAGTCGGCGCAATGGGTTGCGAAGGCGTCTCTGTCACTCCGTTTCCGCGTCACGGGATGGTCCAAATTGCAGCGCGCCGGAGCCGATCGCCTGTTCCAGCCGCATCACCGCATCCGCCAGCTTCTCGTCGATGACATGGAGATACTCCTTCCAGTCCCCGACATGCCTGAGATCGGCAGCCCCGTCGGAAATGCCGCGCAGGCCGACGAGCGGCACGCCGAACAATTGGCAGGCACGCAGGAAGGCGAAGGTCTCCATATCGACCATGTCCTCGCCAATCGCATCATAGGCGCTGCCGGAGATGATTGCCGCGCCCGTCGACAGCGTCGCCTCGCTTATGCCTGGAATCCTGAACGGCAGCGGCACCGTCACCGGCAGGTCGAGAAACGGCGTCGCGCCCTTCTCGAAGCCCAATGGCGAAGCGTCGATGTCGCGGTAGGCGACCGAAACGGCCTGGTAGATTTCCGTCTGTTCCAATGTCCGGCTGCCGGCCGAGCCGAGCGAAACGACGAGGTCCGGCAGCGCCTTTTCAGATTTGAGCCATGACAGTTCCGCGCCCAGCCTGACACCCGCTTCGACCGGCCCCACCCCTGTCATGACAGGGGTGAACAGCCGCTGCAGATGCGGCCCGTATTCGGCCTGCGCCGCCATCACGAAGAGGACGTCCCTGCCGGCAATTCTGACGGCCTTGCGCATCGGATCAGCCTTCGATGCCATCGCGACCGACCACCGTCATCATCGTTCCGGTCATGGTGGCGATCAGCTTGGCCTCGCCGTCGACGGCGAAGGCATAGGCCTGGCCATCGGCGACGATGATGGTGCGGCCGGGCTTGGTCACCGAGCCGCGGAACAGAAAACGCTCGCCCCGGCCCGGCGCCAGCAGATTGACCTTGAACTCGATGGTCAGCACACTGGAGCTTTCCGGCATCAGCGAGAACGCCGCATAGCCGCAGGCCGAGTCCAGCGCCGTCGAAATGACGCCGGCATGGAGGAAGCCATGCTGCTGGGTCAGCGCTGCCGAATAGGGCATCTCGATCTCGATGATGCCCGGCGTCACCAGCGTCAGCTCGGCGCCGATGGTCGTCCTGGCGTTCTGGCGCGCGAAGGACGTCCTGACGCGATCCTCATAGTTGGGGGCGGGTACGATTTCTGCTGCCATGGCTTGTCACGCTCCTGTCAGAAAAGCTTATTGCAGAGGCATGAGCGGCAGGCAATCGCTATTGCTGCACTGCAGCAATCAGGCCCGTGGCAAGGTTCAGCCACCCCTGCGCAGCGCACAGACATAAAACCCATCGGTACCGCTCAGCGCCGGCGACAGCGAAATGCCGCCTGCTGCGCCGATACGCGCGGCCGTCTCGTGGCCCGGAAAGCGGCTGTCCCAGTGCTGGCGGTGATCGACCGGGACAAAGCCGCTGTTACGATCCCTGAAGGCAGCGACCTGCTCGCCATTCTCCTCGTCGAACACCGAGCAGGTGATGTAGACCAGCAGCCCGCCCGGTTTGACGAAGGTTTTGGCGACATCGAGGATCGCCGATTGCTCGCCCTTGCGCGCATCGAGCTGCTTCTGCGTCAGCCGCCATTTGGCATCGGGCCGGCGCCGCCAGGTGCCGCTGCCGGTGCACGGCGCGTCGACCACGACGATGTCCATGTGGCCCGCGAGGGGGGTGAGTTCCGTCGGCTTGGTGACGATTTGCACGTTGCGGTTTTCCGAGCGGCGGATGCGGTCGAAGATCGGCGCCAGCCGCGCTTTTTCGGAATCATGGGCAAACACCTGGCCGCGATTGTCCATCGCCGCCGACAGGGCCAGCGTCTTGCCGCCGGCTCCGGCGCAAAAGTCGAGAACCTGCATCCCGGCCTCGGCGCCAGCCAGCGTGGCGGCGATCTGCGAGCCTTCGTCCTGAACCTCGAACCAGCCTTTCTGGAAGGCCGGTTCGGCCTGCACGTTCGGGTGCCTGCCGTCGCCCGCGATCGGCGGGATGCGGATGCCGTGCGGCGCAATTCGTGCAGCCCTAGCGCCGGTCTCGGCCAGTTCGGCGAGCACCTTGCCGCGGTCGGCCCGCAGCGTGTTGACCCTGAGGTCCAGCGGTGGGCGGGTCGCCAGCGCCGCACCTTCGTCGACCCAGCTGGCGCCGAAGGCCTGCTCAAAAAGCGGTTCGCACCAATCCGGAATATCAGCCCGTACCGCCGACGCCGCAGCGTCGAGCCGGCGATCGGTGACGGCCCTCAGTTCACCGTCGTTCAACAGCGGCGGCGCAAACTTGTCGCCGTCGAGCGCTTCGTTCAGCGACTGCGCCGTCTGGTTCCATTCAAGCAGCAGCGCGCCAAAACCGATGGCGCGTGGCGTATCTTCGCCCATCAAAAAGCCGGCTGAGCGCTTCCGGCGCAGCGCGTCGTAGACGATGTTGCCGATCGCGGCGCGATCGCCGCCGCCGGCAAAGCGGTGCGACAGGCCCCAATCCTTCAGCGCATCGGCCACCGGCCGGTGCCGCCGGCCGATATCTTCCAGCACTTCGATGGCCGCTGCCAGCCGTCCGCCCAGTCGCATATTGTTATTCCGTTACTCAGCAAATTAATTCCGGGGCCTGCTCTATCGCATCGGCCCGAAAATCGGAATCGATTTTCGGTAGCACGATGCGAAGATTCAGAGTCTTGAGACGCGTACTTTGTCCGTCCAAGTGGACGCACGTCGCTCTAAAGCTCGCGACAAGCGGCGGAGCGCCAGATCGAACGCCTTGTCGGCATCCGAGACTTCAACCGGCGCATTGCTTGTACTTTCAAACTTTTGAAGTTGCGGTAGTCTTCCGCTGCGTGATTCGCGAAGAACTGCAAGCGGATCGGCGGGAAATTACGAGGAGAGGGCAATGAAGACTTATCTGGCGGAAGTTCTAGGCACATTTCTACTGGTGTTCATCGGCACGGCTTCGGTGGTGACGGGCGGCTTCGGCGGCGCGCTGCCACTCGGCCAGGAAGGCATCGGTCTTGCATTCGGCATCGGCCTGATTGCGGCGGCCTATGCCATAGGCCCGATCTCGGGCGCGCATCTCAACCCGGCGGTGACGCTCGGCGTGTTCCTTGCCGGCCGAATGCAGGCCAAGGACGTCATCCCCTATTGGATCGCACAGATCATCGGCGCCATCATTGCGTCGCTGGCGCTGTGGATCATCGTCTCCGGACAGGTCGGCGGCCATAGCGGCGGCTTCGGCGCCAATGGCTGGGACACGACAAAATGGGGCGTCAGCTCGGCGCTCCTGTGGGAGCTGATCGGAACCTTCACCTTCGTCACGGTGATCCTCGGCGTCACCAGCGGCAGCCACGCGACGGCCTTTGCCGGCCTTGTCATCGGCCTGACGCTGGCGGGACTGCATTTCGCCATCATTCCGGTGACCGGAACATCGCTCAACCCGGCCCGCTCGATCGGCCCCGCGCTGTTTTCGGGCAGTGCCGCGATCGGCCAGCTCTGGCTGTTCATCGTCGCGCCGCTGATCGGCGGCGCCATCGCCGGCGTGGTCGCCAAGACCCGTATCTTCGAGAAGGACTGACAGGCTTTGGTCTGACAAAAGGCGCGGGACCCGGCCCGCGCCTTTTTGTTAGAGAATCACTTGCCGCCTCAGGATCGGGCAAGATCGAAGCGGTCGGCGTTCATCACCTTGGTCCAGGCAGCGACGAAATCCCTAACGAACTTCTGCCCGGCGTCCGCCGACCCGTAGACCTCGGCAAGCGCACGCAACTGCGCGTGCGAGCCGAAGATCAGATCTGCGCGGGTGCCGGTCCACTTGACCGCCTTGGTCTTGCGGTCGCGCGCTTCGTAGACTTCATCGGAGCCGGCGGCCGGATCCCAGACCGTGTCCATGCTGAGCAGGTTGACGAAGAAATCGTTGGTCAACGTGCCCGGCCTGTCGGTGAACACCCCGTGCTTCGACTTGCCGGTGTTGGCGCCGAGCACCCGCAACCCGCCGACGAGCACCGTCATCTCCGGCGCCGTCAAGGTCAGCAGCTGCGCCCGATCGACCAGCATCGCTTCGACCGACATCGGCTGCTTGCCCCGGACATAATTGCGGAAGCCATCGACTTTTGGCTCGAGCGCGGCGAAGGACTGGACATCCGTCTGTTCCTGCGAGGCGTCCATGCGGCCTGGCGTGAAAGGCACCTCCACGTCATGGCCGCCGTCCTTCGCTGCCTTCTCGACCGCGGCGACGCCGCCGAGAACGATCAGGTCGGCAAGCGAGACCTTCTTGTCGCCTGTCTGCCCGGCGTTGAACTCGCTCTGGACGCCTTCGAGCTGCGCAAGCACCTTCGACAGTTCGGTCGGCTGATTGACGTCCCAGTCCTTCTGCGGCGCCAGGCGGATGCGTGCGCCGTTGGCGCCGCCGCGCTTGTCGGAGCCGCGGAAAGTCGAGGCCGAGGCCCAGGCGGTCGAGACCAGTTCGGAAACAGACAGGCCAGAGGCCAGGATCTTCGCCTTCAGCGAGGCGCTGTCCTGCTCGCTGATCAGTTCGTGATCGATGGCCGGGACAGGGTCCTGCCAGATCAGCTCTTCGTTCGGCACGAGCGGGCCGAGATAGCGGACAACCGGACCCATGTCGCGATGGGTCAGCTTGAACCAGGCGCGAGCGAAGGCATCGGCGAAGTGATCCGGATTCTCATGGAAACGCCGCGAGATCTTCTCATAGGCCGGGTCGACCCGCAGGGCGAGGTCGGTGGTCAGCATCGCCGGCGCGCGGCGCTTCGACGGATTGTGCGCGTCCGGCACGGAGCCTGCACCGGCGCCGCCCTTCGGCGTCCACTGATGGGCGCCGGCCGGGCTCTTGGTCAGTTCCCATTCGTAGTTGAACAGATTATCGAAGAAGTTGTTGCTCCACTTGGTCGGCGTCGTGGTCCAGGTCACCTCGAGGCCCGAGGTGATGGCGTCGCCGGCAATGCCGGTGGCATGCTTGCTCGACCAGCCGAGGCCCTGCGCCTCGATGCCGGCGCCTTCCGGCTCCGCCCCCACCAGCGATGCATCGCCGGCGCCGTGGGTCTTGCCGAAGGTGTGACCGCCGGCGATGAGCGCCACGGTTTCCTCGTCGTTCATGGCCATGCGTGCGAAGGTTTCACGGATGTCGCGTGCAGAGGCCAACGGGTCGGGCTTGCCATTCGGCCCTTCCGGGTTGACGTAGATCAGCCCCATCTGCACGGCGCCGAGATGGTCCCGAAGTTCGCGGTCGCCGGAATAGCGCTCGTCGCCGAGCCACTTGGTTTCCGACCCCCAATCCACGTCCTGCTCGGGCTCCCAGACATCGGCGCGTCCGCCAGCGAAGCCGAACGTCTTGAAGCCCATCGATTCCAGCGCGACGTTGCCGGTGAGGATCAACAGGTCGGCCCAGGAGATCTTCCTGCCGTATTTCTGCTTGATCGGCCACAGCAGCCGGCGTGCCTTGTCGAGATTGGCGTTGTCCGGCCAGCTGTTGAGCGGCGCGAAACGCTGCTGGCCGGCGCCGGCGCCGCCACGGCCATCGCCGATGCGATAGGTGCCAGCGCTGTGCCAGGCCATGCGGATGAAGAGCGGGCCGTAATGGCCGAAATCGGCCGGCCACCAATCCTGCGAATCGGTCATCACCTGGTGCAGGTCCTTGATAACCGCATCGAGATCGAGGCTCTTGAACTCCTTGGCGTAGTCGAAGTCCTCGCCCATCGGGTCCGAGACGCTCGACTGCTGGTGGAGAACGGCAAGGTCAAGCTGGTTTGGCCACCAGTCACGGTTGGTCCTGCCGGCCGACCCATGCGCGACCGGGCATTTGCCGGCGCTGGTGTCATCGGTCTTTGCGTCCATCGTTCTCTCCGACTTGTTGATTTCCGGGATTTGTTGATTTCCGGGATTGTTGATTTTCCGGACGGGCCCTGAGCCACGCCATTCTGGAATGGTTCCAGACTAGGCCGCCTTGCCGATAAAAACAAATTGCCTTTCCTGTTTGTTGCGATAGGTTTTGCTTATGATAGGTCTCACCGTCCGGCAGATGCAATATTTCGAGGCGCTAGCACAGACGCTGCATTTCGGCCGTGCCGCGAAGCTCGCCGGCGTCAGCCAGCCGGCGCTGTCGTCGCAGATTGCAGAAATGGAGTTGCGGCTGAATTGCCGGCTGTTCGAGCGCGGCGGCAAATCGGTGCGGATGACCGACGAGGCACTGGCCATGCTGCCACGTATCGATCGCATTCTTGCCGACATCCGCGAGATCGAGACCACGGCCCGGCGCGGCCGCCCCGCCATGGAAGGGCGCTTCCGGCTCGGCATCATCCCGACGGTGGCGCCCTATCTGCTGCCGCATGTGCTGCCGGAACTAAAACGGCATTTCCCGGCCTTGCAGCTCGAATTGCGTGAAGCGATGACCGCCTCGCTGGTCGAGGACACCGCCCTGGGAAAGCTCGACGCCTTCATTGCGGCCCTTCCCCTCGATCAGCCCGGACTGATCACCGAGCCGCTTTTCTCCGACCGGTTCTTCCTTGCCGTGCCGGCCGGCGATTCAGCCTTCGCCTCGCCGCCGGTGCCGCCGGAAAGCCCGGCATTGGAAAGGCTGATGCTGCTGGAGGAAGGCCACTGCCTGCGTGAACAGGCGCTTGCCGTCTGCGGCAGCGTGCGGCCGGTGGCAATGGCGAGCTATGGCGCGACCAGCCTGACGACGCTGCTGCAGATGGTGGCGCACGGGCTCGGCGTCACGCTTATCCCGGAGATGGCGGCAGGGCCGGCCAGCGCCATGCGCGATTTGAAGATCCTTCCGTTCCAGGAGCCGATGCCGCAGCGCACGATCTGCCTCGCCTGGCGGCGCAACAAGGTCCGGCATGACGAATGCGTCGAACTCGCCAAGATCATCCGCGGGCTGGACGAGGCGGTACTGGCTGCGTGAGGGTGGGGACGTTGGCCAGAGGGTCCGACCGCCTTGGCATGCCGCGCAGCAGTCCTACATTCGTTATGGAGGCCAGAACAAGGATAGGCGCCGACTACAAAAAATCGTCGAATGCGGAAACATATTGGCGCTTGTGCCAGACCGAGCGCCCGATGCCCCGATGTCACCGGCAGCGAAACTGGTTGCGCAAGGGGCGAGTTCGCATATTCTGGTTGTGGCAGAAGCGTTTACAACAATGGGAGGAGTAAATGTCCGACAAGAAAATCTCGCGTCGCGGGTTCCTGGAAAAGTCGACCGCCATCACCGCCGGTGCGGCTGCAGCGACGACGCTCTCGGCCCCGGCCGTGCTGGCGCAGGCGCCGGTCACCATCAAGATGCAGACCTCCTGGCCTGCTTCGGACATCTGGATGGATTTCGCGCGGCAGTACATCGAGCGCGTCGAAAAGATGTCGGGCGGCCGGCTGAAGTTCGAGCTCCTGCCCGCGGGTGCGGTCGTCGGCGCGTTCCAGGTGCTGGATGGCGTCAATGACGGCGTCATTGACGCCGCGCATACCGTCCCCGTCTACTGGTACGGCAAGCACAAGGCCGCGTCGCTTTTCGGAACTGGACCTGTGTTTGGCGGCAGCGCCACCACCATGCTCGCGTGGTTCCACCAGGGCGGCGGCAAGGATCTCTACCGCGAGCTGACGCAGGAGATCATGGGCCTTAACGTGGTCGGCTTCTATGGCTTCCCGATGCCGGCGCAGCCGTTCGGCTGGTTCAAGAATCCTGTCACGGCCACGGCTGAACTGCAGGGATTCAAGTATCGGACGGTCGGTCTTGCCGCCGATCTCATGCAGAACCTTGGGCTCAGCGTGGCACAGCTGCCCGGCGGTGAAATCGTGCCGGCCATGGAACGTGGGGTCATCGACGCCTTCGAATTCAACAATCCGTCGTCCGACCTTCGCTTCGGTTCGCAGGACGTCGCCAAGCACTACATCCTGTCGTCCTACCATCAGGCGAGCGAGTCGTTCGAATTCCTGTTCAACAAGGACGTATTCGACGACCTCGACGACGATTTGAAGGCCATTCTCGAATACGGCGTCGAGGCGGCCAGCACCGCGAACACCGCGCTCGCCCTCGACAGCTATTCGGCCGACCTGCAGAAGCTGCAGACCGAGCACGGTGTCACCGTGCACCGCACCTCGAAGGAGATTCTCGACGCGCAGCTCGAGGCCTGGGACAAGATCATCCCGACGCTGGAGGCGGACGAGTTCATGAAGCGGGTGCTCGATAGCCAGCGCCAATGGGTCGAACGCGTCGTCTACTACGAGCTTATGAATTCAGCCGATTTGACGCTGGCCTACGAACATCACTTCCCCGGCAAGCTGAAGCTCTAATTCGCGCCTCCGCTTCGGCAATCCGGCGGTCTTATGGACCGCCGGATTGCACCTGACGGGAACCCTGCACATGCTCCGTTACATTGCATTCGCCGATGAACTTTCGGCATGGTTTGGCAAGGTATTCGCCTGGAGCGTCGTCGTCATGACGCTCGGCGTGAGCTATGAAGTTGTCGTGCGATACCTGTTCAGCGCGCCGACCGCATGGGCATTCGACCTCAGCTACATGCTCTACGGCACGATGTTCATGATGGCCGGCGCCTACACCTTGTCGCGGGACGGGCACGTGCGCGGCGATTTCATCTACCGTCTGTGGAGGCCGCGCGTGCAAGCGGCGGTCGAACTTGTCCTCTACATCATCTTCTTCTTCCCAGGCGTCACGGCGCTGATTCTGGCCGGCTGGAAGTATG
The DNA here is from genome assembly GCF_055811535.1 of Mesorhizobium sp. WSM4816. Taxonomy (NCBI): domain Bacteria; kingdom Pseudomonadati; phylum Pseudomonadota; class Alphaproteobacteria; order Hyphomicrobiales; family Phyllobacteriaceae; genus Mesorhizobium; species Mesorhizobium sp. WSM4816. Next base: position 4,631 of record NZ_JBVVQR010000046.1, on the reverse strand, counting down.
CCGCGCGCAGCTTCCGCTATCTCGAGGTAAGCTCGAACAGTCCGGCCGGGATTCCGATCTTCCAGTTCAAGGCAGTCATCGTGGCGGCAGGCATCCTGCTCTTCGTGCAGGGGATTGCCCAGGTGTTCCGCTGCGTCGTCTGCCTGCGAACCGGAACATGGCCGCGCGCGGCGGAAGACGTGGAAGAGACCGAGAAGGTGCTGATGGAAGCCAAGACGCTCGATGTTCTGCATCACGGTTCGGAAGCAGTCGACCTCCCATTCCTCCACCCCGACAATAAACCCGACCGCGACGGAGAAGACAGATGAGCGATCCCCAGGTCGCCGTCGCGATGCTGCTCATTCTGCTTCTGGCGATCTTCCTTGGCTTCCCGGTTGCGTTCACTTTGATGGCGCTCGGGGTCGCCTTCGGCTACTACGCTTATTTAAATCCGGGACGGATGTGGCGCGCCTACGAACGCGCGGTTGAGGATGGCGCCGACGGCTGGACGCTTGCGGAGCATTGGATCGGCGGCTTCTTCAACAACCGAATTTTCGATCTGTTCGTGAATCAGACCTATTCCGTGATTTCGAACGACGTGCTGACTGCCATCCCGCTGTTCCTGTTCATGGGCTATATCGTCGAGCGGGCCAATATCATCGAGCGCCTTTTCGGCACCCTCTATATCGCCACCAGGCACGTTCCTGGCTCCATGGCGGTCGCCGCCCTCATCACCTGCACCCTTTTCGCAACGGCCACAGGCATCGTCGGCGCGGTCGTGACACTGATGGGCCTGCTGGCGTTTCCCGCCATGCTGAAGGCGCGTTACGACGTCAGCTATGCCTCGGGAGTGATCTGCGCGGGCGGAACCCTAGGCATCCTCATTCCGCCGTCGATTCTGCTCATCGTCTATGGCGCGACGGCGGGTGTGTCGGTGGTCCGCATGTATGCGGCAGCCCTGCTTCCGGGACTGCTGCTTGCCGGCCTTTATCTGATCTATGTGGTGACGATGGCGGTGCTGCAGCCGCAGCTGGCGCCGAAGCCGACCCGAGACGAGGTTGGGCACTATTCGGTCCTGCAAATCAGCTGGATGCTGCTGACCTCCTTCGTCCCTCTGGCGGCCCTGATCCTCGCGGTGCTCGGCGCTATCCTGTTCGGCCTTGCCACGCCCTCGGAGGCTGCCGCCATCGGCGCGCTCGGCGGCGTCGTGCTGGCCGCCGCCTACCGGGCCCTGACGTGGCAACGCCTGAAGGAGTCCGTCTATTTGACGGCGCGCACGACCGCGATGGTGTGCTGGCTGTTCGTCGGCTCCGCGACCTTCGCCTCGGTCTTTGCCTATCTGGGAGGCCAGCAACTGATCAGCGATTTCGTCACCGGCCTCGACATGTCGCCGCTGATGTTTCTGATCGTCGCCCAGATCATCATCTTCATCCTGGGCTGGCCGCTGGAATGGACGGAGATTATCGTGATCTTCGTTCCGATCTTCCTGCCGCTATTGGCGCATTTCGAGATCGATCCGCTGTTTTTCGGCGTGCTCGTCGCAGTCAACCTTCAGACGGCCTTTTTGTCGCCGCCCATGGCGATGTCGGCCTACTACCTCAAGGGCATTTCGCCGCCGCATGTTCAGCTTTCGGATATTTTCCGCGGAATGATGCCCTATATGCTGATCGTCATCCTGTGCATGGTCATCATCTACGTCTTCCCGCAGATCGTGTACGGGCTGCCCAACATGATCTACGGGGGCTAAGGACGGGCGAATGGAGGACAACAGATGAATTTGAGCCGCTTCCTGGCCGTCCTGGCGTTTGTAGTCTTTCTGGCGTTTTTCGGCGTCGTAATCCGGTTCGTCCCGCATCCCGATCTAGGCGTTGCGGTCGGCATCGGCGTCCTCCTTGCGGGCTACGATCTATGGAGCCAGTTGAGGTCTCGCGCGAGGTAACAGCCGGGCTTTGGGCGGTCGCAGGTAAGCTGCAAGGCTGCAGCGTCGATGCGGGCAATGAGCCGAACCGTCCGCTCGGCCTGAGAAACATCAATTCAATCAAATCCTCGTGAATTGTACCGGACGCCCGGAACCGCAGACGCGTTCCCGGCATTGATTTTGTGGAGGAATCTGCGTCCAGAACAGGGAGCAGTGTTATGGCTTACCGTGATTATATCCATACGCCGGTGACGCCACGCGACATCCGATGGGGACTCCAGCAGGGGGCCGTCGCGGGCATTGTCGCAGGCATCGTCTTTGCGGCGTTCGAAATGGCGGCGAGTGCGTTCATGATGGGCGCGGAAGCGTTCTTCATGCCCCTACGCATGATCGGCGCTATCGCGCTTGGATCGGAAGCCCTCGATCCCGGCTACCCGCTCTTGACGGCCAGCATCGCCGGCGTTGTCGTGCATTTGATCCTGGCTATCGTTTATGGGATCGTGTTCGGGGAGATTGCCGCAATGCTGCGAGGGCGAGCCGCCTTCATCGGTCTCGGGAGCGTCTTTGGCCTCTCCTTGTGGCTCGTCAATTTCTATGTGATCGCGCCGATCGCATTCCCCTGGTTCCTGCAAGCAAGCCCGGTCGTGCAGTTCATTGCCCACACATTCTTCTTCGGTACCGTCCTCGGCTGGTACCTGTGGAAGGCGCACGAGAGAAGCGGGCTCGAAGGACCGGCGGTTTAGCATTGCCAGCACCGAGCTGGCACAGTCGGATTGAAGCGGAAAGAGTGCTCACACCCCGCTTCAAGCCGTCTTCGGCGTCACCAGGCCGAGTTCGTCAACCATCGCCTCGCGCATGAGAAACTTCTGCGGCTTGCCGGTCACGGTCATCGGCAATTCAGTGCGGAAGCGGATGTGGCGCGGGATCTTGTAATGGGCGATCTGGCCGGCGCAGAAGGCCTTGATCTCCTGGTCGGTGGCGGTCTGGCCCGGCTTGAGCACGATCCAGGCACAAAGCTCCTCACCAAATTTCGGATCGGGGATGCCGAACACCTGCACTTCCCTGACCTTGGGGTGGCGGTAGAGAAATTCCTCGACCTCGCGCGGATAGACGTTCTCGCCGCCGCGGATGACCATATCCTTGACCCGGCCGACGATGTTGCAATAACCCTCGGCGTCGATGGTGGCGAGGTCGCCGGTGTGCATCCAGCCGTCGGGATCGATCGCCTCGCGGGTTTTTTCCTCGTCGTCCCAATAGCCCTTCATCACCGAATAGCCGCGCGTGCAGAGTTCGCCCGGCGCGCCGACCGCAACGGTCGCGCCATCGGCATCGATCGCCTTGACCTCAACATGCGGGTGGACGCGGCCGACGGTCGAGACGCGCTTTTCCAGCGGGTCGTCGACGCTGCTCTGGAACGACACCGGGCTGGTCTCGGTCATGCCATAGGCGATTGTCACCTCCGCCATGTGCATCAGTGACACCACCTTCTTCATCACCTCGATCGGGCACGGCGAGCCGGCCATGATGCCGGTGCGCAGGCTGGTGAGATCGAAGGTGTCGAAATCCGGATGGTCGAGCAGGCCGACGAACATGGTCGGCACGCCATAGAGGCCGGTGCAGTGCTCGCCCGCCACCGCTCTCAGCGTGGCGCCGGCATCAAACCCCTCGCCCGGGAAAACCATCGTCGCGCCCTTGGTGACGCAGCCGATCGTGCCCATCGACATGCCGAAGCAGTGATAGAGCGGCACCGGGATGCACAGCCGGTCGTCGACGGTGAGCCTGATCGCCGAGGTGACGAAATTGCCGTTGTTGACGATGTTGTTGTGGGTCAGCGTCGCGCCCTTGGGCGCGCCTGTCGTGCCTGAGGTGAACTGGATGTTGATGGCATCGCCGGGCTTCAGCCCCTCGGAGATCCGGTCGAGGCTATCATGCTCGTCGCGCCCGCCCATCGCCAGCACGTCGGTGAAATTGAGCATGCCGGGCGAATGCTCCTCGCCCATGCGGATGACGATTTTTAGCGCCGGCAATTTTTTCGCATCGAGCTCGCCCGGTGTCGCCGTCGCGATCTCCGGCGCCAGCGTCTCGATCATGCCGAGATAGTCGGAGCTCTTGAATTTGACGGCCGTGACCAGCGCTCGGCAAGCGACCTTGTTCAGCGCATAGTCGAGTTCGGCCAGCCGATAAGCCGGGTTGATGTTGACCAGGATCAGGCCGATGCGGGCGGTGGCGAATTGCGTCACCAGCCACTCCCAGCGGTTCGGCGACCAGATGCCGACGCGGTCGCCTTTTGCCAGGCCGAGAGCCAGGAAGCCTGCGGCCAGCGCGTCCACCGTGTCTGAAAGTTCGCTCCAGGTGAAGCGCTTGTCCTGGTCGACGAAGACGGCGGCATCGAGCGTGCCGTATTTGCTGACGGTGTCCGAAAGCAGCGCCGGGATCGTTTGCTGCAGTAGCGGCACGGTGCGCTCGCCCGATACATGCGCCCTGCCGTCGACCGGCGCGACAAACGTGGCCCCATTGCCCGGGCGGCGGCCGCGCAGGCTGGTGGCATTCTTCAACTCGTCGAGATTGATCGGCATTGCCGTCTCCTCCGCAGGCGACCCGAGTCTATCAGCCTGCCGGGGTGGTGGAAATCCCGTTGATGGTTTTGGAGCGCAATCCCCTCCCCCTTGAGGGGAGGGTGGACAGCCGCCGAAGGCGGATGGACGGGTGGGGTCGTTGCGGCAGTGCTCGACGC
>NZ_JBVVQR010000045.1:0-42791 GCF_055811535.1 Mesorhizobium sp. WSM4816 | reverse complement strand
CACGATCGACCATCCGAATCATCTCCCTCTCTTCCTTACCCCCGGAATCATCAATCCGATTCTGTGCAAAGGCCTCAGTATAGCCGAGGCTTCGCTCTACGATGTACCCCCACCCCTAACCCTCCCCACAAGGGGGAGGGACACTTCTGCTGGCGCTGACCTCGGCAAATTGCCTGTCTTTCCAAAGGGAAAGTGAGGGCGCGCGGCAGCGTTCCCTCCCCCTTGTGGGGAGGGTTAGGGTGGGGGTCCATCTTCGCAAGAATCCCTATTGGAGCGCGGCTTCATTCCAGCTTGGCGCTCTCAGCCCCACTTCATCTCGCCGGTGGCGACCTTGGAGCCGATGTCGAGCGCCACACCCATGCCGAGGCCGGGGAAGCGGGCTTCCATGGCGCCCTTGAGCGCGGCCGCGTCCTTAGCCTTGGCCAGTTCTTCCTCGAAGGCGATGAGATAGGTTTTGGTGTGCTCGACGCCCGAAAGGTCGGTGGCGGCCTGCGGCGTCATGTGGCCGGGCACGACGATCTCAGGTTTGCTGGACGCGATCTTTTCGAGATTGGCGAGCCAGGCGGCGCGCTGTTCCTTGCTCGACGTGTCGGCGGTCCAGACATGCACGCCGGAAAAAATCATCACCCCGCCGAACACGGCATTCAGCGACGGCACCGAGAGATAGCGCCGGTTGGCAAGGCCTTCGGCGTCGACGATCTCGATGGTCTCGCCATCGACGGTGAGCGTCTTGCCGTCGAAGACTTCGGGGATGACGACATCGGCGAGCGCCTGCGGGCCATTCTCCTTGAGCTGCGGCCCCCAGACGGCGATTTTCTTGTCGACGCTGCCATTGATGGCGGCCACCGTCTCGGCAGCGGCGATCACCCGTGCCTGCGGAAAAACCTGCTTGATCGGCTTGAGGCCGAAATAATAGTCCGGGTCGGACTGGCTGACATAGATGGTGGTGAGCGTCTTGCCGGTCGCCTTGATCGCCTCGGCCACGGCGCGGCCGTCGGAATAGGTGAAACCGCCGTCGATCAGCAGCGCCTCGGAGGCGCCGGTGGCCAGCACCGGGGCGCGAAAGAAGCCGTTTTCGCCGGCCGGAAAATGTTTCCAGGAAAGCCCGCCAGCCGCATGGGCAAGCCCGGCGGGAGCGAAGACGGCGGCGGCGCCGGCGGCGAGGGTGGTTTTCATGATGGCTCTCCGTGTGAACATGGATCTCTCCTGGGCTTGAGAAAGCGGAATTCGGGCGGGCGCATCTTCCGGCGCAGCCTCGATGCCGGGAAGATGGCAGAGGCGGAATGCGTATTGAAGGCCAACAAAATAGACGTAATGTATGCCATTGCCTGACAATGAGGTCGCATTAGCCATGAGCCGCGCATGAACCTGAACCGGCTGGCCTATTTCGCTGCGGTGGTCGATGCCGGCTCGTTCACGCGGGCCGCCGAGCGGCTGGGCATAACCAAGGCGGTCGTCAGCCAGCAGGTGGCGCGGCTGGAGCGTGATGTCGGAACGACGCTGCTGATCCGCACGACGCGGCGCGTCCATCCGACCGAGGCCGGCCGGACATTCCATGCCCGCTGCCTGCAGGTTCTGCAGCAGGCCGAGGCTGCCTTCGACGAGCTCGCGCAGGCCGCCGCCGAGCCGACCGGCACGCTGCGCATCGCCGCGTCCAACGATTACGGCACCTCGGCGGTGGTGCCGGTGGTCGCCGCCTTCAGCGCGCGCTACCCCGCCTGCCGGGTGGAGCTGACGCTGGGCGACGAGACGATCGACCTGGCGTCTGGTGGGATGGACGTGGCGATCCGCGTCGGCTGGCTGGCCGATTCCAGCCTGCAGGCGCGGCGGATCGGCACATTTGGGCAATTCATGGTGTGCGGTGCCGAGTTCGCCGGGCGCTTCAGGGCCGGCGAACCGCAAGACTTGGCCGGACTGCCCTTCGTCGCCAACATGGCGCTGCGCGAACCGCTGCTATGGCAATTTTCGCGCGGCGACGATGAGCATGAGGCTGTGCGCATGCAGGCAACGATCGCCATCGACGCGACGCCGGCAGTGCTGGCGGCCGTCCGCGCCGGCGCCGGCCTGTCGGTGCTGCCGGATTTTTTGGTGCGGGATGAGTTGGCCACGGGGCGGCTCGTCCAGGTCCTGCCCGAGTGGCGGCTGCCCTCCGGAGGCATCTACACAGTCTACCCCGCCGCGAGGTTCCGGCCGCCCAAGGTGACCAGGTTTGTCGAGATGCTTGTTGCGGCCGAGCAGAAGGTCGAGTCAGGCGGGGAGGGGCGCCGAGGCTGAAGCTGCCGATCTCCCGCCTTGTGGGGTCCTTGTGGGGGAGATGGCCGGCAGGCCAGAGGGGGCGCTGTCCCGCCAACCTATCAGTCGATTCATAGCGTAACCGCGCAAAGTTCCCAGCCCATCACAGTTTGCCCTACTGCAGCTTGAACGCTGACTTCGTGAACACGAGCACCTTGGTGAAAGTGCCAGTCAATGTGGCCGGCAGGATAGAAGTGGGTGCAAATCAGGAAGAACGTGGCCTTCGGACCTGCTCTTGCACAACGCTGCCGAGCTCTAACTTTATCCTTTTACCCGGCAGCGTCTCGGAGTATAATTAGTCTTCACTAAAATAAAGGTTTGAAAACGGAAAAACTTCCGTCTTTGGGCGGGGGCACCTATGGGAGGCTCGCATGCTTAGCGGTTTTGGCAAGGCCTGTGCGGTAATCCTTTTTTCAGGGAACTGCGCTTTCGCCCAATCAGATTTGATAGAACCAGAGGCTGGAACGTGGAAGACGTGGGTAATCACGTCTGGCGAGGACTTCCGAGTCCCGCCGCCGCCTGACGCCTCCGCCGCAGCAGCCGAATTGGCACAGATGCGGGAACTCTTGGCGCAAAAGGATCCGGCTGCCGCCGACAAAATCACCTTCTGGGACGCCGGCTCGCCTGGGTACCGATGGATCGATCTGGTCAACAATCGCCTTCTCGAAAACCAGCAGATTCCAAATGCGCACCGCGTCTACTCCTATTTGACGATGGCGATGTACGACGCCACCATTGCTGCCTGGGACGCGAAGTACTTCTACAATCGGCCGCGCCCGAGCGAGGCGGATGCGACACTGGCGACTGCGCTGCCGCCGCCGCGGAGTCCCTCCTATCCATCCGAGCATGCCGCAGCCGCCGGAGCTGCCGCGACCGTTCTTTCTTATTTCTTTCCCGAAGAGACATCGTCGTTCAAGGCAATGGCCGAAGAAGCGGCACAGTCGCGTGTCCTTGCCGGTGTCCAGTTCCCAAGCGATTCTTCTGCCGGCCTGGAGTTGGGGCGCAGGGTCGCAGAGCAGGTGATTGCGCGGGCAAAGGCCGATGGCTCCGATGCAGCGTGGAGCGGCACTGTTCCGACCGGGCCGTGCATGTGGGTCGGGAACAAACCCGCCAATGTAAACATGCCAAACTGGAAGCCGATCGTGCTGGCTGCACCCGATGAATTCAGGCCGCCGGCGCCGCCCGACTGCCAGTCCCCGGCCATAAAGGCCGAGATGGATGCAATCCGACAGTTTGAACGAAAATTCCCTAACAGCTACAAAGCGTTCTACTGGCAAAGCCCATCCGGCCTGTTCACCGATTGGTATGACTATGCCAGCAAGTGGATGTTCGAGGACAAGACGGATACGAACCCGCCGCGTGCCGCGCGGGCTTACGCTATGCTCGCAACGGTCTATTACGACGCCTATATTGCAAGCAACGACGGGAAGTACGCCTATTGGTATCTGCGGCCCAACATGCTTGACGCGAGCATCACTCCCCTGTTCGCAGTGCCAGCTCATCCCAGTTATCCGTCGAACCACTCCACGCTCTCGACTGCCCGATGCGAGGTCCTGGCGTACCTGTTTCCCGGCCATGCGGAGTTCATCCGCGCGGCTGGCAAAGAGGCGGGTGATTCCCGCGTCTGGGCAGGCATCCACTATGAAATGGACAACCGGGCCGGTGCCGCGCTCGGTAAAGCGGTCGCGGGGAAATTTATCGAGCGGGCGAGAAAGGACGGAGCTGACTAGCGGAAGGAGAGGACACCTGCTCGACCCGTTCGAAACCTTCTTTGCCGATCGCCGGTCGAGGCCAAAGGGTAGAACGGAACTTTGTTCGCCACGTATCAGAAAGCTGCAGGCGCCACGCGCCTTCATCTTCTGACGCTTTGTGGACCTGAGACGCAACAGGGCTTCCAAGTTGCCGTTCCCCTGCGCCCCGATTTATAGACCCGCTTCGGAGTGGACTCGTGACATTGGCTGCGTCCGGCGCAAAACGTCAGCAGGTGGCGCAATCGAGGCGACCCGTGGTTTTAACCGCTCTGCACGCGGAAGAAGCCGTTGGAGGACTAGGTTGGGTGGGAAGCAGTCCCTCAATGCGATGAGCACGAATGACCGCGATGCGGACTAAGCAGACGAAGAATGGGGCCCGGCGCCCCTGCAATGGGCGCCGGCCTCACCACACTCGCACTCCGAAAATCTCCGAAACGTGTTGCGGCCGAGCGCTACAAGAGCGATAATTAGTGCCCGAACGGAATGACGCAGACGGTTTCGCTTGCCGCGGGGCTGGTAGCGGCCCGGGACGGTCAAATCAGGGAATTCGCCATGCACAATGTCTCTCGGCGAAATGCCATTCGCTTCGTTCTGGCGGTCACAGCCGCCCTGTTTGCAACCTCGATGCCCTCTTTTGCCACGGAAGCGGTTCCGCTGGCGATCAAGGGTTATGACCCGGTCGCCTATTTCACCATCGGAAGCCCCACGCGCGGGCTGCCGGAGATCGAGTACGAATGGGATGAGCACCGCTACCTCTTCGCGAACGCCGAGCATCGCGAGCTTTTCAAGGCCGATCCTGTTCGCTACGCGCCAGAGTTCGGAAATTTTTGTGCAATGGCGCTGGCCCTGGGCGAGCTCGACGAGGCCAACCCGGAGAACTGGCTGATCAGCCACGGAAAGCTTTATATTTTCGGCAAACCGGCCCCGATGGGACCCGCGCTCTTCCAGCAGGACCTTGCTGCGAACATCGCGAAGGCCAACCAGAACCGCGCGCTACTTCAAGGGCATTAGCGGTTCATTCATTCTCTCGGCCGGTGGCAGGTCGCCTGTGACGGGGTAGAGGCGGGCCTTGCGGAATCCGTCGCGCAGATGTTCGAGATCGCCAGAGCTTAGAAACTTGGTTCCGAACTCCTGCGGGTCGAAGGTTGGGTCGATGCGGCGTATCATCGTCACGACACGCGCGGCGTCCTCCGCTCGATCGACTTGTGCATAGGCGGCCGCCAGCAGGATACGGCTGAAATTCGCGCCTGCGGTTGTTCGAAGACTAAGTTCCGCCTGTTCGATCGCCGCGTCGTAACGCCGTTTCAGATAGTAGGCCAGGCTCAGCGCAAAGCGATCGATCGCATTGAGATCGGGGTCGATACGCTGCGCCTGCTCCAAGGCCTCGATCGCCGCATCCGTCTGTCCCAGCCACAACAGGATGGTGCCGCGCCCGGCGAGGCCGTGAGCATCGTTCGGATTGATCGCAATGGCGCGCTCGATCTCAACCTCTGCCTGGTTGTATCTCTGACGAAAGAGGTGGATGTGGCCGAGAGTGATGCGCGCGCGCACGTCGGAATCATCAAGGCTCAGCGCCTTGATTGCCAGTTCCTCGGCACGGCTCAGGAAGGCGGTTGGCGATTCCGCCCAGCCCATCGAGCTGGCAATGTGATAGGTTTCGGCAAGTGCCGCATATGCAGCAGCGTAGTTCGGATCCAGCTCGATGGCGCGTCTGAGCAGGGCGCGCGCCCCCACATTGTTTGCATGCGTCGGGCTCTGCAATGCCGGCCTGGCGCGCAGCACGTAATCATAGGCTGCGAGATTTTCGGTTGGCTTCGCGAACACCCGATTTTGTTCGATCTGGGTCACGCGAATCGCCAGGACTCTGACGATGCGAGTGACAATGTTGTCCTGCAGCGCGAACACGTCCGCCAGCGCCTCCTCGAAGCGTGCAGACCAAATCACCCGTCCCTGCCTTGTGTCGACGAGTTGCGCGATGACCCGCACGCGGTCGCCGGTCTGGCGGACGCTGCCTTCGACCAGATAGCTGACGGCGAGACCGCGGCCGATCTCCTCCGGGCTTGCGGGCTTTCCCTTGTAGGGGAAGACAGCGTTCCACGACATCACGGTCAGCGCGGAGAACCGACCCAGTGCGTTGATGATATCCTGCGTCAATCCATCCGCGAAATACTGACGAGCCGAATCGTCGCTCTGGTTCAGGAACGGGAGAATGGCGATCGCGGGTTTCGTGCTGACTTCAGCACTTTTTGTGAATTGATCGCCAGAGCGCAGAATGCTGAGAAATTTCCACTCAGAGCCAAGACCGGCCCACAGCGCGCCTACAGTAAGCAAAATCATCAGAGCCAGAGCGGCGAACAATCCCCGGCGCCAGCCGGCGGGCGCCGGAGCGGCCGTGGCGTCGAGCCGCACGCGAAAGGCGCGCACCGGCCGAGCGATGTTCTTGAGCTTCTGTTCGCCGATATCCTCAAAGGCAATGTCGAGCTTGCCTTGCACGTCTTCCTGCACGCGGCCCGAGACGCAGATGCCGCCAGGCTCCGCGAGCCCCTCCAAGCGAGCCGCCACGTTGACGCCATCCCCGAAAATGTCGTCATCCTCGATGATGATGTCGCCGACATTGATGCCGACGCGGAACTCGATACGTTGTCCTGCCGGCACCGCGACATTGCGTTCCGCCATGCCGCGCTGGATCTCGACGGCGCAGCGCACGGCCTCGACCACACTCGCGAACTCGATCAGCATCCCATCGCCGGTGGTCTTGACAATCCGCCCGCGGTGTTCGTTGATCTTTCGGTCGACCAGAGCACGCCGATGCGCCTTCAGCTGGGCGAGCGTACCTTCGTCGTCGTTGCCCATCAGCCGGCTGTAGCCGGAGATGTCGGCCGCTAGAATGGCCGTAAGTCGCCGCTCTACATGCTCGGTTGACAATCCGACTCTCCCCCGTGCGCTTCGGCCACCTTTTCCGATAGCTCTGGGCTAAGCACTACGGAACCTAGGGCTCCGTAGTGCTTAGCCCAAGGAGCCCCCAATCGAAGGCGAGCGTCGCGCCCACCGCTGGGGCGGTGGAACCGCGAACGCTATGACCTGCTCGGCCACACCCTCACCGATCTTTTGGCCCGCAACCACATCGGAGCGAAAATGGACCCCGGCCCACATGCGCGCGTCGGCCGCCTGCTTGGCCGTCACGCTCCATCAGCGCGGAGTAGCCCACCACATCGGCAGCAAGAATGGCAGCAAGCTTGCGATCCACGACGGCGTTTTAAGACCACCTATGCCCGAGGAATGCACCATAGCAGAAGTCGGAGGCATTGTATCGCCGCAAGGCCCTTTGCTGTGCATGCACCGGAAGGTCTGGAATGGGCTCAATTGAGACGTTCATCGCCTGCACCGCAGATGAACGCTTGGGGTCGGTTTCGGACGATAAGCGAAGGTCCGCTCCCGAAAAGCGTCGGGAATGTCTGGAAATGGCGCAATCGAGGCGACCCGTGCTTTTAACCGCTCTGCACGCGGAAGAAGCCGTTGGAGGACTAGGTTGGGTGGAAACTGGCCGTATGCGCGCCTGTCGGAACGACGTGATTGCGGCAAGGAGCGGACGTCGCCCCGCCTATGCGGCTTGCTCACTCTAGCGTCGGGGCGGTCCGCAGACCGTTGAATCGAAATCGCTACGAACCCCACGGGCAGACCTTAGCCTCCCGCGCTGAGCATTTCGATGATTGTTTTGTTAAATCCAAAGAATCACCACAGGACGGTGGCCGTCGAGCGAGTTTTCAGCAGCCCATTTCCGCAGCCTATTAATGTGCAACTTGGGAAGCTGCCGACATCAATTCCTCGGGATTCAGCGCTCTGAAGGTGTTGAGGCCATCCTCCAGAACTTCAGTGAAGTTCCAGCGTACGATGCCCGCCCGGTCGATTAGGAATTGACCGACAAGCTGCGCCTGGCTGGAAGCCATCGCCTGCTGATCGACTTCCGTAATCTCATATCCTTCCTTCTTGTTAAGAAATTCATTCATTGCCATGACGTTCATAGGCTCGGGCAACTCGCCCGGGAGATGGAACGGTATCGCCATGACCGTGTCCATCCCGACCTCGCGCAAGCCGAAAGCACGGTGCGAGGCTCGCTCCGGGTCGGATGCGGCGAGAAGATCGGGTGCCGGGTGGTAACGGAAATAGAGCCGCGCCCGCTCGACCGGCGTGTTGACCACAGCCAGGCATTCGACGCCTTTCTCACGCAGGGCCGGCTTGAGTTGCGCCATCGCCGCGACATGGCGCCGGCAGAACGGACAGTGCAGGCCTCGGAACAAACCGATCAACAACGGGCTACGGCCTCGAAAATCATCGAGCGCGATCTTGCCTTCGCGTGAGATCGCATTGAGCACAACATTCGGTGCCCGGTCGCCCGGCTGCAGCGGGCGGTCAACACTACTCGTGGACATGGACAACCTCCTCGCCCCGGGGTCAGTCAGGGAAAGCAGCACACCCAGCGTTTCGGAGGCGATCAAGTGCTGGGGCGAAAGCTTCCTGTGCCAAGGCAATAGCTTTCGACCTCTGCCATATTGCCGAGGTCGAGATTACGCGCGTTGCAAGCCCATCCTAACACGAAAAAGCATCCGCGGGTGCCGCCAAATGTGGTGAATTACCTTACGCGAGCGCACTCCCGAATGCTCTTGCGCTGAAGGTCAGGTTCCCGACCTCGATTTGGAGGTTCAAGTCTGCAACGCCCAAGGTCGTCAACGGGTCGGCCCGAGCCATTGCGCGAAGGGCAGGTTTGGAGAAGCGCCGCGAATGACAGGTTATGGCGCACGTGGACGGTTGGTGCGTTCCGACTTCAGATTGCCTGATGAGGCTCGGCAAGGTCCGGCCTGGGTGGTGAGTCGACGCTCCACGCGAACTCACGGAATGGCCGGGATGCGTACAAAATGGATATTGACGATGAAACGTCAGAGCGAGTTGGACCGCGCCCCGGGCCCGTTGTCACAGACAGCCTTTTTGTTTGCCAAGTGGTGAACTGAATGCTATAGTTCACCACATGGAAAACTGTAGCTTCTCTTTGGACACTGCATTTCACGCGCTCGCGGACTCGACCAGAAGGGCGGTGATCAGTCGTTTGATGAATGGGCCGGCCCCGGTCAAGGAACTCGCTGAACCCTTCGACATGGGTCTCCCTGCATTCCTGAAGCATCTACGCGTGCTTGAGGAAAGCGGGTTGATAGCGACCGAAAAGAGCGGCCGTGTTCGAACTTGCCGGATACGGCCCAAGCACTTGTCGGAAGCAGAGACATGGCTTTCTGAGCAACGTGCACTCTGGCAGGCAGGCGCCGATCGGCTTGCCACCTATGTGGAAAACCAAATGACAGAGGACGATGACGAATGACTGCCGTTAACAATGAGCTATCCATCTCGCGCCTCATCAATGCCGCGCCGAGCAAGGTCTGGAAGGCGTGGAGCAAGCCCGAACATCTGGCGAGGTGGTGGATACCCCATCCAATCGAGTGCAAGGTCGTCAAGTTGGATCTGCGCCCTGGAGGCGGCTTCGAGACGCGGATGCGCGAGGGCGACGGAGACTTCAAGCCCCATGTCGAAGCCTGTTTCCTCGACATTGTTCCTGAGCAGCGTCTGGTGTGGACGACGACTCTCGGCGAGGGCTGGCGGCCGACAGAACCCTGGCTGGCACTGACAGCGATCATCACATTTGCAGCCGAAGGTAACGGCACCCACTATTCAGCCCGCGTGATGCACAAGAACGCCGCTGACAGCCGCAAGCACGAAGAAATGGGCTTTCAGGAGGGTTGGGGCACAACGATCGACCAGTTGGCGGCCTTCGTGGAGCATCTGGAATAAATCTGTCCTGAAGACCGCAAAGTGCGACCCATCCCGGAAAGACCGAGACGGGGCTCAATCAAGTCATTCATTGCACTGTCGCGAATGACGGCAAGGGGTCGGCTCGAGCCATTGCGCGAAGGGCAGGTTTGGAGAAGCGCCGCGATGACAGGTTATGGCGCAAGGCAGTCATTGACGAACAACCGCGTCGCCTGCTTGTCATCCCCTCTTGCCATCCCCACCACCTTCCCCTAATCTCCTCTGAGAAAACCTTTTCCCAAATCAGCTTGCATCTGCTGACCTTACCAGTCGGCGTCTCGCAGGGTGATTAGAGAAAACCTTTTCCCAACCAAGGAACTCGCCGCGCACCATGGTTTCCGACGCCTCGCCAGCGCCCGCCAAAAACCCGGTCACCCTCCGTGAGGTGGCCGCCACCGCCGGCGTCAGCGTGGCCACCGCGTCGAAGGCTCTCAACGGGCAGGGGCGGATGACGGCCGAGACCCGCGAGCGCATTCGCGAGACGGCGCAGCGGCTCGGCTTTCGCCCGAACAGCCTGGCGCAGAGCCTGTTGCGCCGGCGCTCCTTTACCGTCGGCCTGTTGACCAACGATACCTATGGCCGTTTTTCGTTGCCGGTCATGTCGGGCATTTCGGATGCGCTGGTCGACAAGGGCGTCTCGGTGTTTTTGTGCAATGTCGAGGATGACCAGCGCCTCGGCCAGCTGCATGTCGATGCCATGCTCGACAAGCGCGTCGACGGCATCATCGCCACCGGCAAGCGGATCGATCGCCATCTGCCGGTCGACCTGTCCAATCTCGGCGTTCCCGTGATCTACGCCTTCACCCAGCCCGATCCCGGCGCCATCGCGTTTGTCTCTGATGATGCCGGCGGTGCGCGCCTGGCGGTCGAGCATTTTTGGCGGCTTGGCCGGCGGCGCATCGCCCATGTCAGCGGGCCGGCGAGTTTTGCGGTGGTGCACGCGCGGGCACAGGCCTATCGTGACGTGCTGACCGAGAAAGGCTTGCCGGTCATGGAACCATTGCTCGGATCGTGGTCGGAAGCGTGGGGTCACGAGGCGGTGAAGACGCTTTTCGACGGCAGGCTGTCGAAGCGCGGGGGCGAAAAGCCCGACGCCGTGTTTTGCGGCAACGACCAGATCGCGCGCGGCGTCATCGACGCGCTGCGCGAGCGCGGGCTTGGCGTGCCGGACGATGTCGGCGTCATCGGTTTCGACAATTGGCAGATCGTCGCCGAGGCAACCCGCCCGCCGCTGACCTCCGTCGACATGAACCTGGCGGCACTGGGGCGCGAGGCCGGCCTCACCTTGCTTTCGCTCGTCGGCGGCGAACCCGCCGAGCCGGGCATCCGAAAACTGCCGTGCCGGCTGGTGGTGCGTCAGTCATGCGGCCGTCCACCGGAGGGCTGAGATTAAGACGCCGCGCGGGGAGCGCGGCCTAAGCAGAACCATCAGGAGGAGAACCATGAGAACTATGATTGCCGGGCTCGCTATTGCCGCGAGCATTTTTTCCACGCTCGCAGCGGTCGGGTCGGCCGCCGCCGCCGAGACCGCCAACATCTGGGTCCGCGCCGACGGCTCGAACTTCATGCCGCGCATCGTCGATGCCTTCAACAAGGCACATGAGAACCAGATCAAGCTGGACATCATCCCCAATGCCGAGATCATCCCGAAATACGGCGCTGCCGCCGCCGGCGGCACGGCGCCCGATGCGCTGTCGCTCGATCTGATCTACACGCCGTCCTTCGCCGCCGCCGGCCAGCTGGAAGACATCACCGACTGGGCGAAATCGCTGCCCTATTTCAACAGCCTGTCGCCGGCGCACGTCAAAACCGGCACCTACAAGGACCGCATCTACGGGCTGCCGTTCTCCGCCGATAGCTCGGTGCTGATCTGGAACAAAAAACTGTTCAAGCAGGCCGGCCTCGACCCTGAAAAGGGGCCGACCAACTGGGCCGAGATCGAGGCCTATGCCGAAAAGGTCAACGCGCTTGGCGGCGATATCAAAGGCTTCTATTTCTCCGGCAATTGCGGCGGCTGCAACATCTTCACCTTCACGCCGCTGATCTGGGCCTCGGGCGGCGACATCCTCACCGAGGACGGCTCGAAGGCGACGCTCGACAGCCCGCAGCTGCGCGGCGCCATCGATCTTTATCGGTCGATGGTCAAGAAGGACCTGGTGCCGGCAGGCGCGCAGACCGATACCGGCTCCAACTTCTTTGCGGCGTTTGCCGCCGGCAATATCGGCATCTCGCCGTCCGGCGCCTTCGCCATCGGCGCGCTGAACACGCAATACCCGGACATCGACTACGGCGTCACCTTCCTGCCGGGCAAGGATGGCGGCTGGTCGTCCTTTGCCGGCGGCGACAATTTCGTCGTCACCAAGGGCACGACCAAGGTTGCGGTCGTGAAGGAATTCCTCGATTTCGCCTATTCGCTCGAGGGCCAGACTATCCTGGCGAAATACGGCAGCCTGCCGGTGCGCGGCGACATCGCCAACGAGGCGCTGAAAGATCTGGACCCGCGCTACAAGATCGCCGCCGAAGCGATGGCCAAGGGTCGCACGCCCTATTCGGTGGTGTTCAACGACCTGATCAACTCCGCCAACGGTCCGTGGAACCAGATGGTCAACGAGGTCTTCTTCGGCGAGGACGTCAATGGCGCCATCGCCAACGCGCAGGAAACCATGCAGTCGATCATCGATTCGGCGCCGCAGCAGTAAGCGCCGGCTTACGTCCCCCTTGAGGGGAGGTCGGACCGCAGGTCCGGGTGGGGTCGTTGCGGAAATGCTCGACGTTCTCTTTGCGTCGGCGCGCTGCACAGGCGACCCCACCCCCGGCCTTCGGCCGGACCCTCCCCTCAAGGGGGAGGGGGACGTAGCGCTAACGAGAGAGCAGGCATGACCTCCATCGCAGCCATCTCCACCCCAGCCCGCCCCAAAAAACTGGTAGGCGCCGGCCGCCGGCAGTGGGTCGGCCTGCTCTATGTGGCGCCGGCCGTCGCGCTGGTCGTCGTCTTCTTCATCATTCCGCTTGGCATGACGGCGTGGATGTCGCTGCACAACTGGCCGCTGATGGGCGCGCACTCGTTCATTGGCCTCGACAATTACTGGGCGATCCTGCGCGATACCAGGTTCTGGAACGCGCTCAAATTCACCGGCTACTATACGGTGATCGTCACCATCGCGATCTTCGTCGTCGCCTTTCCGCTGGCACTGTTCATCGAAAGGCCGCGGCCGCTGACCGGCTTCTACCGGACGTCGTTCTTCATGCCGGCCGTCATCGGTTTTGCCTCGGCCAGCCTGCTGTGGTCGTGGCTGCTCAATGTCGATTCCGGCCTGTTCAGCCCGGCCGCCTTCGAACTCGGCCTGACCGAAAGGAAGGTCAATCTGCTGGCGACGTTCCAGCCGGCGTTCTGGTCGATCATCGCCATGGTCGTCTGGAAGGTGGCCGGTTTTACCATGATCATCCTGATGACCGGCCTGCAATCGATCCCGCCGGATCTGCAGGAGGCGGCGATGATCGATGGGGCAGGGCCGCTGGCGCGGTTTCGCGCCATCACCCTGCCGCTGATGCGCCGCACGCTGGCGCTGGCGCTGATCCTGTCGGTTGCCGGCTCGGTGCTCGCCTTCGACCAGTTCTACATCATCCTGCGCGGCGGACCGCGCAACCAGACGCTGACCGCTGTCTACTGGATTTTCAACCAGTCGTTCGTGTCGTTCAAGCTCGGCTACGGCGCCGCCCTGTCGATGGTCCTGCTGGTCATCCTGGTCGCGCTCAGCCTGATCCAGCTGCGGCTGCTGCGCCAACCGGAGGGCGTTGACTGATGGCGCGGGCACGAAGCCGCAAACGCCGCATCGGCATGCAGATCGCCGAGCACGCGACGGGCATCATCGCCTCGCTGCTGTTTCTGGCGCCGATCGTCTGGACCGTGCTTTCGGCCTTCAAGCCGGCACAGGAATCGCGCCAGCCGCCGCTGCCGCCCTGGCCGACGACGGGTTTTTCGGTCGAGAATTATGCCACGCTCAACACCTTTGGCGATGGCCTCTGGCTGCCGGCGCAAAACAGCATCTATGTCTCGGTCATGACCGTGGTTTTGTCGGTGATCGTCAGCGTGCTGGCCGGCTACGGTTTCTCGCGCTTCCGCTTTCCGCTGAAGAACTTGCTCTTCGTCCTTATCCTGTCGACGATCATGATCCCGTTCCAGTCGATCCTGACGCCGATCTTCCTGGTGCTGACCAAGATCGGCCTGCACAACACGCTGACCGGGCTGGTCTGCGTCTATGTCACGCTGCAGCTGCCGTTCTCGATCTTCATGATGCGCAACGCTTTCGACGCGGTGCCGCGCGAGATCGAGGAGGCGGCCCGCATGGACGGCGCCAACAATGTCACCATGCTGCTGCGGGTAATGCTGCCGCTGGTCTGGCCGGGCATCGTCACCATCGCGCTGTTCGCGTTCCTCGGCGCCTGGAACGAGTTTTTGGCAGCACTGGTGCTGATGACCGACCAGTCCAAATTCACGCTGCCGATCATGATGACGGCGCTGCAGTCGGGCCGCTTCGGCGCCATCGACTGGGGCGCGGTGCAGGCCGGGGTCACCGTGATGATGGTGCCATGCCTGGTGCTGTTCCTGCTGCTGCAGCGCTTCTACATCCGCGGCCTCATGGCAGGGGCCGTGAAGTGACCAATCGAACCGAACCGGAGTAAATTGATGACCGCATCGCGATCCGCCAAGCCGGCTGCCGAGCTGGACCAAACTGGCAAGTCGGGCAGGCCAAAACGCGCCTTCCGCCCGCTGCCGGTGCCGCAGGTCGATGTGCGCGGCTTCTGGGGCGACCGTGCCGATGCCGTCGCCACCACGACCGCCGGCATCCTCTATGATCGCTGCGTCGAGGCGCGCATGCTCGAGCAGATCGATCCAGACCGGCCATCGCCCGGCGTCGTCATTCCGT
This sequence comes from Mesorhizobium sp. WSM4816, assembly GCF_055811535.1. NCBI lineage: Bacteria > Pseudomonadati > Pseudomonadota > Alphaproteobacteria > Hyphomicrobiales > Phyllobacteriaceae > Mesorhizobium > Mesorhizobium sp. WSM4816. Next base: position 27,967 of record NZ_JBVVQR010000045.1, on the reverse strand, counting down.
TCCACTCACCTTCGCCGGATGAGGCCGCCACCGCCGGCAACGAGTTCACCGGATCGACCGTCACCACCCAGATGTTCTGGGACTCCGACTGGGGCAAGACGATCGAGACCGCCGCCTACTCGCTTTATCGCCGCCGCAATGACGCGCTGGAGAAGAAGATCGATGCCGTCATCGACATGTACGGCAAGCTGCAGCAACCCGACGGTTATCTCTCCAGCTGGTACCAGCGTATCCAGCCCGGCCTGCGCTGGACCAATCTGCGCGATTGCCACGAGCTCTATTGCGCCGGCCATCTGATCGAGGGCGCGGTCGCCTACTATCAGGCGACGGGAAAACGCAAGCTGCTCGACATCATGTGCCGCTATGCCGACCATATCGCCGAGACCTTCGGCGCCGAGCCCGGCAAGAAGAAAGGCTATTGCGGCCACGAGGAGATCGAGCTGGCGCTGGTCAAGCTCGCGCGGGTCACCGGCGAGCAGAAGTACATGGACCTGGCCAAATACTTCATCGACCAGCGCGGCCTTGAGCCGCATTATTTCGACGAGGAGGCGCGTGCCCGCGGCGCCGACCCAAAAGCCTATCATTTCAAGACCTACGAATACAGCCAGTCGCACAAGCCGGTGCGCGAGCAGGACAAGGTCGTCGGCCATGCGGTGAGGGCGATGTATCTCTATTCCGGCATGGCCGATATCGCGACCGAATATGGCGACGACACGCTGCGGACGGCGCTCGACCGGCTGTGGGACGACCTCACCACCAAGAACCTCTACATCACCGGCGGCCTCGGGCCGTCGTCGCACAATGAGGGCTTTACATCAGACTACGACCTGCCCAACGAAACCGCCTATGCCGAGACCTGCGCTTCGGTCGGATTGGTGTTCTGGGCGAGCCGCATGCTCGGCATGGGCCCCAATGCGCGTTACGCCGACATGATGGAGCGGGCTCTCTACAACGGCTCGATTTCGGGCCTGTCGCTCGACGGCTCGCTGTTCTTCTATGAAAATCCGCTGGAAAGCCGGGGCAAGCACAACCGCTGGAAATGGCATCGCTGCCCGTGCTGCCCACCCAATATCGGCCGCATGGTCGCCTCGATCGGCAGTTATTTCTACGGCCTATCCAGCGATGCCCTTGCCGTCCATCTCTATGGAAACAGTACGGCTCGTTTCGATATCGCAGGAACGCAAACGGAGCTGCGCCAGACCAGCAACTATCCATGGGACGGCGCGGTCTCGATCACGATCGAGCCCGAGGCGCCGACGACATTTACCTTGCACCTGCGCCTGCCGGCCTGGTGCCGCAAGGCGGCGCTCAAGGTGAACGGGGAGGCGGTCGATCTGCAGGCGGTCACCAGCGACGGCTATGCCGCGATCCGGCGCGAATGGCGCAAGGCCGACCAGGTCGAGCTCGACCTCGAAATGGCCATCGACCGGCTTTATGCCAACCCGCAGGTGCGGCAGGATATCGGCCGCGTCGCGCTTGCCCGCGGTCCGCTGATCTATTGCGTCGAGGAGACCGACAATGCCGGCCAGCTGCACCGCATCGCCTTGCCGCCGACAGCCGAGATCGAGGCGCATCAGCAGCCGAACCTTTTGGGCGGCGTCGTGACGCTTTCGGCTGTTGCCAGGAAAGAGAAGTTTGAAGACTGGGACAACGGCCTCTACCGCCCCGAACCGCCGGCGGTTGAAGAGTCAAAAATCACCGCCGTGCCGTATTTTGCCTGGGACAACCGCGATCCCGGCGAGATGCTGGTCTGGCTGAGAGACTCGTGATCCGGGGACGATGATGATGCCGCCGACGACAGGGATGTCTTGAATTTGCCCCGGCGGCGCTAATTTAGAGGGGAGAGTGGCGCTAGCCACTCGAATGGGTGGAGGCAGAGTTGGCGCTCGAAGATGTCGCGCGTCCGAGCGCTGGTGCTCGCGCCATGGTCATGACCATCGCGGCGGTGCCGTTGCTGTTCGTGATCGGTGGACTGGCCATCCGTTATGCGGCTTTTGCTTCGGTGTCGGAGGAAACAGGTTTCGCGGCCTATGCCCGCGCGCTGTGCCGGTGGGATTGCGCCTGGTACATTGGCATCAGCGAACAGGGCTATGAGCGTTTTCCCATTCCAAACCACAGCAATGTCGGTCGCTGGAGCTTCTTCCCGCTCTATCCGATGCTGGTGGCGGCGATCCGATTTGTTTTCGCATACCCTACGATACTGATCGCGACGGTCACCTCGATTGCGTGCAGCTACGCCGCCTGTCTGGTGGCGTGGCCGCTGCTCGAGAAGAACATGCGTGCCTATATACTGTATTGCGCGTTTCTGCTCAGCGGGCCGTTCTCGTTTCACTTCACGACCTTCCTGAGCGAACCGCTTTTCGTGCTGCTGACCTCGTGCGTTTTTCTGGCGCTCAAGCGCTCCAGCTATCTCGCCGCGGGCGCTTCATCGGCGCTGCTGTCGGCGACCAGGCTGGTCGGAGTCTTCGTCGTCTTTGCAACCGTCATTCAAATGTTCAGCGAGCACCGCCGGCAGGGCGGATCGGCGCTGTCTTTCCCACGCTGGCTGCTTGGCCGACCGGACCTGCTGGTCGCTGTCCTCATCTCGCCGGCCGGTTTGTTCGCTTACATCCTGTTCCTTTACCTCACCGTCGGAGACGGCTTTGCATTCCTGCACATCCAGCGCGCGTTCGGACGGGTGGCGGGCAATCCGCTGGTCTTCCTGTGGGACGGGCTCTCAGCTGTCCCGACCACCGGATGGCTGCCCACGGCGCCGCAATGGAGCGCGCTAGCCGCGATCGCCGGGCTGGCGCTGTCGGCCGGTCTGGCGGCTCGCAGGCAATATGGCGCGGCACTGTTCTGCGCGCTCTGCATCATCCTGCCGCTGATCACCAACCTGGCCTCGATGGTCAGATATGTGATTGGGCTTGCGCCTCTGACAATGTTGCTCGTCGTCCTGTTGTCGTCGTCGAGGCTCCTTTGGCTCGCGGCTTTGGTTCTCTTCCTTGGCGCCTGTTATTTCATGACTGTGGCGTGGATCGGAGGCTATCTTGCCCTGGTCTGACATTCCGGCCCCGTATCGGCGCGCCGCCTCGCTTGGCGGCTACGCGCTTGCGGCAGTTCTGGCCGGGTCCGAGGTCGTCATCCTGGCGCTTGCTCTCAATCCGAACGTCAACGCCGATTACCGCGCCTTTTACATCGATCAGACAACGACCTGCCTCAATCGCGATGCGACCGGCAGCTACACACTTGGCCAGACGGTGTCGTTCCGGAGCGACGGCGCCAAACGGGCAGCCAGCATAAAGGTCTGCGGCTGGTCGGGGTCGGCAGGCGACGGCACCCATTCGCTAGGCGAGACCTCGCGGCTTCGCGTGAAGATACCGCCGCTCCGCGACAGCCTGATGGCCACGCTGCAAATGGCCGCCGTCATTCGTCCACCGCAGATCACGCAAGGGGTGGTGATCTCGGTGAACGGTGTTCGGGTGCATGCGGAGACGCTGTCTGGCAAAGAACCACGAACGGTCTCGTTCGTCGTTCCACCGGCGGCTCTCGGCAAGGCCGATACACTCGAAATCGCCTTCGACTATCTCGACGGCATTCCGCCGACTCCGGCCGCCAGCAACATCTACAAGCGCTCCATCAAGCTGGTGTCTTTGCGGCTGGATGCCATTTGATCACGCTCAACGGCCTGCAGTCCATGCGTCTCATGACGCGCGAGCATTGCCGTGCGCTGGCGACCGGTACAGGGCCGCACGGTACCAGCTGCGCCCGAGCGCGCCTTAGCGAAAGGTCTCCGGCCCGGGGCGCGCCATGGCCTGCTCGCGCGGCGTTTTGTCTGCGGCCGCCATGATCAAGCTGGCAAAACGGGTGAGATCCACATTGCCGCCACTGACGATGACTCCGATGCGCTGGCCGCGCAGGCTTTGCGATTCCCTGCGAACCGCCGCCGCTGCAAGGCAGCCGGTGGGTTCGACCACGATTTTCATGCGCTCGGCGAAAAAATGCATCATTTCGATGAGCTCGTCGTCGCTGACCGTGGTGATAGCGGCAACCTTGTCGCGGATGACAGGAAAATTATGCGCGCCCAGATGGGTGACGACCGCGCCATCGGCGATGGATTTCGGCACTTCGATGGTGACGACCTCACCCCGGGCGAGGGATTGCTGACCATCATTGCCGGCCTCCGGTTCAACCCCGACGACCCGGCAGGCGGGCGCGCATTCCGCCGCCGCCAGTGCGGCGCCGGCGAGCAGGCCGCCACCGCCAAGGCAGACATAAAGGGCATCGAGAGAGCCGGCCTCCTGGATAAGTTCAAGTGTCGCCGTCCCTTGCCCGGCAATCACATCGGGGTGGTCATAGGGTGGAATGAGGGCGGCTCCCCGCTCGGCGGCGATCCTGCCGCCAATCTCTTCGCGGTTCTCGCTGTAGCGGTCGTAGAATATCACTTCGGCGCCATAGCCGTGGGTGGCACGCACCTTCAGCTCGGGCGCATCCCTGGGCATGATGATGACTGCCTTCACGCCCTTGATCGCGGCCGCATAGGCCAGCGCCTGCGCATGATTGCCCGAAGAATAGGCCACCACCCCGCGCGCCCGCGCCGAAATATCCAAGGCCAGAAGCGCGTTCATGGCGCCGCGGAACTTGAACGCGCCGCCACGCTGGAAGTTTTCGCACTTGAAGAACACCTCGGCGCCGGTCAGCTCGTTGAAGGTGCGCGAGGTCAGCACCGGCGTCCGGTGGGCCAATCCGGCGAGGCGCGCCGCGGCGGTCAGAACATCGTCGAATGTCGGGATATTGAGGGGCATTGCGGGTCGCCTTCTTCACTTTGCCGATGGTGGGCTGGGCCGATGGTGGGCTGGCTGATGGTGGGTTGGCTTATCTGCGAGAATACGTGTTTGCGCGAACCGGCGATCGCATTCGATGGGAAGCTCGGCGCAACATTCGCCCGAATGGCGGGCGACAAACCGCAGGAAATGCGGCTCGTTAGCCAACACCGCTGTCTTCCCCTGAGAACCGCTGGCTAGAATGAGGGAAAGCCGGGGAGATGTCATGTCCGTCACCGCAGACGAGTCGCAGCTGGTGCTGCTTGCGGGCGATCAGGTCGCGCCGCTGTTGGAGCCGGATGCCGTCCTCGATGCCGTGCGGCGGTCCTTCGAGCTTCACAGTGCGCGCGAAGGCAGGGTCTTTCCGCTTGTGCGCGAGAAGCTGCATACCGGCGGCATTTTCGGCATCAAGTCGGGCGACGTGCCGAAAGCCGATCTTCTGGGCTTCAAGGCAGCGGGCTTCTGGCCAGCCAACCGCGACGCCGGCAAGGAGCCGCATCAGGCGACCATCGTGCTTTTCGACCCGCATACCGGGCGTCCCTTGTGCATCATCGACGGGAACGCCATCACCACCTTGCGCACAGGGGCGGCTGGCGCCATTGGCCTGACCCTGCTGGCCCGCCCCGAAAGCCGGTCGATCTGCATTTTCGGCACCGGCACCCAGGGCCGGATCCAGCTGCGCCTGGCCCTGCGTGCGATGCCTGGGCTTGACACCATCCAATACCTGACGGCGGACGGCCGCCCCGACGCGGCGTTCGAGGCGGCATTCGAGGATTTCGCGCCGGCCCATTCGAACCAAGCCGCCAAAGCTGTCGGCTCGAGCGATATCATTATCACCGCGACCCCCGGCAGCGGGCCGCTGTTTCCGCCAGAAGCGGTGCGGCCCGGCACGCACATCAACGCCGTGGGTGCCGATACGCAAGGCAAGCGGGAACTGCCCGACGGCCTGCTTCGCCGGGTACGGCTCTTTGCCGACGACTGCGAGCAATCGGCCGCTGTCGGCGAAGGCCAGTGGGACACCGGCTGCCGGGCAATCGAAATCGGCGATCTTCTGACCGGAAAAAGTCCGTTCACGCGCGATGCCGCCGACATCACGGTCTTCGATATGACCGGGCTCGCGCTGCAGGATCTGACGGTCGCGGATATGCTCTGGCGACAGGCCAGGAGCCGGGGCACGGGAACGCGCGTGCCATGGCGCTGGTAGGCCGGGCCGAAGTGACCGACGGCGACGGAACAAAGCTCGAGACGCGATCGTCGTTGCGCACGGATCAGTCAATCAGCTCGCCCCGAAGGGTCCACTCAAGAAGATCTTCGTCATCGCTGAGAACTGACCACAGCTTCCTCTGTTCGAAAGGAACGAACTGCCACGCCGGACTATGGCGGACATGCGCCGTGGACGCGGTGAAGCTATGTGCCTGAAGCGCGCCTGTATGTATTGGATGCCGGAAGAGGGTGCGGCGGCGGCGACCGCATCGGCGAGAGCGGTCATCAAACGGTCCAGATCGCGCCTGAGCCCGTAGGTAACGATCGCTCAGCGCCCCATGCTGTCGCCAGCGGTCGATCGCATCAGAAGGCGCCGACTTCCATTTTGGATCTATCCGCGAAGCGTGACAGGCGGAATGGCGTCGGATCGACGCTTGCCGCGTCACCGGCGACCAGATCCGCCGCCAGATGGCCAATGCCGGGGCCGGCGCCGAAGCCGTGTCCGGAACAGCCTGCGGCGACGAACGCTCCGCCGATGCTGTCCACCGCCGAAATCACAGGCACTGCGTCCGGTGTGAAGTCGATATACCCGCCCCAGGAGGACACGATGCCGGCATCGGCAATGGCGGGGAACAGGGCCTTTATCTGCGTCATGATGCTTGCCGCCATCCGCTTGTCCGGAGCGGGATCGAGGACGCGGATGCGCTCAAACGGGGTCGGCCTGTCGAGACGCCAGCGACCGAGTGTTTCCGGGCCTGCGAAGAACGAGCGGCCTATGCCGATCTCGACGGCCTTCAGCCGTTTGATGAACATCGGCAGAAACGGGCGGGCAAAGCGGATCCCCTGCGGCGTGATCTCGAGCGTCGCCCTGCCGCTGGCGGCTATCGTGTAGCTGCCGTCGATCCGGCGCGTCAGGGCACCGTCAGAGGTAAAGATTGCCCCGCCAAGATCCGGTGCAGGACCGGTCCGCAAGGTGGTCTGACGGACGCTGGCCTGCGGCAGCGAAACCGCATGCATGCGCAGGAAAGCAGAAGCCCAGGCGCCGGCGGCGCACAGCACCGCGCTGGTGCGGATCAGGCCTTTCTCGGTGACGACGCCGCTCACTTGCCCATTGGTGATATCCAGGCCGCGTGCCGCGCAGTTCTGATGAATGGTCGCGCCACGCTTGCGGGCGCCCTCGGCGATCCGCGGGGCGGCCAGCCAGGGCTCGGCCTTGCCATCGTCTGCCGCGTGGACGCCGCCCAGCCATTTGCGGCCGCCAGCCGCGGGAACGGCGGCAGTGGCCTCCTCGGCCGTAAGCATCCGCGTCTTGACGTCGAACCGCCGTGCAACCGCGCGCCACTTGTCCCATTCGGCGAGCTGCTTTGGATCGTCCGTCGCATAGATGAGCCCGCAACGGCGGAAGCCAAGGTCGTGCCCGATCTCTTCGGTCAGCTCTTCCCACAGCCGCAGCGCCAGATTGGCAAGCGGCAATTCACGTGCATCGCGGTTCTGCCGGCGGCACCAGCCCCAGTTCCGGCTCGACTGTTCGCAGCCGACATAGCCCTTTTCGATCAGCGCCACCGACAGGCCGCGCCGCGCCAGGGAATAGGCCGCGCTGGCGCCGACAATCCCGCCGCCGATCACCACGACGTCCGCTGACCTGGGCAACGTTTCATCGCTGCTGATGTGGTGGATTAAAGGGGACATGGCGGCCTCGGCAATCAATGATAGCTCGCAGTATCGGCGACCGGCGCCGTAGAATGCACTGACTGCAGCGGCATTTTGGCATTTTGCACCGAATCTCGCCGGCATTCGGCGGGTGGCGCGGAAGAGGCGGTTCTATCGTCCTGTCAGTCTTCCCACTCCAACAGTCCTGGTGCTCATGAACACCCAGTCCGTCACATTCGAACCTTTTGAAGCGCACCATCTTGAGGAAGCGACGGACCTGTCGCGAGCGGCCGGCTGGCCGCACCGGAAGGAAGGCTGGGCCATGATCTGGTCCCTGAGCGAAGGTCAGGTCGCGTTGGATGGCGGCAGGGTGGTGGGAACCGCCTTCATGACCCCTTTCGGAAGAACCTGCGCAACTCTCAACACCATCATCGTCGCTGAGGCAATGCGTGGTCGCGGGCTGGGACGGCGGCTGACCACCACCGCGCTCGAGCAGGCCGGCGACCGCGAGTGCCGCCTTACCGCCACGGCCGACGGACTGCCTCTTTATGAAAAGCTGGGTTTTGTCGCGACGCACGATGTTCGGCAGCACCAGGGCACCGTCGGGCAGATCAGTGCGCCTCCGGCCGTGGAATGGATCGGGTCCGAGCACCTTCCGACACTCACCGTGCTCGATCGCGCCGCCTTCGGTGCGGATCGCGCCGCGCTCATGAACGCGTTGGCGGGCGAGGGACGGTTTGCGGCCATCACCAACGAGGACGGCATCGAGGCCTTCGCGGCCGTGAGGGCATTCGGCAGGGGCGAGGTCGTCGGACCGGTCGTGGCGGAGGATCGCGATCAGGCGAGAGCCCTGATCGCGTTCATTCTCTCGGGAATGCAGGGCCGCTTCGTGCGCATCGACATCCCTGAAGACGCCGGCCTTTCACCTTGGCTCGAAGAATTGGGGCTCGCCCATGTGGGCGGGCCGCTTGCCATGCTTCGGGGCGCAAGCAATATCCCGGGTTCCACGAACCCACGCATCTTTGCCCTGGTCAGCCAGGCCCTCGGCTGAGGCGAACTCAGAAGGCCATGGATCAGGTGGAGCGGTCGCCGTGCTCGCCGGGTCCTCGCTGCGCAAAAACCCATCGGTCGAGCATGAGAAGATTGACCGCCGGAACAAGCAGGCATGTAACCAGAATGGCAATGATCGGCGGCAGGCCGAGTTTCGCCGTCAAGAGCGCCGGCGCTGCGTAAGCCACGGCAAAGCCTGTCGCCGTCAGCAGGAGAAAACGCGCGGCTTCCGATCGATGCGGTCCATTCGACATGAAGGTTACCGATTTATGGGCGAAATATGAAAACACGGCAGCCGCGGCGTAAGCCGCGAGCGACGCCTGGACCGGCGAAAGGCCGATCCATTTCGATTCGACCAAACCGATAGCCAGGGCAGCATACAGGATTGTCGCGGCGATGCCGACCAACCCGAAGCGCGCCAGCAGCTTCAGCCCGGCACCGGCAGTCGAACGGTCCTCAGACATGCGCGCTGCACGCATACTGGGCCCCGAGCGGCAGAGGCGCGAGCAGGCGCTCGAGTCGTCTGGCGAAGGACCTGGCCGACGGCAGCAGCAGGAAGTGCTCGGATCGGATATCCTGAAAACCCGTCTCCTGAAAAAGCGATCTTGCTTTGGCGGCGTTGAGCAGGACCGCGTCCTGGTCGAACGGACACCGCAACACCGCGAGACGCGTCAGCGGATTATAAGGGTTGTGCTCGATGATGCAGGCGACGCCGCCCGGCCGCACGACGCGCCGCATTTCCCGGAAGAAATCGAGCCAGGAGGCGGGCGGAACGTGATGGACGACGCAACTGGCGAAAGCCAGATCGAACGCGCCGTCGCCATAAGGCAGGCGCGGCGTCGTGCAGGCCCTGTAGGTCACACACGGATTGTCCTGGCCGGCGCGCAGGATCGATTGTTCCGAGACGTCGCAGCCATCCAGGCTCTCGAACGCGCCTTCGAGATAAGGGTGGAGCGACCCGACGCCGCAGCCGATATCCAGCGCCCGCACCCCGCCCTGTCGAAGCCCACGCTCGATGGCGAGACGCCGCAGCAGGTCGGCCTTGGCGATCAGAAAAAAGTCGTGCCTGAGTCCGGAAAACCGGATGGATCCTGCGACCGCCTCGCCATAGTTCGATTTATAGCTGTCGAAGAGTTCGGCCATCAGCCGAGGCTCCGTTCCTGGGTTTTCGAAACGGTCGACGGCTCTCACTGGCGGCACGCATCGCCTTGTCGAAGCCGGCGACCCGATCGATCACGTAAAGCGGACGGCGTTTCACCTCGGCGTGGATGCCGCCGACATAGAGCCCAACCACGCCGGTCATGAAAAGATTGATGCCGCAAAGCAGCGACACGATCACCACGGTGGATGTCCAGCCGGCAATGATGCCGGTTTCAAAAATCCAGGCGAAGATGGCGTAAATGCCGAACAACACCGCAAGCGCGGAGATCGCCAATCCGCCCCACAGCGCCATGCGCAGCGGCTTCTCGGAGAAGCTTACGATGCCGTGAACGGCAAGGTGCATCATCTTCCAGAATGGGTATTTGGTCTGGCCGAGGGTCCGCGCCGGGCGTTCGAAAGGCACCGCCGTCTGCTTGAACCCCATCCAGGCGAACATGCCCCTGACGAAACGGTCGTGTTCGGGCATTTGCTTGAAGGTTTCCAGAGCCTTGCGCCCGACCAGGCGAAAATCGCCGACGTCGCGGGGGATGTCGACCGACGTCATCTTCTCCAGCAGGCGGTAGAAGAGACTCGCCGTCAGGCGCTTGAACCAGGATTCGCCCTCACGCTTGACACGGCGGGCATAGACGATCTCGAAGCCTTCCTTCCACTTCGCCACCAGATCGAGGACCACCTCCGGCGGGTCTTGCAGGTCGGCATCCATGACGATGACGGCATCACCCGCAGCCGCATCCATGCCGGCGGTGATGGCGACCTGATGGCCGAAATTGCGGGAAAGCTCGATCAGCCGGAAGCGCGGCTCGACGGCGACGACGTTGCGAAGGTATTCGACGCTCCCATCGAGGCTGCCGTCATCGACGAAGATCGCCTCAGTCTCGCCGTCCAGCCGGCCGATCAGCGAACGGATCCGCTCGATCAGTCGCGGCAGCACCTGTTCTTCATTGTATATGGGAAGGACCAGCGAGTACCGCGGCGGCGACACGTTCACCGCAGTCCTGATGCTTTGGATCACAGGGTCTCGCATGCCATTGAAAATGGAACGAAAGCTACAAAGTTCCAAGGACATACAAGAAATCGCTAAATTTAGCGGTTTCGGCCAGGTGCCGATCATGCGTGGAAAGGAACACAGGCGTTACCGCAATCGAACGTCCACTTGTGGTCGGAGCACGGCGTCAATGGGCTATCGCCCCTCCCAAACCGCCGCGAAGCAACCTTTGAGGACCCGCTTCGATCATGCCGCCCAAAACCGGGTGTCTGCTGGCCGATCTACCCCGCTTGCCACTTCTGCCATTGCACAAGCCACATCAGAACAATAGATGGTGCGGAGCGGCCGCCCCTTATGTCAGGCGGAAAAACAGGACTATGCGCATGACCGATACGCTGGACTCAGCGAAATTGACCGACCGGGTCGCGGCCCTGGTCGAGGCTGCCAAACGGGCCGGCGCCGACGCCGCCGACGCGGTTGCGGTGCGCGGCCGTTCGACCGGCGTGTCGGTGCGGCTTGGCAAGGTCGAGGGCACCGAGGCGTCCGAGAGCGAGGATGTCTCGCTGCGCGTCTTCGTCGGCAAGCGGGTGACGAGCGTCTCGGCAACCGCTGCCTCCGATCCGAAAGCGCTAGCCGAGCGCGCCGTGGCAATGGCGAAAGTCTCGCCGGAAGATCCCTATCAGGGCCTCGCCGATCCGGCCTTGCTGGTCAAGAAGCCGCGCGACCTCGATCTGTTCGATCCGACGGAAGTCTCGGCCGACCAGTTGAAGGAAGCGGCGCTGGCCGCGGAAGCGGCGGCCCTTGCCGTCAAGGGCGTTACCAATTCGGCCGGCAGCGGCGCCAGCGCCGGGCTTGGCGGGCTGGTGCTCGCCACCTCGCACGGCTTTGTCGGCCACTATGTCGCCTCGCGCTTTTCGCGCTCGACCAGCGTCATCGCCGGCGAGGGCACCGGCATGGAGCGCGACTATGAATACTCCTCGCGCCAGCATTTCTCCGATCTCGACGCGCCCGAGGACATCGGCCGCAAGGCCGGCGAACGCGCGGCGCGGCGCATCGGCGCGCGCAAGGCGGCGACCGGGCCGGTCGATGTGGTGTTCGACCCGCGCGTCGCCCGCGGCATTGCCGGCCATCTCGCCGGCGCCATCAATGGCGCCTCCGTCGCGCGCAAGACCAGCTTTCTGCGCGATATGATGGGCAAGCAGGTGGCGGCGGCCGCGATCACCGTCACCGACGAGCCGCTCCGGCTCCGTGGCCAGGCGTCGCGTCCGTTCGACGGCGAAGGCATCGAGGGTGAAAAGCTGCTTATGGTTGAGAAGGGCGTTTTGAACCACTGGTTCCTGTCGACCTCAGTCGCGCGGGAATTGGGGCTGACCACCAACGGGCGCGGCTCGCGCAACGGCTCCTCGGTCTCGCCGTCATCGACCAATCTTGCCATCGAGCCGGGCGACCGGACGCCCGAGGACCTCATCAAGTCGCTCAAATCAGGTTTTTACGTCACCGAAGTGTTCGGCCAGGGCGTCGACATGGTGACTGGCGAGTACAGTCGCGGCGCTTCCGGCTTCTGGATCGAGAATGGCGAGCTCGCCTATCCGGTTGCGGAAGTGACCATCGCCTCGAACCTGAAGACGATGTTCCTCAACATGGTTCCGGCGAGCGATCTCGATCGCAATTTCGGCACCGCCGCACCAACGCTGCTGATCGAAGGCATGACCCTTGCCGGAGCTTGACCAGGTCGCCTCCGCCGCCGGGGCTCGTGAGGATCTGCCGCTGCTGCGCGACGCTGCCCGCGAGGCGGGCGCCATCGCCATGCGCTATTTCGGCAACAATCCGCAAGTGTGGATGAAGGGCGGCACCTCACCGGTGAGCGAGGCCGATCACGCCGCCGACGCCTTTCTGCGTCAAACCTTGCTTGCAGCGCGGCCGGACTATGGCTGGCTGTCGGAGGAGACGGCCGACGATCCGGCAAGGCTTGCCGCCCGCCGCACCTTCGTCGTCGATCCGATCGACGGCACGCGCGGCTTCCTCGAAGGCCTGCGCTCCTGGTGCGTCAGCGTCGCGGTGGTCGAGGACGGCCGCACGCTTGCCGGCGTGCTCGAATGTCCCGCCACGGAGGAGACCTATTGGGCGCTGCCCGGTGAGGGGGCATTCCTGAATGGCCGGCGCATTGCCGTGCGCCGCCCGGCAGCGATGGTCGAAATTGGCGGGCCGAAGCCATTGATCGCCCTGATGCCGGCGCAATGGCAGGGCCGGCTGAGCCGCGTGCCCTATATTCCCTCGCTCGCCTACCGGCTGGCGATGGTCGCCAATGGCCGGCTCGACGCGACATTCGTCAAACCCAGCGCACATGACTGGGACATCGCCGCGGCGGATCTCATCCTGCGCGAGGCCGGCGGCGCGTTGCTCGACCAGAAGGGCCGCGCACCGCGCTATGCCGGCGAAGTGATCCAGCACGGCGCGCTGGTCGCCGGCAGCGGCGAACTGCTCGCCGTCCTCTCCGCCGTCGTCGCAGGGCTGGACGATTGAACATGTCATCAATGGTTCCAAAGTCGGCGGCTTTGGTCTAGACCTGTCACAAACTCACGATATGTGAAGGACCGACATGACCGCGGAAGACGGCAAGAAGCAGCTTTTGCACCTGGTGTTCGGCGGCGAACTGAAGACGCTTGGCGGAACAGAATTCCGTGATCTCGAGACGCTCGATATCGTCGGCATCTATCCGGATTATCAATCCGCGCAAACGGCGTGGAAAGCCAAGGCCCAAGCCAGCGTGGACAATGCCCACATGCGTTATTTCGTCGTTCACCTGCACCGGTTGCTCGACCCCGAAAACAAGCCTGCCGGTTGACATGGATGGATCATGAAGGCGTGAAACGGCCGGCCACGAGGTCCGCGGCAAGGCGGCGTCGCGGTGGCACCCCCAAGACATTCTGGCGCAAGATACGCGAACCGCTGGCGCAATCGCGATTCGTCAAGAACGCCATCGCCAGCCTGTTTGCGCAGTTCGTTCGCCTTGTCCGCCTGACCAACCGTGCTGTCGACGGATCGGCGCAGATGTCGGGCGGCGCCTATTCGCAGTTCGAACCCGCCATCATCGCCCTGTGGCACGGCCAGCATCTTCTGACACCGGCCTACTATCCCGGGGGACGGCCAGTGGTCGCCATGGTGTCGCGTAGCGCCGACGCCGAGCTCAACGCTCTGATGATCGAGAAATTCGGGATCGAGGCGGTGCGCGGCTCGGGTGGACGCGAAGGCTCGAAGCGTCGCGACAAGGGCGGCGCCAAAGCGCTGATCGCCCTGAAAAAGTCACTCGCCACCGGCAAGAACGTCGCCATGATCGCTGACATTCCGCATGGCACGCCGCGCGACGCCGGGCTTGGCATCGTTCTCCTGGCGCGGCTTTCGGGCCGGCCGATCCTGCCCGCCGCCATCGCCACCAGCCGCCGCAAGGTGCTGGAGCGCAGCTGGGACAAGACCACGATCAATCTGCCGTTCGGCCGCTCCTCGATCGTGCTTGGAGCGCCGGTGTTCGTTCCGGCCAATGCCGACGAGGCTGAAATGGAACGCAAGCGCCAGGAGGTCACGGCCGCGCTCAACGCCGCGACCGCCGAGGCCTACCGCCTCGTGGATGGCCCAAAATGAGCGAGCGCTGGGCGCGCACTTTCCTGACCGCGTATCGTTTCGCAGGCGCAGCCGCCTATCCCCTGGTCGGGCCCTATGTCGCCTGGCGCACCTCCAGAGGCAAGGAGGATCGAATTCGCCGGCGCGAGCGCTATGGCATCGCCGGGCGCGAGCGCCCCGAAGGGCCGCTGATCTGGATCCATGCGGCGAGCGTCGGCGAGATGATCGCCGTCGTGCCGCTGGTCGAGAGCATCCTCGATTACGGTGTCAACATCGTCCTGACGACGGGGACCGTCACCTCCGCTCAGGTTGCCGAGGAACGGCTCGGCGACCGCATCATCCACCAATACGTGCCGCTCGACCTCAAGCCGGCGGTCAGCCGCTTCCTCGACCATTGGCGGCCGGATCTGGCGATCATCGCCGAATCGGAGATCTGGCCGATGACCATCCTCGAGCTCGGCGCACGCCGTGTGCCGCAGGTGCTGGTCAATGGCAGGCTGTCGGACCGTTCGTACAAATCCTGGAAGAAGCGCGCCAACATCGCCGAGGCGCTGTTCGAGAATCTCGCCCATGTTGTCGCCCAGTCGGATGTCGACGGCGAGCGCTTCCTCTCGCTCGGCGCCCGGCCGGTCACGGTATCCGGCAATCTCAAGGTCGACACCACGCCGCCGCCGGCCGATGAAAGGGCGCTGTACACGCTGAAGCGCCAGATCGGCGCCCGCCCGACCTGGGCGGCGATCTCGACCCACGACGGCGAGGAGGCGGTCGCCGCCGAGGTTCACGCGATGCTGCACAAGCGGCACCACGGTCTTTTGACGATCGTCGTGCCGCGCCATCCCGATCGCGCCGAGGCGCTTGCCGCGCAGATTTCCGGCATGGGCCTGAAACTCGCTCGGCGCAGCAAGGGCGACCGGATCATCGCCGATACGGACATTCTGCTCGGCGACACGATGGGCGAGATGGGGCTTTATCTCCGGCTGACAGAGATCGCCTTCGTTGGCCGTTCGCTCACCTCGGAGGGTGGCCAGAACCCGCTGGAGCCGGCCATGCTCGACACGGCGGTGCTGGCCGGCCGCAACGTCCAGAATTTTCGCGAGACCTATCAGCGCCTGCTCGACAGCGGCGGCGCCAAGCTGGTGCGCGACCGCGACATGCTGGCCGGCGCCGTCAATTTCCTGTTGACCAACGAGGTGGCTCGCCACGAGATGATGGCCGCCGGTGCGGCGACTGTCGAAGAGATGCGCGGCGCCCTGGCGCTCACCTTGAAGTCGCTCGAACCCTACATTCAGCCTTTGGTCGTCAAATCGCGCCTCAAGGGCGCCAACGGCCGTTAAGATGGCCAGCGAAGCGCCCCCCTTCTGGTGGGAACAACCGGACTGGCGGGCGCTGGCGCTGGCGCCGCTGTCGGCTGTCTATGCGCTGGTTGCCGGCCGCCGCATGCGCTCAGCGGCGCGCGAGAAGATCGAGGCGCCGGTGCTTTGCGTCGGCAACTTCACCGTCGGCGGCACCGGCAAGACGCCGGTGGCGATCGCACTGGCCCGGCAAGCCAGGCGCATGCAGCTCAATCCAGGTTTCCTGTCGCGCGGCCATGGCGGCTCCTTCGCGCGGCCGCATGTCGTCGATCCGCACCATGACGCCGCCAAGCATGTCGGCGATGAGCCGCTGCTGTTGGCTGCGCACGCACCGGTCGCAGTGACGCCGAACCGTGCCGCCGGCGCACGCCTCCTGCTGGAAAAGCATGGCTGTGATTTCCTGATCATGGATGACGGTTTCCAGAGCGCGCGCATCCACATCGACTATGCGCTGGTCGTCGTCGACGCACGCTACGGCGTCGGCAACGGCCGCGTCATTCCCGGCGGTCCGCTCAGGGCTGGCATCGTCGACCAACTGGTTTTCACCAGCGCGCTGCTGAAGATGGGCGAGGGCCTTGCTGCCGATGCCGTCGTTCGCCAGGCGGCGCGCGCCGGTCGGCCGATCTTCGAGGCGCATACGCGGCCAACCAGCAAGGCGGGACTGGCCGGCAAGCGATATCTGGCCTTTGCCGGCATCGGCCATCCCGACAAATTCTTCGACACGGTCCGTCAGGCCGGCGGCGAGGTTGCGCTGGCCCGGTCGTTTCCTGACCATCATTTCTATGGCAAGGACGAACTGGCCGAACTGGCAACGACAGCGCGAGGTGCCGGACTTGGCCTCATCACCACCGCCAAGGACGCCGCCCGGCTGCGCCACGATGCCGCGTCGGCCGATTTCCTCGGACAGCTCGATGTGCTGGAGATCGACACCGTGTTCGATCCCGACCACGTGCCCGAACGCATCATCGACGAGACGTTGGATGCCTGGCGGCAGCGCAAGCTGCAGGGCTGATCTTGGAGCATTGCGTCGTTGGTAGAGCTGTTTGACGCTGGCGGGACAGCGCCCCCTCTGTCCTGCCGGACATCTCCCCCACAAGGAGGGAGATCGGCCGTCACCCCGGCTTTCGCCAATCACCGACGTCGCAGGATGAGCAGGGCGCTAAAGCTGCCGATCTCCCCCCAAGTGGGGGAGATGCCCGGCAGGGCAGAGGGGGGCGCGAAGGATCGCTACTGAACGGCTTTGATGGCGCCGCCCTAACGCCGGCTGCGCAGTTCGGGATGTGCCTCGATCTCGCGGCGCAGCGAGGCCGCGGCACTCACATAGGGCTCCTGCCTGGCGACGCTCCAGTATTTGAGCTCATCGAGCGGGATGCTTTCGCCGGTGACCGCACAGCGCACGAAGGCGCCGGGGCTGGTCACCTGGAAGTCGCCGTCCAGGTAGCGGATACGGGCTTCCTTGCCGCCAGGGCCTTCAAAGCGATTCATCATGACATGGAGCCAAGGTTCATGACGATGTCATCGCCACAAAATGCCGGCAAGGTCAAGCTCCGAGCGAGGCAAGATTGGCTTCAGTCGGCTTCGTTTCGGACGGCAACCAGCCGGGCAGGCCGGCAAAGTGGATGCCCCGCATCCTACTGCTCGGCTGCGATGAAATCCTCGATCTTTTCCGCCGCCAGTCCGGCTTGGGCCGCGATGCGCCGGGCAAGCTCGGCTGCGGCGGCGCGCGGACGCCCGATTGGCCGGTCGAGCCAGTAGGATATCGGGCTGAGGACGACGCGCTCGTCGGCGGCGATGATACGGCCAGACTTCAGTTGATCCTCGGTCATCGGCGGCCGCGCCAGCGCGATGCCGAGACCATGGGCTGCGGCGCCGAGCACCAGATTGTAGTCCTCGAAACGGCGGTCCTGCGGACGCGGGCGGTAATCGATGTCCTGTGCGGCAAACCAGGCACGCCAGGCCGAGGCGTCGGAATCGTTGATCAGCGGGAATTTGAGCAGCCGGGCAGGGTCGCCTCGGCCGATCTCGCGGGCGAGGTCCGGCGAGGCGACCGGAAACACATGTTCCTCGAACAGCTGCACCGAGACGCGGCCGGGGATGCGGCCGCGGCCGCAGCGGATCGACAGATCGATGCCCTCGTCGGCAAGGTCTGCCTGGCGGATATCGACGTCGAGCACGATGCGCAGCCTGGACGGATTGTTTTCCAGCGCCGCCATGCGCGGCATCAGCCACAGCCCGCTGACCGAGGGAATCGAGGTCAGCCGCACCACGGCGGTGCCGCGCGGCTCGATCCAGCGGTCCGAATTGCTCGATATCAGCGCGAAGGCCTCAGTGGTGCGCAGATGCAGGCGGTTGCCTTCGATCGTCAGTGAGACACCTCGCGCGCCGCGATCGAACACTTTCAGCCCGAGCCAGTCCTCCAGCTTGGCGATCTGCCGGCTGACGGCGCCATGGGTGAGATTGAGTTTTTCGGCAGCGGCCGAAAAGCTGCCCGTCCGTGCCGCGGCGTCGAAGGCGCGCAGGGTTTCGAGCGGCAGCATCGCGTCTGAGCTGTGATCCATAGTCACAGCTGACCCTCGATTTGGTCGTTTGTCAACCGATCGGGAAAGGCGCTTTGTATGTTGAGAGCATGAAACGCGGGAATAATGAAATGAACGCTTGTACCGGCACGTTGAATACGACACAGCGGATCGACACCACGGCGGCCATTGCGGTGGTGTTGACAGTGGTCGGCTGGGCCTCCGCCTTTCCGGCGATCCGTGCCGGCCTCGTCGCTTTCGGGCCGCTGGAACTTGGCGCGCTGCGCTTCGCCATCGCGGCGGTGCCGGCGGCGATCTTCCTCGCCGTCAAGCGGCCGGCGCTGCCCCGGCTCGATGAATTATGGCGCTTTGCCTTCGGCGGCGCCGTCTTCGTTGCACTGTATACGGCGATGCTCAATTTCGGCGAGCTGACCGTCTCGGCGGGTGCTGCCGGCTTCATCATCAATGTCAGCCCGATCTTCACCGCGATCATGGCGATGGCGCTGCTTGGCGAACGCTTCTCGGGCCTGGCCTGGGCCGGCACATTGCTGTCCTTCGCCGGCATCGGCATCATCGCCATGGGCGAGGGGCAAGGGTTGCATTTCAACAATGGCGCGCTGCTGGTCCTCGGCTCGGCGCTGTGCTCGGCGGTCAACACCATCGTGCAAAAGCCGCTGTTTGCCCGCCATCATCCACTGACCATTTCGGCCTCGAACATGGTGCTCGGCGCGCTCTGTCTGCTGCCCTTCCTGCCGAACGGCCTGGCGCAGGCGGCAGTTGCCGATACCGCCGGTCTCGGCGCCGTCGTCTTTCTCGGCATCGTGCCAAGCCTCATCGCCTACGCCGCCTGGGCGACAGCACTTTCCCGGCTGCCGGCGGCGCGCGCCTCGAACTTCCTTTATCTGGTTTCGCCGGTGGCGACGCTGATCGGCTTCTTCTGGCTGGGCGAGGTGCCGACGCTGCTCGGCATTCTCGGTGGCGCGCTGGCGCTCGGCGGCGTGGGCGTGGTGAATTTGAAGCGGTGAATCAGAGGGTTGGGGCTGTCTGTTGACACGAAAAGAGCCGCTATACAGCAGCTCTTTTCGGACCCCCACCCCGCTGCTTTGCAGCGACCCTCCCCACAAGGGGGAGGGTAAGTTCTTTGCGAGGCGTCCACGGCTGGGCTCCCTACCTCCCCCTTGTGGGGAGGTCGGACCAAAGGTCCGGGTGGGGGCTGCGCCCTGCGAGCTCTTCACCGCCGCCCGAAGAGTCGCTCAATGTCGGCGAGCCTGAGCTCGATATAGGTCGGGCGGCCGTGGTTGCAGGTGCCGGCCCCGGGCGTCGCCTCCATCTGGCGCAGTAGCGCGTTCATCTCTTCCGGCTTGAGCAGGCGGCCGGAACGCACCGAGCCGTGGCAGGCCATGGTCGCGGCTATTTTGTCCAGCCGCACTTTCAGCGTGTCGACGGTGTCGTTGTCGGCGATCTCGTCGGCAAGGTCGCGCACCAGCTGCTGGACATTGGTTTCGCCGAGCATCGACGGCGTCTCGCGCACCGCGACCGCACCCGGGCCGAAGCGCTCGACGGCGAGGCCGAAGCGGGCCAGTGTTTCGGAATGCAAGGCGAGCCGCTCTGCATCCTCTTCCGGCAGATCGACGATCTCGGGCAAAAGCAGCATCTGCGACGGCACGGCGCGCGAATGCAATGCATTCTTCAGTGCCTCGTAGACCAGCCGCTCATGCGCCGCATGCTGGTCGACGATAACGAGCGAATCCCTGGTCTGCGCGACGATGTAGTTCTCGTGCACCTGCGCGCGTGCGGCACCCAGCGCCATGCCGAGCAGCGTCTCCGCCGCTTCGTCTTGTCCGGCGCGCGCGTCGGCGCTGTGAAGTGAACCGGCATCGAACGCCGCCTGATCGTTTTCGCCGAAGCCGCCATTTGCAGATCCTGCATCGTCAAGGCCCCAGCCTTCCGAGCCCATATCCAGCGGCCGTTGCGGCGAGTGGGCCGGATCGAAACCGGCGAAGCCGGAGGCCCCGTAGGCCGCTTCGTAGCTGCGATGGCCATTGGCCGGTCCTGGATGCGCATAGGATGCTGCGCCTGGCCGGAATGCCGCCATCATGCCGGCCGCCCCTGATGTGGCGGCACGGATGCCGGCAGTGGCCAGCGCCTCGCGAATGGCGCCGACGATCAGCCCGCGCACCAGCCCCGGATCGCGGAAGCGGACGTCGGCCTTGGCCGGGTGGACATTGACGTCGACGATGGCCGGATCGAGCGTCAGGAACAGCACCGTCACCGCATGGCGGTCGCGCGGCAGCACGTCGGAGAAGGCGCCGCGGATGGCGCCGGCAATCAGCTTGTCGCGCACCGGCCGGCCGTTGACATAGGCATATTGCTGCAGCGCGTTGGCGCGGCTGAACGACGGGATCGACACGTGGCCGGCAAGATGCACACCGTCGCGCATGGCGTCGATGGCGATCGCGTTGGCCGGAAAGTCGGCGCCCATCACTTGCGCGACGCGGCGCAGCCGGCCTTCCGGGCTGTCGTCGGTCGCCGGCAGTTCCAGCGTCGTGCGGTCGGAACCGGCCAGCGTGAAGCGCACGGCCGGGAAAGCGATCGCGATGCGCTTGATCACGTCGCTGGTCGCCGAGCTTTCGGCGCGCTCGCCCTTCATGAATTTGAGCCGCGCCGGCGTGGCGAAGAACAGGTCGCGCACCTCGACCGTGGTGCCGCGATTGGCGGCCGCCGGCTTGACGGCGGACACGCGCCCGCCCTCGATGCCGATCTCGGCGGCGCTGTCGCCGTTGGCGGTGCGCGAGCGGATCGACAGCCGCGCCACCGAGCCGATCGACGGCAGCGCTTCGCCGCGAAAGCCGAGCGAGCGGATGTCGTGAATGTCCTCAGTGAGCTTCGAGGTGCAATGGCGTGCGATCGCCAGCGGCAGTTCCTTTTCCGGGATGCCCGAGCCGTCGTCAGTGACGCGGATCAGGTTCAGCCCACCGCCGGCGGTGACGATCTCTATTCTCCCAGCGCCGGCATCGAGTGCGTTCTCGACCAGTTCCTTGACCACGCTTGCCGGACGCTCGATGACTTCGCCGGCGGCGATCTGGTTGATCATCGTTTCGGAAAGCTGGCGAATGGGCATGGGGGTACTATACGCGGATTCGTCGCCCAAGCGGGAGGGGCGAATTCAGGAATCCGCGCCGCTCACCGTGCTCCTGCATTTCACGTCATCAGCCTGGGCAGTGCCGCTGCCAGCGCGTCGACGGCAAGGCGGACCTTCAGCGGCAAGTGAGGCGTGTGCAGCCAGAGCGCATAGGCGTCGTAAAGAAATCCCGGCTGTTCCGGCAACAGCGGGACAAGTGCGCTGGCCTGAATGCGCTCACGGACCAGCCAGTATGGCAGCCAGGCAAGCCCCATGCCGGCTGCCGCAGCATCGGCGATTGCAGCGAGGTCGTCGAACCGCAGCCGGCTGACCGGCATGACTTCCAGCGCAGGCTGGCCGTCACGCGGAAACAACCACGGTTGAACGACACGGCCCGAACGGCGGTAGATGATGGTCTGGTGGCTGCCGAGATCCTCTATCTGCCGTGGCAGCCCATGCATCTCGAGATAGGATGGGGACGCGCAGACGACCATGCGCTGGCGCGCGACGCGACGCGCCATCACGCCGGCCTGATCCTCCAGATTGCCGGTCCGGATGGCAAGATCGCAGCCATCCTCCGCAAGATCGGCGATGGGATCGCTGAAAGACAGGTCGAGTTCCAGAGCGGGATATCGCTGCGCAAGCTCCAGCAGCACCGGGGCAACGCAGCGCCGGCCGAAGTGCACGGGCATGATGACGCGCAGCTTTCCGCGTGGTTCGGAAAGTTGATCGGCCGCCAGTGCATCCGCAGCTTCGGCTTCAGCGAGTACCATCCGGCAGCGCTCATAGTAGGCGCGCCCGAAGTCGGTCAGGCTCTGGCGGCGTGTGGTCCGGTTGATGAGGCGCACGCCCAGACGCTCCTCGAGAAATCGGACATGCTTGCCGACCATCGGTCCGGACAGATCGAGAGCGGCAGCAGTCGCCGCGAACGAGCCAAGATCGACGGTTTTGACGAACACGGCCATGCTCGTAAGGCGATCCATATTCAAAACTCCCAGTTTCTACTGTCTTGCCCAAGCAAGCATTTATCTGCCGGATGGCCGATGGCATAGCATATTCGGTTCAAATATTTTGGAGTATGGCCGCATGGCACGTGTTGTTCGCTTTCATGAGCATGGTGGTCCCGAGGTTCTGCGCATCGAGAATTTCGATATTCCCGCGCTCGGTCGGGGCGAGATTCAGATCCGGGTCAAGGCATTGGGTCTCAACCGGGCCGAGGCGCTGCTGCGTTCGGGCACTTATATCCAGACGCCGCCGTTGCCTTCCGGTCTTGGCCTTGAGGCAGCGGGTGTCGTCGAAGCGGTCGGCGAAGCCGTGCACGGTTTTGCGCCAGGTGACGCCGTCAGCGTCGTGCCGCCATTATCGATGGCCCGCTGGCCCGCCTATGGTGAGATTGCCACATATCCCGCCCATCTCGTGGCCAAGCACCCGCCATCGCTTACCTGGGAAGAGGCGGCAGCCGTCTGGATGCAATATCTCACCGCCTATGGCGCACTGATCGACATTGCCAAGCTCAGCAGAGACGACTTTGTCGTCATTACCGCGGCATCGAGCAGTGTCGGACTTGCCGCGATCCAGATTGCCAACATCGTTGGTGCGACCGCGATCGCGGTGACGCGGACATCTGCCAAGAGACAGGCCCTGCTCAAGTTCGGGGCGGCCCATGTCGTCGCTTCAGCGGACGAAGATCTGGAAGCCCGGCTGAAGGAAATCGCCAGTCCGGACAACATCCGAGTGGTTTTCGACGCAGTCGGTGGCCCGATTTTCGAACCTCTGACGGCGGCGATGGCACGGGGTGGCATTCTCATCGAATATGGCGGCTTGAGCCCCGAGCCGACGCCGTTCCCGCTGTTCGCTGTGCTGGCCAAGACGCTGACGCTGCGCGGCTATCTCGTCCACGAGATCACTGGCGATCCGGTGAAGTTGGAAGCTGCCAAGGCGTTTATCCTCGACGGATTGATGTCGGGTTCGCTAAAGCCGGCAATCGCCAGAACCTTTCCTTTCGAGCAGATCGTCGAAGCGCATCGCTTTCTCGAGTCGAACGAGCAATTCGGCAAGATCGTCGTGACGGTTGATTGAGCATTAATGGGAGCCTCACGCCTGCGCCGCCAGCCAGTCCCGCACCTTGCGGGCATTGTCGCTGAGCTCGCGGGTTCTCGACCAGATGACATGAAAGCCCTTGCCGGTCGTCATCGTGTGGCCGGTCGCACGCACCAGCAGTCCAGACGCCAGCAGGCGCTCGGCGAGGTGGCCCCAGCCGAGTGCGATGCCTTGCCCTTCCATGACCGCCTGGATCACCAGCGCATAATCGTTGATGCGCAAGCCGCGCCCGGCATCGGTGATGTCGACCCCGGCCGAGGCGAACCACTCGTCCCAGCTCGCGGCTTCGCGAAACGGCTCTTCGAGATGGATGAGCCGGTGCGATGGCAGATCCTCGACGCTCTCCGGCAGTCCGAACCGCGCCACATAGCTCGCG
Organism: Mesorhizobium sp. WSM4816; assembly: GCF_055811535.1. Lineage (NCBI taxonomy): Bacteria > Pseudomonadati > Pseudomonadota > Alphaproteobacteria > Hyphomicrobiales > Phyllobacteriaceae > Mesorhizobium > Mesorhizobium sp. WSM4816. The sequence goes on along the minus strand of NZ_JBVVQR010000045.1, from coordinate 4,033 downwards.
CCGGCAACCGGGAATATTTCCTCATCGGCGAGCGGCAGCGAATGATAGTCCCGCCATTCCCGGGGTTCGCCGCCACGAACGCCGAGGGGAATGTCTTCGGCGATGATGTCGAGATCGCGGTCGGCGGTCTGGATGCGCAGGTCGATGCCCGGCAGTTCGTCGCGGAACTGCTGCAGGCGCGGCATCATCCAGAAAGAGGCGAAGGCGGTCGAGGCAGCGAGCGTCACATGGCCGCCGGTCGCCTGTAGGCGCAAATCCTCCGCCGACTTGCGGATGTGCGACAGGCCGAGCGAGACGTCGGCGTGGAAACGCTCGCCGGCTTCGGTAAGGCTGACCTGACGATGGCGGCGTTGAAAGAGTTTCGCGCCGAGCTGCTCTTCAAGCCCGCGGATAGCATAGGACACGGCAGCCTGCGTCATGCCGAGCTCCCGCCCGGCGGCGGTAAAGCTCGACAGCCGGCCGGCGGCCTCGAAAACGATCAGGCTGCCGGCCGAGGGCAGCAGATGGCGCAAGCTTCGCATAAACTGAGCTTATACAAGTGATCAGGATTTTCCAGCGTCACAGCCATATTTCCTCTCGCTAGGCTGGTCGTCATTGGGAGGATAGAGTTGCCATGAACGCACCGGCCGCCGAAGTCACCGAACACGCCAGCCGCCGAGGTGGCGGCCGCCTGGGCCGCAAGGCGCTGCGGGGAACTCCGATGGCGTCGTTTCCGACGCTGGTTCGCAACATACCCGCATACCAGATGGTCCCGGACGAGGCTGTCGAGCTGATCCACCAGGAGTCGCTGTCGATCCTCGAAGAGGTTGGCTGCGAGTTCCGCGACGACGAGGCCATAGCCCTGTGGCAGGCCGCCGGAGCCGATGTCTCTGAGACGCGCGTCCGCATTGACCGCGCGCTCTTGATGGAGCTGGTCTCGAAAGTCCCGCCGGAGTTCACGCTCAATGCGCGCAACCCCGAGCGCTCGGTCCGTGTCGGCGGCAAGAATTCCATCTTCGTGCCGATGTATGGCGCGCCTTACGTGCGCGACCTCGACAACGTCAGGCGCTATGGCACGCTCGCCGACCTTCAGAATTTTCATAAGCTCGCCTATATGGCGCCGGCGCTGCATTCGTCGAGCTCGATCATCTGCGAGCCGATGGAAATTGCGGTGCCGAAGCGGCACCTCCACATCATTCATTCGGCGCTGAAGCATTCCGACAAGCCGTTCATGGGCATCGTGACATCCAGGGAACGCGCCGAAGACACGATGGCGATGGCGGGCATCGTGTTCGGCGAGGATTTTGTCCGCGACAACCCGGTGTTGGTCGCGATCACCAATTGCAACTCGCCACTGGTATGGGACGCCACCATGCTGGACGCGATGAAGGTCTATGCACGTCACAACCAGCCGTTGATCCTGGCGCCGTTCGCGCTGTGCGGCGCCTCGACTTCGGCCTCGGCGGTGGGAGCGGTCGCGCAGGTCAATGCCGAAGCGCTGGCGGGCGTCGCCTTCACGCAACTGCTGCGTCCGGGTTCACCGCAGATCTACGGACAGTTCATGGTCACGGTCGACATGAAGACCGGCGCGCCGATGGGCGGCACGCCCGAGGCCGCCCAGATGATGTATTTGATGGGAGCACTGGCGCGGAAATACCGGCTGCCATGGCGCACGTCGGGCTTCCATGTCGGGTCGAAACTCAACGACGCCCAGGCAGGCTACGAGGCGAACATGCTGATGCATGCCGCCATCCTTGCCGGCGCCAACTACATCTGGCACGCCGCCGGATGGCTCGAGGCCGGCCTGACCTGCGGCTATTCAAAATTCGCGACGGACTGCGAACAGCTTGTCGGCTGGTACAAATATGCCGGCGGCCTGCCGTTCGACGATTTCAAGGAAGCGATGGCGGCGATCCGCGAGGTCGGGCCGCAGGGCCATTTTCTCGGCACCCAGCACACGCTCGAGCATTTCCAGTCCGCCTTCTTCATGCCCAGCATCATGGACTTCAATTCCTACGAACAGTGGAAGGCTGAAGGGGCAAAGGACCACGACACGCGCGGCCGCGAGAAAGCGCGCAACATGCTCGCCGATTATGAGGAGCCGAAGCTCGATGACGGCATCGCCGATGGTCTCAAAGATTTGATCGCGCTGCGCGAGGAGAAGCTGCCGGACAGCGTTAGTTAATCCACGGGCGAAGACCCAAAGGCAACCATAAGGGAGGAAATAATGGCACTCTTCAGAAACAACGGTGATCGTGTCCCCAGCGTTATCGAGGCGATGGCTGAAGAAGCCCGCTCAGGCCGGATGGACCGGCGCGAGTTTCTGGCGCTGGCAAGCGCGTTCGGGGCATCGACTGCCCTTGCCTACGCTATGATCGGTCTTGCGGTGCCGGGACGGGCTTTGGCCGAAGAGCCCAAGAAAGGCGGAACGCTGCGCGTATCGATGTCGGTAAAGGCGCAGAAGGATCCGCGTACTTACGACTGGGTCGAACTTGCAAACATTTCGCGCTGCTGGCTCGAGCCGCTTGTCCGCTACACCCGCGAATTCACTTTCGAGCCGGTCCTGCTCGAGAGCTGGGACGTCAACGACGACGCCACCGAATACGTGCTGCATCTGCGCAAGGGCGTCACCTGGAACAATGGCGACGCCTTCAACGCCGACGACGTGGTCTACAATCTGACGCGCTGGTGCGAGAAGGATGCCGCCGGCAATTCGATGGCCGCGCGCGTCGGTGCGCTGATCGACGTCAAAACCGGCAAGGCCAGGGACGGGGCGATCACCAAGGTCGACGACAACACGGTCAAGCTGACGCTGAACGAACCTGATATCTCGCTGATCCCGAACTTCACCGACTATCCAGCGCTCGTCGTCCACCGCAAATTCGATGCCGATGGCGCCGATCCGCTCGCCAAGCCGATCGGCACAGGGCCTTTCGAGCTTGTGTCTTATTCGGTCGGCCAGAACGCGGTCGTCAAGCGTCGCGAGAATGGCAAATGGTGGGGCGGTGAAGCGCCGCTCGACAGCGTCGAATTCATCGACTACGGCACCGACTTCAACGCCTCGGTGAATGCATTCGAATCCGAGGAAATCGACGTCAATTTCGAGACGCCCGCCGACTTCATCGACATCCTCGACCAGATGGATCTGGTGAAATCGGAGGTCGCGACAGCAACCACGCTCGTTGCCCGCACCAACATCACGCACAAGCCTTATGATGACCAGCGGGTACGCAACGCCCTGCAAATGGCCGTCGACAACAATGCGGTGCTCGAACTTGGCTACGCCGGGCGCGGCACCCCAGGTGAAAACCACCACGTCAGCCCGATCCATCCGGAATATTTTCCGCTGCCCAAGAAGACACGCGATGCGGCCGGCGCCAAGAAGCTGATGGCCGAGGCCGGACAGGCCGATTTCGAGCATGAACTGATCACCGTCGAGGACGATTGGCAAAAGAACACCGGCGACGCGATTGCCGGCCAGCTGCGCGATGCCGGGATCAAGGTGAAGCGCACGGTGCTGCCGGGGTCGACCTTCTGGAACGACTGGACGAAATACCCCTATTCCATGACCATCTGGTACATGCGCCCGCTCGGCGTTCAGGTGTTGGCGCTCGGCTATCGCACCGGCGAGGCCTGGAATGAGACGGCGTATTCGAATCCTGATTTCGACGCCAAGCTCAAGCAGGCCCTCTCACTCATCGACGTGGAGAAGCGCCGCGAGGTCATGAAGGACGTCGAGCAGATCCTGCAGGATTCGGGCGTCATCATTCAGCCGTTCTGGCAGAAGCTGTACAGCCACATGAACAAGAAGGTGAAGAACTACGCGGTCCACCAGACTTTCGAGATGGATCTTCAGAACGTCTGGCTGGACGCCTGAGTTAGCTCCCAAGGCTGGCAATGACCCGCCGGCACCCGTTGCAGAAAACAGGTGCCGGCGGACCGCAAGCCATTGAAATCAGTGAGTGCGTCAAACATGTCCGACGACGAGATCATCCTTTCCGAGCTTTCCGACGACGAACTCGTGCAGCAGATGCACGACGACCTTTATGACGGG
>NZ_JBVVQR010000044.1:0-44280 GCF_055811535.1 Mesorhizobium sp. WSM4816 | reverse complement strand
TTGCGACATCGATGGCGTGAACCACCACGAAAGCGCAAATTTCAGTCCATGCCGAAGCTATCTTAGCGCATATGCCCACGACGGGGGGATTGGCAGCGTCGATGCTGCTCCTCGCAACGCAGGTAGCCTCTTGGAAAGTCGGCCAACAAAAAGGCCCGCGAAGCTTGCGGTTCGCGGGCCTTGCTATCTTCGAATGTTGATGCCGATCAGCTCTTCAGCGCGGCATTGCACAGGCTGTAAAAGCCGCCACCGGTCTGGATCCATTTGAGGCCGCCCAGCGTCCCGGCCCCCTTGTTGGCGTGGTATTGGTCGCGGCAGGTGTACATGCGGGCCTTGGCCGGAGTTTCGCTGCTATATTTGTCCGGGATCGCCTTCGGCAACGTCACTCCCTGGGGAGCGGTGACGGTCGGCTTTTTCGGCTGGCTGGTGAGGCTTGCCTGATCGGCTGCCGGCTTGGTGTCGTCGTCGAAGGCACTGGCACCGCACTGGCTCATGCGGAAGTCGTTCCACTTCATGCCGTTCAGCGTGTTGCCGGCCTTGGCCGCCCGATATTTGGCGCCGCACTCCGCCCTGCTGAGGCCGCTGCCTGCATTGGCAGTTGCCGCTGCCTTGGTCGTCGCTGCGGCGGCCGCATCGGGCGTTGCAGCGCTGGTGCTGTTCGCCTTGGCTGGCGTGGCGTCGGTTGCGGCGGCGACGGTGGCGCATTCTGCCTTGCGGAACTGGTTCCAGTTCTGCCCGCCAAGTGTTCCGGCGTCCTTTGCCGCGTTATACTTGGTGCTGCATTCAGCCATGGTCAGCGCATTGGCGGGCGCTGCCAGGAATAAAGTCACGACGGCAAGACCCGTCAAAGTTGCAAGTCGATGGATAAGCATGTGTCTTCTCCCTCTGATGTTCACGTTATGTACCAAGCAAGCAATAGCACTCAACGAATGGTTGCGCCAGAGGCCAAATGGCGTAAAACCCTTCGGAAAGTGCATTATTTTGGATGAACTTGTTGCCAGCTCCTGCCCCAGGCATTTCCTGGGCGCATATGCACGGAAAACTTGTATAGAGCGGACCACTCTCCGGGAACTGCCTCGCATGACGGGCCGAGCGGGTCGGCCAGTGCGGCGGACCTGACTGCCCGGTCCAGAGCAACACGATTTGTGGGTTCCGAATTCAATGCCTATCGACTGACACTTGAAAGAATCCAGATGCGGTCTGAAGTCGCTGAAAGCTGCTGCTGCAACCAGGGCAGGCAAAATCAAAGCACTGACGTGACACAAAACACACAAGACAACAGTTTTCTAAGGATTGGTGCCCTATAATCATGAATTGTGATGATAGGGCTCGGGCCAATGTGTGGCATGACGTGCCGGCAATGAACCATCGGGAAGCTGACTAGCATGGCAGGAAGTTATTTCGGAACGGACGGCATTCGCGGCCGCGCCAACAGATTTCCAATGACGGCGGAGATCGCCATGAGGGTCGGCATGGCCGCCGGCCTTTCGTTCCAGCGCGGCAACCATCGTCACCGCGTCGTGCTCGGCAAGGACACCAGACTTTCCGGCTACATGATCGAGAATGCGATGGTGTCGGGCCTGTGCGCCGCCGGCATGGATGTGTTCCTGCTCGGCCCGATTCCGACGCCCGCGGTCGCCATGCTGGTGCGCTCATTGCGCGCCGACATCGGCGTGATGATCTCGGCCTCGCACAATCCTTACTACGACAACGGCATCAAGCTGTTCGGTCCCGATGGCTACAAGCTTTCCGACGAGATCGAGGAGCGCATCGAGGGCATGCTCGACAAGGATATCGAACTGGCGCTCGCCGACTCGGACGGGCTCGGCCGCGCCAAGCGCGTCGACGGCGTTCATGACCGCTATATCGAATTTGCCAAGCGCACGCTGCCGCGGTCGATGTCGCTGTCGGGCCTCCGCATCGTCGTCGATTGCGCCAATGGCGCCGCCTACAAGGTGGCGCCCGAGGCGCTGTGGGAACTTGGCGCCGAAGTTGTCGCCATCAACGTCGAGCCCAACGGCTTCAACATCAACAAGGAGTGTGGCTCGACCCATCCGGCCGGCCTGCAGAAGAAGGTGCATGAAGTGCGCGCCGATATCGGCATCGCGCTCGACGGCGACGCCGACCGCGTCGTCATCGTCGACGAGAACGGCGCGATCGTCGATGGCGACCAGATCATGGCGCTGATTGCCGAGTCCTGGCATCAGAGCGGACGGCTGGCCGGCGGTGGCGTCGTCTCGACGGTGATGTCCAATCTCGGCCTCGAACGCTTCCTCGGCGACATGAACCTGCAGTTGCACCGCACCAAGGTCGGCGACCGCTATGTCGTCGAGCACATGCGTGCGCACGGCCTGAATGTCGGCGGCGAACAGTCGGGCCACATCGTGCTGTCCGATTTTTCCACCACCGGCGACGGCCTCGTCTCGGCGCTTCAGGTGCTCGCCTGCATCAAGCGGCAGAACCGACCGGTCAGCGAATTGTCGAAGAAGTTCGCGCCGGTGCCGCAATTGCTGAAGAACGTTCATATTTCCGGCGGCAAGCCGCTCGAGGAAGCTTTGGTCAAGGCGGCGATCGAAGATGGACGCCACCGCCTGGGCCAGGCTGGCCGCCTGGTCATCCGGCCGTCCGGCACGGAACCGCTCATCCGCGTCATGGCGGAAGGCGACGATCAGCAACTGGTCGAGGCCGTGGTCAACGACATCGTCGAGGTCATTTCGGAAACCCGCAGCGCCGCCTGATCCCCCAGTTTTTGCCAGGTGAAAAGCCCGCCCTCCGGCGGGCTTTTTCGTGTGTCCGCACGCCAAATCGTTGGCGGACAACGCGAAAATCCTGAAAGATTTAGAGATTCATGGTTAAGCGATAGGGTTAAACGGCTTTTAACTTTTCCAATTCATTATCCACGACTGAAACCAATCAGATTCGGACGCGTTCGCTGTGCCGAGGGTTCTCAGGGGTGACAAGCATGTTCAATACAGCAAGAATGGGCCTCTTTGCCGCGCTGCTCGCGGGCGTGGCCGGACCAGTGTTCGCCGCCGACTTCGTCGAGCCGCCCGTGGTCGAGCCGGCCCCGCCGCCGCCCGTCTACGAGCAGCCGGTCGAATATGGCGGCTGGTACATTCGCGGCGACATCGACTACCACTGGTCGAAGTTCCGCGGCGGCGACTACATCACTTATAGCGCGGTCGCGCCGCAGAATCCCGGCCGCTTCGACAGCGGCGAGCTGGATGGCGCCTTCTCGGCCGGCGCCGGCGTCGGCTACCAGATCAACCGGCACTTCCGCACCGACCTGACCGCGGACTGGTTGAGCAAATCCGATTTCCGCGGCTCGACCAGCGGCTTCTGCGGCGTTAATCAGACGCCCTGCACTTCGACCGACCACTCGTCCTATACGGCGCTGCTGCTGCTCGCCAATGCCTATGTCGATATCGGCACCTGGCACGGCGTCACGCCTTATGTCGGCGCCGGCATCGGCGGCGCCTGGGTCAAATGGGACACGCTGCACAACAATGACATCGACGGCGAGTTCGAGCATCATGGCGGCAAGGGCTGGCGCTTTGCCTATGCGGCCATGGCGGGCGCCTCCTACTGCCTGACCGATCGCGTCAAGCTCGATCTCGGCTACCGCTTCAGCCATATCGAGGGCGGCAAGATGTTCGACTACGCTTCAGACAGCAATGTCGGTCCCGGCCGCGACAAGGGCATCAATGTGCACGAAGTGCGCGGCGGCCTGCGCTACCAGTTCGGCAACTCGGACTGCGCCCAGCCGGAGCCGATCGCCTACGAACCCGAACCGGTTTACACCAAGTAATCGCTTCGAGAGCAGGTTTGCGGACCGCCCGGCAAAGCCGGGCGGTTTTTTTCGTGGTGGCGGCAACGCGCATCAAAATCAATTCGCTAACGCCTTGTTATCCTTAACCGCCACTTAACCACTATGGTTAACAATGCCCTGAAACGGCGCTCGCGATCGCGAATGGCGCCAGCTTCGGGAGCCGGGGATCATGACAGTCAAATCGCGCATAGCACTGGCGCTTGCAGCAATCGCCCTGACGCCGTTGTCGCAGGCGCTTGGCGCCGACTACGATCCGCCGATCTATGTCGACCAGGCGCCGGACTATGTGCCGGTCGAAGTCGGTTCGGGATGGTATCTGCGCGGCGATGTCGCTTATCTGCCGGAAGAGAGCTACAGGAATGTGGACTTCGAATTCACCCCTCCAAGTTATAGTTATAAGGAAAGCGAGGATCCGGTTTTTGCCAGTATCGGCTTCGGTTATCATCTGAACGACTACCTTCGAGCCGAAGTGAATCTCGGCTATCTGCCCGGCAACAAGATTAACGTCAGATACAACGATGGAACCGTTGCTGCTTCCGCGAATGTGAAAAATTCCGCCATGACAGGTATGGTGAACGGCTATGTCGACCTGGGAACCTATGTCGGCTTCACGCCCTATGTCGGCGCAGGTGTCGGCCTTTTTCGAAGCAAACGCAGCTTTTCGGCGAGCTATGCCGACGCTGACACCCCGGCAGACAACTTCGCCCTGCGTGACAACAAAACCCAGTATTCCTTTGCTTATTCGCTAAATGCCGGTGTTGCGTACCAAGTGTCCAAGAACGTCTTCGTTGACTTGGGCTACCAGTACCTGTCGTCGCCGGATGCCGAATATGCCACCCTGGCCGACCTGGATGACTCTCCAATCCGCAAAGGGATCGACTCGCATCAGATCAAGGTCGGGCTGCGCTATGATCTCTGGTAGGCACGGCGAAAGCCTCGGGAATGCCAGCGGCGGACTTCGGTCCGTCGTTCTCTTTTTCGGTGGGACGCGACCAGTATCCCGTCAGCGACAAAAACTTTCCTCTTGACGCCGGAAGCCTGAACGCATATCGCCGTCTGTGGGCCACCCCTCCCCAACGAGGGGCCACTATCTGGAAGGATAGACCACGATGACGATCCATACGAAGCCCGGACTGCGCCCGGCAAATCCCAATTTTTCCTCAGGTCCCTGTGCAAAACGCCCCGGCTGGTCAGTCGAGGCGCTGGCCAATGCCGCGCTCGGACGCTCGCACCGCGCCAAGATCGGCAAGACCAAGCTCGAACAGGCGATCGAGCTGACGCGGGAAATTCTCCAAATTCCGGCGGATTATCGCATCGGCATCGTGCCGGCGTCGGACACCGGCGCGGTCGAGATGGCGCTGTGGTCGCTGCTCGGCGAACGCGGCGTCGACATGGTCGCCTGGGAGAGTTTCGGTTCCGGCTGGGTCACCGATGTGGTCAAGCAGCTGAAGCTCGCCGACGTGCGCAGGATCGAAGCCGGCTACGGTGCGTTGCCGGATCTGACAAAAATCGACTTCGACCGCGACGTGGTCTTCACCTGGAACGGCACGACCTCAGGCGTGCGCGTGCCGAACGGCGATTTCATCCCGGCCGCCCGCAAGGGCCTGACCATCTGCGACGCCACGTCGGCGGCCTTTGCGCAAGAGCTCGATTTTGGCAAGCTCGACGTCGTCACCTTCTCCTGGCAGAAGGTGCTGGGCGGCGAAGGTGCGCATGGCATGCTGATCCTCAGCCCACGCGCCGTCGAGCGGCTGGAAAGCTACAAGCCTGGCTGGCCGCTGCCGAAAATCTTTCGCCTCACCTCGGGCGGCAAGCTCATCGAAGGCATTTTTAAGGGCGAAACCATCAACACGCCGTCGATGCTGTGCGTCGAGGATTATCTCGACGCGCTGCGTTGGGCGAAGTCGATCGGCGGTCTCGACGCATTGATTTCCCGCGCCGACGCCAACGCCGCCATTATCGACGGTTTCGTCGGCAAATCCGCATGGCTCGGCCATCTGGCCACCGACCCGGCGACGCGATCGAACACGTCCGTCTGTCTTTCCTTCACCGACCAGGACGTCGCCGCGCTCGATGCCGACGGACAAGCGGCGTTCGCCAAGGGCATCGTCTCGGCGCTCGACAAGGAAGGCGTCGCCTACGATATCGGCGCCTATCGCGATGCGCCGCCGGGCCTGCGCATCTGGTGCGGCGCGACCGTCGAGACTTCCGACCTCGAAGCGCTACTGCCGTGGCTCGACTGGGCCTTTGCCGCGCAAAAGGCGTCGCTCAAGGCGGCCGCCTGATCCCTCCCCTTCGAGGGGAGGGTGGCCCGAAGGGCCGGGTGGGGTCGCCTCCACCCAACTCAACGGTCCGCCGTCCAGAAGAAAAAGATTTCGGCCACGCCCGGCCGCAACCTACCCACCCCGGCACGTCGCGCCGACCCTCCCGTCAGGGGAGGGGCGCCAATCGCAAAGGATGAAGCCCATGCCCCGCGTTCTCGTCTCAGACAAACTCTCCACCACCGCCGTGCAGATCTTCAGGGATCGCGGCATCGAGGTCGACTACCTGCCCGATCTCGGCAAGGACAAGGAAAAGCTGCTCGAAGTGATCGGCCAGTATGACGGCCTCGCCATCCGTTCGGCGACCAAAGTCACCGAAAAGCTGATCGACGCCGCCACAAGGCTCAAGGTGGTCGGCCGCGCCGGCATCGGCGTCGACAATGTCGACATCCCGGCGGCGAGCCGCAAGGGCATCATCGTGATGAACACGCCCTTCGGCAATTCGATCACCACCGCCGAGCATGCCGTCGCCATGATCTTCGCGCTGGCCCGCCAGATACCGGAAGCCAATGCCTCAACCCATGCCGGCAAGTGGGAAAAGAACCGCTTCATGGGCACCGAGATCACCGGCAAGACGCTGGGCATTATCGGCTGCGGCAATATCGGCTCGATCGTCGCTACGCGCGGCGTTGGCCTGAAGATGCACGTCATCGCCTTCGATCCGTTCCTGTCGGACAGTCGCGCCGAGGAGCTCGGCGTCGAGAAGGTGGAACTCGACGAGCTGTTCGCCCGCGCCGATTTCATCACCCTGCACACGCCCTTGACCGACAAGACGCGCAACATCATCGACGCTTCGGCGATCGCCAAAATGAAGACCGGCGTGCGCATCATCAACTGCGCCCGTGGCGGGCTGATCGTCGAGGCCGACCTGATCGCGGCGTTGAAAAGCGGCAAGGTGGCAGGCGCCGGCATCGACGTGTTCGAGGTCGAGCCGGCGGAGAAAAGCGAGCTGTTCGGCATGGAGAATGTGGTGGCGACGCCGCATCTCGGCGCATCGACGATGGAGGCGCAGGAGAATGTCGCTCTGCAGGTCGCCGAGCAGATGGCCGACTACCTGATCAAGGGCGCCGTTTCCAACGCCATCAACATGCCGTCGATCACCGCCGAGGAAGCGCCGCGCCTAAAACCCTTCGTCAAGCTGGCCGAAGTGCTCGGCGCCTTTGTCGGCCAGGTCACCGAGGATCCGATCAAGGAGGTCGAGATCCTGTTCGACGGCTCGACCGCGACGATGAACACGCGCGCGCTGATCAGCGCCACACTTGCCGGGCTGATCCGGCCGCAGGTCTCCGACGTCAACATGGTTTCGGCGCCGATCATGGTCAAGGAGCGCGGCATCATCGTCGCCGAGGTCAAGCGCGACAAATCGGGCGTGTTCGACGGCTATATCAAGCTGACGGTCAAGACCGAGCACAAGACGCGTGCGATCGCCGGCACCTGCTTCTCGGACGGCAAGCCGCGCTTCATCCAGATCAAGGGCATCAACCTCGACGCCGAGGTCGGTCAGCACATGCTGTACACGACCAATGCCGATGCGCCCGGCATCATCGGCCTGCTCGGCACGGTCTGTGGCGAGAACGGCGTCAACATCGCCAACTTCCAGCTCGGCCGCAACCGGCCTGGCGGCGATGCCATCGCGCTGCTCTATCTCGATGCGCCGTTCCCGGAGAAGGTGCTGGAACAGGTGCGGGCGCACAAGTCGATCGACTCCGCCAAGCGGCTGCATTTCGACGTCGGCGTCGCCTGAATCATGCGCGAGGCGCCCCGCGGGCTTTGTAAGCCCACGGGGCGTTTCGACAATGGCGTCGAAATATCGACAGAGTTCTTTCACGGCCCGTCACAGGTTTCCGGCTGTCAAATCGCCATTTTCCGTCCGCTGTATTCGGCCAGGCTGATGCCGCCGAGCACCAGCACGAGGGCGACGCCCTGATAGAGCTGGAATGTCTCACCGACGATCAGCACCGACAGCAGCGTGCCGAAAATCGGCACCAGGTTGATGAACAGGCCGGCCCGGTTGGCGCCGATCAGTTCGTTGCCCCTGATATAAAAAATCTGCGAGACGACCGAAGCGCCGATCGCAGTGTAGAACGCTATCGCCCAGCCGCGCGCATCTGGGACGATGACCTTGCCGGCAGCCACCTCCCACAGCAAGAAAGGCAGCGAGGTGACGAGTGCGGCAATCGACAGCGCCAGCATCAGGCTTTGCCAGCGTATGGCCGGCTTCAGCCGCAACCCGACCGAGTAGAAGCTGTAGCAAAGCACCGCGATCAGCATGATGGCGTCACCGAAGTTAAGATCCAGCTTGAGGAGCTGGCGCAGATCGCCGTGGCTGGCGGTCAGGGCGACGCCGATGATCGTCAGCGCGACGCCGGCGATCTGCACCCGGTTCACACGCAGGCGAAACAGCACGAAATTGGCGAGGATGATGACGACCGGGATTGCCGCCTGCTCGATCGAGACGTTGATCGCCGTCGTGTAGTTGAGCGCCGTGTAGAAGATCGCGTTGAAAAAGGTGAAGCCGCAAGCGCCGAGCCCGCCAAGCAGCAACCAATGCCTGCGCACCACCGGCCAGTCCTCGCGTAGCGTTCGCCAGCCGATCGGCAGCAAGATCAGAACGGCCAGGACCCAGCGCAGGAAGACCAGCGTCATCGGCGAAATATGGTCGACTGCCAGCTTGCCGGCCACGGAGTTGCCGCCCCACAGCAAGGTGGTGGACAGCAGGAACAGATAGGCGGTTCGATGCATCGCGAAATTCCAGCCGGGGTGGGCAGGGTCATTGCCGACCTATTGTGGTGGTTCGCCCAAGTAAATGATGTCAAAGGCGAAAATTGTTGTGCCTGAGGGCGCTTTCGGCGGCAAAGAATGGTCGCGCTCGCCGGGTGTTGACGTTATAGAACGACGTACGTCCACTTGGACGCGCAAAAGTACGAGTCTCAAGGCTTTGAACGTTCGCGTCGTGCTTTCCGAAAATCGATTCCGATTTTCTGGCCGATGCGATAGAAGCCTGTCGTTTCGAACCATTCAAGCCGCTCGGAGCGGCGCCTCAAGGGAAAAGAAACATGGCCAATGTGGTGGTCGTCGGCTCGCAATGGGGCGACGAGGGCAAAGGCAAGATCGTTGACTGGCTGTCGGAACGCGCCGACGTCGTCGTGCGCTTCCAGGGCGGCCACAATGCCGGCCATACGCTGGTCGTCGACGGCAAGGTCTACAAGCTGTCGCTGCTGCCGTCCGGCGTGGTGCGGCAAGGCAAGCTGTCCATCATCGGCAATGGCGTCGTCTTCGATCCGCATGCCTTCGTAGCCGAGGTGACGAAATTGAAGGCGCAAGGCGTCGAGGTGACGCCGGAGCGCCTGAAAATAGCCGAAAACACCGCGCTTATCCTGTCCTTGCACCGGGAGCTGGACGGATTCCGCGAAGACGCCGCCTCCAATTCGGGAACGAAAATCGGCACGACCCGTCGCGGCATCGGCCCCGCTTATGAGGATAAGGTGGGCCGGCGCGCGGTCAGGGTGATGGATTTGGCGGATTTGGAAACGCTGCCCTTGAAGGTCGACAGGCTGCTGACGCATCACAATGCGCTGCGCCGCGGGCTCGGCCACGCCGAAGTCACGCATGAGGCGATCATGAGTGAGCTGATTTCGGTCGCCGACGAGATCCTGCCCTATATGGACCGCGTCTGGAAGATCCTCGACGACAAGCGCCGCGCCGGCGAACGCATCCTGTTCGAGGGCGCGCAGGGCACGCTGCTCGACATCGACCACGGCACCTATCCGTTCGTCACCTCGTCCAACACGGTAGCCGGTCAAGCGGCCGCCGGATCCGGCGTCGGCCCGGGTGCCATCGGTTATGTGCTCGGTATCACCAAGGCCTATACGACGCGTGTCGGCGAAGGTCCGTTCCCGACCGAACAGAAGAACGAGATCGGCGAGTTCCTGGGCACGCGCGGCCACGAGTTCGGCGTCGTCACCGGCCGCAAGCGCCGCTGCGGCTGGTTCGATGCCGTGCTGGTTCGCCAAGCCGTCGCCGTAAACGGCATCAAGGGCATCGCCCTGACCAAGCTCGACGTGCTCGACGGGCTGGACGAGATCAAGGTCTGCACCGGCTACCGCCTTGATGGCGAGGCGATCGATTATCTGCCGGCCAGCCAGGGTGCGCAGGCGCGCGTCGAACCGATCTACGAGACGCTGGAGGGCTGGAAAGGCACCAGCGCCGGCGCCAGAAGCTGGAACGATCTGCCGGCCCAGGCAGTCAAATATGTCCGTCACATCGAGGAACTGATCGGCGCGCCGGTCGCACTCCTTTCCACCAGCCCTGAACGGGACGACACAATACTTGTGACCGATCCGTTTCAAGACTAGATTCCAAGCTGTTCCGGGCATCGCGGCCGATTTGCAGGGGCCGGCTCAGAAACGAAATGCAGGTCGACTGAAGCATGGCAGATTTTGTTGGTGCTCTGAAAAAGACGCTCGACGGCCTTGGCAATCCGACGCCGGAAATACGCGCCAGGGTCTATGACAAAGCCCGTTCGACAATCGCGGACAAGCTGGCGAAGAACATACCGCCGCTGGCGCCGTCGGTCGTTGCCCAGCATAAGCGCACTTTGGAAGATGCCATCGCCATCGTCGAGCGGGGCTACGCCAAGCCTGCGCCGGTATCCGATCCGCTGTCGGAGCTGGAAGACATCTTCTCCTCCATCGACCGCAACAAGAACCAACCCAGCCATGTCCGACAGCCGGCAAAGGCCGAGCCGGCATGGCAGCCGGCCAAGACCGAGCCGGAATGGCAGCCGGCACCTGCCGCCAAAGCCTCGCTGAATTGGCAAAAACCGCCTCCAGAGGACACCGATGCGGAGCCTTCGGATGCGGATCTTCCAGCGGCGTACGAGAACAGCGATAGCTTTAGAGACGATGTCTTCCCCAACGACGAGGAGCCGGCGCCGGACACTTTTCAGCATCCTGCCGAGCGCAGGCGCAGCTATGGCGGGCTGATCGCCGCTGTCGTCGCCTTGCTCGTCATCGCGGGCGGCGGCTACGGCATCTGGCTGAACAAGGACGCGTTCAGCAACATGCTGGATCTCAACAGCACGACGGTCGCAACCGTAGAACCGCTGGTGAAGCCGAGCCCGGCCGAGCGGCCGGCTGCCGATGCTGCGGCAAGAGCCCCGGCCGCAGCGGCTCCAGCCGATGCCGAGGGCACAAAGTTCACCCAGCGGCTGACACCTGAGGGCGGTGAGGTCGATCCCGGCCCCGCTTCAGGACAAAGTGGCATCGGAGAGGGCGAGTCCGTCGCAGCACTGACCACGCCGCCGCCGGCCGCACCTGCGCCTGCAGCGCCTGCCGGCACGCCAGCCACGAATGTGCCCGCACCGGGCGCGGCCCCCGCAACACCGCCTGCCGATGCCGCCACGCCGGCGCCGGCGGCGCCGACCGATAGCGCAGCCGCGCCGGCAGCGCCGGCCCCGGGTGCCGCGCCGGGTGCTGCACCGACAGCCGCGCCTGCCGAAACCGCGCTGGCGGTCGGCCAGAAGGCGATCTTCTACGAGGAGCGCACCAGCACCGCGCAAGGCTCGGCCGAGCCCGGCAGCATCGTCTGGTCGCTGGTGCAGGAATCGCCCGGCGGCAATCTGCCGCCCGAGCCGGCAATCCGCGCCGAGGCGAGCATTCCGGGCAAGGACGTGCAGTTGCGCATGACCATCCGCCGCAACACCGACCAGACGCTGCCGGCCAGCCACATCATCGAGATGATTTTCCTGACGCCCGATGGTTTCGACGGCGGCGGTGTCGACAACATCCTGCGCGTCGCCATGAAGGGCTCTGAACAGGATGCCGGCAGTCCACTGATCGGCATCCCGGCCAAGATCGCCGACGGCTTCTTCCTGGTCGCTCTCAACGACACAAAGCCGGATGAAGACGCCAATCTGACCCTGCTGCGGGGCCAGAAATGGATCGACGTGCCGGTCGTCTACAAGACCGGACGGCGGGCGCTGCTCACCATGGAAAAGGGCATTCCCGGCGAGAAGGTGTTCGACGAGGCGCTGAAGGCCTGGCAAACAAAAGAGGCGGGCTGAGGCCGGCTCACCAGCCTCCCTTCGGCTCAGAAGCCCTGGAACAGCATGTCGAGCGCGGCCACGATATCGTCGTGATGCCTGGAGATATTCAGTCGACTTTCGCCCAATTCCTTGGCCGGAACCGTGGCGATCAGATGGGTGGCCACAACCAATTTTCGCCCATTGATCTCGACGAGGGGATGGAGCTTTCGCATCGGCGGCGGCGTAATTGTTGTCGGAAGCAGCGGGATCACCACCCGTGTTTTAAAATCGTCGAGCAGGTCGGATTGGACGTCCAGCAAATAGCTGCCGCGAAGACATCATAGCGTGCCATCAGAACTGCCGATGTTCTTCCAACGGAATACCGTGCTTTTCGACGTATTCGTTCCACGCTTCTATTGTGGCGCGATTCTCAAGTTTCCATAGTCGGGCTTTTTCGGCAGCCACCGCCTCTGCGATACCGGCTTCGGCGGCGCGCGAGACATTCACATCGAGTCCCTTGGCTTCCTTCATGAGCTTCGAGTCGATCGACAGATTTGCCGGCTGACGAACCGCATTCATAGCTATCTTTCGCATAATAACCTCCGCAGAATGCGCATAATGTATGCGCA
The DNA here is from genome assembly GCF_055811535.1 of Mesorhizobium sp. WSM4816. Lineage (NCBI taxonomy): Bacteria > Pseudomonadati > Pseudomonadota > Alphaproteobacteria > Hyphomicrobiales > Phyllobacteriaceae > Mesorhizobium > Mesorhizobium sp. WSM4816. Next base: position 31,476 of record NZ_JBVVQR010000044.1, on the reverse strand, counting down.
TTGTCGTGGTGGAGCAACGGCGAAGCGTCTACCCCTCCATCTCCTCGCGCAGCATTTCAAGTTCCAGCCATTCCTCCTCGAGCGCTGCCAGCGTGGCGCGCTCCTTGTCGAGCGCGGCGATGGTCTTCTGGAATGAGGCCGGGTCGCGCTCGTAATAGGCCGGGTCGGCGATATTATCCTCCAGCCGTGATATCGAGGCGGTCACCGCGTCGATCTTCTTGGGCAGCGATTCCAGCGCGAATTTCTGCTTGAACGACAGTTTTTTCGCCGGGCCCTTCGGCGCCGTTGCCTCGGTCCGGGCTGCCGCCGCCACTTCACTCGTCTCGGCCTTCGGCCGTGCCTTGCGGTCGTCCAGCCTGGTGCCGCCGCGCTGCGCCAGCATGTCGGAATAGCCGCCGGCATATTCGATCCAGCGGCCGCCGCCTTCCGGCGCGATCAGGCTGGTCACCGTGCGGTCGAGGAAATCGCGGTCGTGGCTGACCAGGATGACGGTGCCGGCAAAACCGGCGACCAGTTCCTGCAGCAGTTCCAGCGTCTCCATGTCGAGATCGTTTGTCGGCTCGTCCAGCACCAAAAGATTTGCCGGCCGCGCCAGCACACGGGCGAGCAGCAGCCGCGCCCGCTCGCCGCCCGAAAGCTCGCGCACCGGCGTGCGCGCCTGTTCCGGCTTGAACAGGAAGTCCTTCATGTAGGAGACGACGTGGCGCTGCTCGCCGTTGATGACAAGGTTCTCGCCGCGGCCGTCGGTGAGATACTGCGCCAGCGTCTCTTGCGGGTCGACCGCCTCGCGTTTCTGGTCGAGCGTGGCGATCTCCAGATTGGTGCCGAGTCGCACCGTGCCTGAGTCCGGCTTCAATTCGCCGGTCAGCATCTTCAGCAGCGTCGTCTTGCCGACGCCGTTCGGGCCGACCAGGCCAACGCGGTCACCGCGCTGGATGCGGGTCGAGAAACCCCTGACCACGGTGAGGTCGCCAAAGCTCTTCTCGATGTTCCTGGCCTCGATCACCAGCTTGCCCGATTCGGCGGCGTCGCTGGCCACCATGGTCGCCGCACCCTCGGCGCCACGATGGCCGCGAAAGCGCTGGCGCATGGTCTGCAGTTCGCCGAGCCGGCGCATGTTGCGCTTGCGCCTTGCCGTCACGCCATAGCGCAGCCAGTGCTCCTCGCGCACGATCTGGCGGCCAAGCTTGTGCTGCTCGCGCTCTTCTTCTTCCAGAACGGTGTCGCGCCATTCCTCGAAATGGCCAAAGCCCTTGTCCAGCCTGCGGGTCTGGCCCCGATCGAGCCAGACGGTGGCGCGCGACACGCGCTCGAGGAAGCGGCGGTCGTGCGAGATGACGATCAGCGCCGAAGAGGTGCGGGCAAGCTCCTCCTCCAGCCATTCGATGACCGACAGGTCGAGATGGTTGGTCGGCTCATCGAGGAGGAGAATGTCGGGCTCCGGCGCCATGACGCGGGCCAGGGCAGCACGGCGGGCTTCGCCGCCGGAGAGATCGTTCGGCCGTTCCTCGCCGGACAGGCCGAGATGCTCCATCAGATAGGTGGCGCGGTAGGGATCGTCGGCGGGTCCGAGCCCCGCCTCGACATAGGCGCGGACGCTGGCGAAACCATCCATGTCGGGCATTTGCGGCAGGTAGCGCACTGTTGCCGAAGGCTGGCGGAACACCTCGCCATCCTGCGGCTCGATCAATCCCGCAGCGATCTTCAGCAACGTCGACTTGCCCGAGCCGTTGCGGCCGACCAGAGCGATCTTGTCGCCCGCCGACGCCGTCAGTTCCGTCCCGTCGAGCAGCGGCGTGCCACCGAAGGTCAGTTTTATCCCGTCGAGATTGAGAAGCGGCGGCGCCATGTCAGCTTTCAGGTAGGGGGAATGGATGGGCGAGCAACAGCGCGCGGCCGCTGCCCAGCGCGACTTCGAGCCGGCCCTTGACCTCGTTGGAAATGGTCAGCGACGAGCCGAACGCCACCTCGACATGGTTCAGCGGCCATTTGGCGCCGGTCACGGTCAGACCGGCAAGGTCGGAGAAGCCGAGAATCGAAAACAGCGTGCCGTCGGCGTAGTCGAAGCCGGCCTTTCCGGGAAGCAAGGGCACGCCTTCCTCTGCGCCACTGGTCAAAAGCACCTCTGTCCCTGCCTCGGCCAGCCGGACGCCGAGCGCCAGGTGCAGGAAGGCGTGGTCGGTGCGCTTGCCGCCGAACGCGCCGGCGAGCACGAGGCTGGTGGCGCCGCGTTCGAGCGCGGCGGCGATAGCCAGTTCGCCGTCGGTCTTGTCCTTTTCTGCCGGAAACACCTGGCGCGGCACTGCGGCGAGCTCGTCCGGCAAATCCGCCGGCACCGAATCGAAGTCGCCGACCCAGAGTTCCGGCGTCAGGCGCAGAGTCCGGGCATGGCTGATGCCGGCGTCGGCGGCGATGACACGCGTGCCTTCGACCTGGCGGTCGAGCAGCGGCGTGCGGATAAGGTCGCCGCCAAGCAGGATGGTGAATTTGCTCATATGCGTGGCCCTTACCAGCCCTGCTTGCGAAACGGAAGGCCGCGGTCTGGATGCCCGGCAACTTCCGCTTGCGCCGCAGATGGGCCGGGCCTATGTGTCGAAGCGCTCTAACGGGGTGCTGGACGCGATCTTCGCGGACCGGCTGAGAGGCAACCTGCCAACCCGCTGAACCTGATCCGGTTTGTACCGGCGGAGGGATTAGACGTTTCGGACAACCCGACGCCTCAATTCCCTTCAACGCCAACGAAGGAGGCGCCGATGCGCACGTTTTTATACACACTTGTTTCGGCAGTGCTGCTCGCGGCGACCGTTCTCGCCGGCACCGGGCCGGCATCCGCGCAGGAAAAACTCACCGTCTATACCTATGAGAGCTTCACCGCCGAATGGGGTCCAGGCCCGGCGGTCAAGAAGGCGTTCGAGGCCGAATGCGGCTGTATTCTCGAATTCGTCGCGGTCGCCGACGGCGTCGCCCTGCTCAACCGCGTCAGGCTGGAAGGGGCCGCGACCAAGGCCGACATCGTGCTCGGCCTCGACACCAATCTGACGGCGGAAGCCAAGGCCACCGGCCTGTTTTCGCCGCATGGTGCCGTCATCGACGTCAAGGTGCCGGGCGGCTGGAGCGACGATATTTTCGTGCCGTTCGACTATGGTTATTTCGCCGTCGTCTACGACACCGAAAAGCTGAAGACGCCGCCGAAGAGCCTGAAGGAACTGGTCGAGGGCAATGCCGATGAAAAGATCGTCATTCAGGATCCGCGCACCTCGACGCCCGGTCTCGGCCTGCTGTTGTGGGTGAAGTCGGTTTATGGCGACAAGGCGCCCGAAGCCTGGGCCAAGCTTAAGGCAAAGGTGCTCACCGTGACGCCGGGCTGGAGCGAGGCCTACGGCCTGTTCACCAAGGGCGAGGCGCCGATGGTGCTGTCCTACACCACGTCGCCGGCCTATCATATGGTCGCCGAAAACACCCAACGCTATCAGGCAGCGCCCTTCGACGAGGGCGCGTATCTGCAGATCGAGGTTGCCGGCATCACCAAATCAGGTGCGAAGAACCCGTTTGCGAAACAGTTCCTGACTTTCATGACCGGGCCGAAATTCCAGGATGTCATTCCCGAGACCAACTGGATGTTCCCTGCCGGCAAGACCGAGAAGCCGCTCAATCCGGCTTTCGAGAAGCTCGTCAAGCCGACCAAGACGTTGCTTTTCAGCCCCGAAGAGGTCGCCGCCAACCGCAAGGCCTGGGTCGACGAATGGCTGTCGGTGATGAGCAAGTAGGACTTAGATTTCTGCATGGTGTTCGCTCCACGCCACCCCCCTCTGGCCTGCCGGCCATCTCCCCCTCCAGGGGGGAGATCGGATGTCACTTCCGCTTTCGCCAATCGCAACAGTCGAAGGATTGAGGCGAGGGTGAAGCTTCCAATCTCCCCCCTTGTGGGGGAGATTGCCGGCAGGCCAGAAGGGGGTGGGCGGGAACTCGACCTCAGCCACATCCCATCTTTCAGCGCCCGCCGTTAAGTTGGGCAGCGCGGAATGCACACTGGCCATCGTAGAGATCCCCGCATCACCGCCGGCACCATCGCGCTTGCCGCTGTTGCGCTGCTGATCGGCGGCGCGTTCGCCGGGCTCATCGTCGAAGGCGCACGCGATCCGTCCGGCGCCGCGTCGGCCTTCGATTCCTACCTCTTCCGCGTCGCCCGATTCACGCTGTGGCAGGCATTGCTGTCGACGCTGCTCTCCGTCGTGCCGGCGCTGTTCGTGGCGCGGGCGCTGTCGCGGCATCCGCGCTTCTTCGGTCGCGGCCTCATCCTGCAGCTCTTCGCCGTGCCGCTCGCGCTGCCGGCCATCGTCGCAGCACTCGGGATTCTGGCACTCTATGGCCGTGCCGGCTATTTCGCCGGCGTGCTCAGCGCGATCGGCGGTCAGGGCTGGCCGGGCATATACGGCCTGTCCGGCATCCTCGTCGCCCATGTCTTCTTCAATCTGCCGCTGGCCACGCGGCTGTTCCTCGAAGCGCTTGCGACAGTGCCGGCCGACCAGTGGCGGCTGGCGAGCCAGCTCGGCATGGGCGCCAGGCCCGCCTTCCGGCTGATCGAATGGCCAACGCTGCGCGCGGCGCTGCCGGGCGTCGCCGGGCTTGTCTTCATGCTCTGCATCACATCCTTTACCATCGTACTCACGCTGGGCGGCGGGCCGCGTGCGACAACGCTGGAGGTCGCCATCTACCAGGCGCTGCGTTTCGATTTCGATCCTGCCCGCGCGGTGACGCTGACAGTGCTGCAGATCGCGCTGACCTTCGTCGTCGTGCTGGCATTGATGCGGCTCGGCGCCAATACCGTCGGCGACGCCAACCTGCCGGTGGCTTCGCGCCGCTATCTTTCGGCCGGCGCCGCCGAGACCGTGCTGAACGCAGCATTGATCATCCTCGCTTTGCTGTTCGTCGCCGGGCCGATGGCGGCCACGGTCACGTCAGGCCTTGGCGCCGATCTCGGCCGGCTGGCGGGCGAGAGCGCGGTGCGGCAAGCGGCGCTGACCAGCGCCGTGCTCGCCTTGCTGGCGGCGCTGCTTGCAGTGGCGCTGTCGCTGTCGCTGGTCATGGCACGCCGGGCGCTGGCCTTGAGGCGTCGCGTCGGCGCCAGGACGCTGCTCGAATACGCCACGGATACCGGCGCCGGCTTCGTCCTCGTCGTGCCGCCCGTCGTCATCGGCGCCGGCTGGTTCCTGCTCCTGCGGACCGTCAGCGACGTCTTTGCCATCGCCCCTGTCATGGTCGTCGCCGTCAATGCGGTGATGGCGATGCCGTTTGCCATCCGCGCCATTCGCCCCGGCTATGATGCGGCGAGCGAACGCCACGAACGGCTCTGTTTGCTGCTTGGCATTTCGGGCTGGAACCGTTTCCGGCTGGTCGACTGGCCGTCGCTGCGGCGGCCGCTCGCCACCGGTTTCGCGTTCGCGATGGCTTTGTCGCTCGGCGATCTCGGCGCCATTGCCCTGTTTGGCAGCGACTCCCTGCAGACGCTGCCTTATCTCCTGCTGGCCCGCATGGGCAGCTACCGCACGATGGACGCGGCCGGCCTGGCATTTCTGCTCGGCCTGGTCTGTCTCGCGCTTGTCCTGGCCGCGGACTGGCTGGGACGGGGAGAAAGATCATGACGCTCAACAGCGAAAACGGTACGGCTGTGCGGCTGGAAAAGGCCTCGTTCAGCTATGGCGAAGCGCCGTTTTTATTCGATGTCGAGTTCGCCGCCTCGAAGATCACCGCCATCATGGGGCCGAGCGGCTCGGGAAAATCGACACTGCTCAATCTGGTGGCCGGCTTCGAGACGCCGCAATCGGGCCGCGTGCTGATCGGCGGCGCCGATGTCGGCGCCAAACCGCCGTCGGCGCGACCCGTGTCGATGGTGTTCCAGGAAAACAATCTCTTCGCCCATCTTTCGGTCGAACGAAATGTCGGCCTTGGCCGCTCGCCATCGCTCAGGCTGACCGAGGCCGACCACGCTGCAATCGCCGCGGCGCTCAAGCGCGTCGGCCTTGCCGGCAAGCAACAGCGCCTGCCGCGCGAACTCTCCGGCGGCGAGCGGCAGCGCGTCGCGCTCGCCCGCGTCCTGGTGCGCGACCGGCCGGTGCTCTTGCTCGACGAACCGTTGGCCTCGCTCGGACCGGCGTTGCGCGACGACATGCTCGATCTGGTAGCCGACGTCCATGCGGAGCGGCGCATGACGGTGCTGTTCGTCACCCATCAGCCGGAGGACGCCCACCGTATCGGCCAGGACATGGTGTTCCTGGACAATGGCACGGTTGCCGCAACCGGGACTGTCGCCGATTTTTTTACCAAGGCTGGACCGGAAGCCTTTCGGCGCTATATCGGTGCAGGTCCGTTTGGCGCAGGATCACGAGATGTTGCCCGGAAGCGGACATAATTTACGGCCAAACCGGCTTCAGGCGATGTGGCGTTTGCTTGCCATGGTCAACGTAGTGTGGCTAGGTCCTCCGATACTGGTCCGGCATAGGTTGTGATTTGCCACTACGGTGCCATCCGCGCTCGTGGGCTCGAAGGACTCTGTGGCAGTTGATTTTGCGCATGATCTGAAAATCGATGCCCGATTTTCGGGCCATGTGCTGAGAGCCGAAAGGAAGCTGTTCTGCCGACCGGCACAGACAGAGTGAGAAGGAAACCGCTGGCGCGCTTCCTGGCGCTGGCCGGCTTTGCCATGGCGTTGGCAAGCTGCCAGATGTTCACGCCTCCGGACGTTCAGGTATCCGGCTTCCAGCCTTCTAGCAAACCGGTCACCGTCGACAATGTTGCCGCCAACAGCAAGGTCGCCGAAATGGCCAAGGCGCAGCATCCGCGCATCCTCGCGACCTATGGCGGCGAATATTCCGATCCCAAGCTCGAGCGCATGGTCGCCAAGGTCGTCGGCAGCCTGACGGTGGTTTCGGCCAACCCGAGCCAGACCTACCGCATCACGATCCTCAATTCGCCCAACGTCAACGCTTTCGCATTGCCTGGCGGCTATCTCTACATCACGCGCGGCCTGTTGGCGCTGGCCAACGATTCGGCCGAACTCGCCGCGGTCATCGCGCATGAGATGGGCCATGTCACTGCAAACCACGGCTTGCAGCGCCAGCAGCTCGAGGCCGAGGAAGGCTTTGCGACAAAAGTCGTCTCGGATGTGCTCGGCGACAGCCCGACCGCCAAGGCGGCACTGATCCGCGGCAAGCTGCGGCTTGCCCAGTTCTCGCGCAATCAGGAGCTGGAGGCCGACGGCATCGGCATCAAGTCGATCGGCGAGGCGGGCTTCGATCCGTTTGCCGCTGGCCGCTTCCTGCAGTCCATGTCGGCCTACACCGATTTCCGCTCGATCAGCGGCGCCACCGACGCCAGCCTCGACTTCCTGGCAACGCACCCGAACACGCCGCAACGCATCGATCTGGCGCAGCGCCATGCCCGCCAGTTCGGCGCGCCCGGCGTCGGCACGCGCGACCGCGACGCCTTCCTCGCCGGCATAGACGGGCTGCTCTACGGCGACACGCCGGAGGAAGGCTATGTGCGTGGCGAAACCTTCCTGCATCCGGGGCTCGGCGTGTCGTTCTCGGTGCCCGACGGCTTCATCATCGACAACTCGGCCGCGGCGGTGACGGCAACCGGACCGGGCGACATAGCGATCCGCTTCGACGGCGTCTCGATCGACAGGAACCGATCGCTGACCGACTACCTCCGCAGCGGCTGGGTGGCCGGTCTCGACGAAAGCAGCGTGCGCCAGGAAACAATCAACGGCAACGAGGCGGCGACGGCGCATGCCAGCGCCGAGGGCTGGCAGTTCGGCATCGCGGTGATCCGCGCCGGCGGCCAGGTCTACCGGCTGCTGACGGCAGCCCCCTCCGCCAGCACCTCGCTGGACGCGGTGGCGCGCTCGGTCAGCGGCTCGTTCCGGATCTTGAGCGCGGCCGAAAAAGCAGCGCTGAAGCCGCTGCATATCCGCGTCGTCACGGTCCGGCCCGGACAGACCATGGGTTCGCTCGCGGCGCAGATGGTCGGCGTCGACCGCAAGCTCGACCTGTTCAGGGTGCTCAATGCAATGTCGCCCGGCGCAGCCGTTTCGGCCGGCGACAAGGTCAAGATCATCACCGACAGATAGAGTGTGTCGATATTCAGGTGATGCCGGCCCGCAAACGGCAATTTCCTGCGCTTCCGACCTTCGCCGGCCGGAGCACTCATGAGCGGTCGCGGCAGTAAGGCTACGGCCGGCGTAGGCCGGTGCTCACGTACTTTATGTACGCTCCGCTCCGGTTCTCGGAAACCACCTGGTTTGGTCGCTTCGCGCCCGTCTTCGACTCCGACTCGTCCTAACCTGAATCGCAACACACCCTAGGCGGCGGTCGCCAGAAACTCGGGGTTTTGCTTCACCAGCGCTATCTTGAGCTTTTCCATGGCGCGTGCCTCGATCTGGCGGACGCGTTCCTTGGAGATGCCAAGCGCCTCGCCGAGGGCTTCGAGCGTCGCGCCCTCGTCGCTCAGCCGGCGTTCCTCGATGATCCTGAGCTCGCGGGCGTTGAGCGCGCCGAGCGCGGTTTTCAGCCATATAGAGCGGCGTTCGACATCGATCGTGTCGCCCACGACTTCGTCCGGCAAAGGATCGTCCGAAACCAGAAAATCCATTCGCTCGGTGGCGCCCGCATCGTCGGCGAGCGGCTGGTTGAGCGAACTGTCGGGGGCCGAAAGGCGCGAGTCCATCATCGCCACGTCGGCCTCGGAGACGCCAAGCGCCACCGACACCTCGCGGTAGAGCGAGGTGTTCGAGATCGGCTCGGCACCGTTCGCCAAGCGGGCGCGCAGGCGCCGCAAATTGAAGAACAGCGCCTTTTGCGCCGAACTGGTGCCGCCACGCACGATCGACCAGTTGCGCAGGATATAGTCCTGCATCGAGGCACGGATCCACCACGTCGCATAGGTCGAAAACCGCACCTCGCGCTCCGGTTCGAAACGGGCCGCTGCCTCCAGCAGGCCGACATGGCCTTCCTGCACCAGGTCGCCGAGGGGCAGGCCATAGTGGCGGAACTTCGAGGCCATGGAAATAACCAGCCGCATATGCGCCATGGCGATTTGGTGCAGTGCCTGCTGGTCGTTGTCTTCCTTCCAGCGCAGCGCGAGAACATGCTCCTCGTCGCGCTCGAGATAGGGGGCTTTCATCGCCGCGCGGACCATGGTTCGCCCTGCCGTATCTTCCATCATGCCACGCTCCCTGTTCCGGGCGTTGCGGTGCGATCGCTCGCCCCTGAGCTGGCATCGTGGTTGAATTGGCGACGCCGCGCCCTACAACAGCCAACAAACGTGCCACCCGCGCGAATGGTTCCGCCGCTGATGTCGCGTGGATTGCACTGTTCGAAAGCTCGATGCGGCGGTCGCTCCTCGGCCGGTTGGCGTGAGTCGATGTGGTTTTGAGAATTGGATTTCGAAAGTGTCTCATTTTTGAAATCTGGTTTCTTATTTCGCCAGGCTGCATCTGTCAGTTTCCGGCGCTCACAAATGCGCCGGACGCCGGCCCCGGACGCCGGCCAATGACGGGATCACAGAAAAATGAAATGGCTCAAATCGCTTATCGTCGCCGCAACACTGCAGGTACTGGCTGGCACATCAGGCCATGCCGGCGCCAATCTCGATCAGATCAAGCAGGCCGGTGTCTTCAAGGTCGGCACGGAAGGTACCTATGCCCCCTTCACCTATCATGATGCCTCGGGCGAACTGGTCGGCTTCGACGTCGAGATTGCCAAGGCGATCGCCGAGCGACTCGGCGTCAAGGCCGAATTCCTCGAAGGCAAATGGGATGGGCTGATCGCCGGCCTCGACGCCGAGCGCTATGACGCTGTTATCAACCAGGTCGGCATCACCGAGGAGCGCAAGGCCAAGTATGATTTCTCCGATCCCTATATTGCTTCCAAGGCGGTGCTGATCGTGCGCGGCGACAATACCGACATCAACAGCTTTGCCGACCTGAAGGGCAAGAAGGCGGCGCAGTCGCTGACCTCGAATTTCGGCAAGCTCGCCGAAGCGAACGGCGCCGAACTCGTCGGTACCGATGGCTTCGACCAATCGATCCAGCTGCTTCTTACCGGCCGCGCCGATGCCACCATCAACGACAGCCTGTCCTTCCTCGATTTCAAGAAGCACAAGCCCGACGCCAACGTGAAGATCGCCGCGCAGGAAGAAAACGCCGACTATTCCGGCGTCCTCGTGCGCAAGGGCGATCCGGAACTGGTCGCCGCCATCAATCGGGCGCTGGCCGATATCAAGTCCGACGGCACCTACCAGAAGATCGCCGACACTTACTTCGGCCAGGACGTTTCGAAGTAAGCGCATTTCACGGAGCCGGCTGGTTGCCGGCCCGCATGGCCAAGTATCGCGGCGAGCCGTCTTTGACGGCCGCCGCTTTTGGCGTGATATGACGACCGTATGGTCGCGCCTCGATGCTGCCGGGCCGATTTTGGGCGGCAATCTCGCAAGGAGAGTTTTCGTGCCGCACTGGCTGCAATTGATGCTGGATTCGTTGCCCACGCTGCTATGGGCCGCGCTGATCTTCACCGTGCCGCTAACGCTGCTGTCGTTCGCATTCGGTCTATTCGTAGGACTGGTCGCAGCGCTCGTCCGGCTGTTCGGCCCGACGCCGCTGGTCGCCGTGGTCCGCTTCTATGTCTGGATCTTCCGTGGCACGCCGCTTCTGGTGCAGCTCTTCCTGATCTTCTACGGCCTGCCCTCGGTCGGCATCCTGCTCGACGCCTTTTCAGCCGCGTTGATCGGCTTCACACTCAATATCGGCGCCTATACGTCGGAGATCATCCGCGCCGTCATAGGCTCGGTGCCGAAGGGGCAGTGGGAGGCGGCCTATTCGATCGGCATGACCTGGGGCCAGGCGATGCGACGCACTATCCTTCCACAAGCGGGCCGCGTCGCGGTGCCGCCGCTGTCCAACACTTTCATCTCGCTGGTCAAGGACACATCGCTGGCCGCAGCCATCACGGTGCCGGAGATGTTCCAGGCGGCGCAGCGCATCGTCGCCACCACCTATGAGCCGTTGATCCTCTATGTCGAGGCGGCGGCTCTCTATCTGGCGCTGAGCTCGGTGCTGTCGGCGTTGCAGACGCGCCTGGAAAAGCGGCTCAACCGCTATGGCGGCTTCCTGGAGGCGCGCGCATGATCGGCCTCACCGACATCGAGAAGCGCTTTGGGGACAACCTCGTGCTGAAGGGCGTGACCGTCACCATCGAGGAAGGCAGCGTCACCGCCCTTGTCGGCCCCTCGGGCGGTGGGAAAAGCACGCTTCTGCGCTGCATCAACCTGCTCGAGATCCCGACCTCGGGCACGGTGCGCATCGGCGACGACGCGCTCGAATTCCATCCCGGCGGCAAGATTCCCGGCACAGCCATCCAGCGCCTGCGGCTGCAGACCGGCATGGTGTTCCAGAATTTCCAGCTGTTCCCGCACCGCACGGCGATCGAAAATGTCATGGAGGGGCTGGTGACGGTGCTGAAATGGCCGGCCGGGCGAGCGCGTGAGCGGGCGCTCGCCCTGCTCGAAAAGGTTGGGATGGCGCACAAGGCCGACGCCTGGCCGGCGACGTTGTCAGGCGGCCAGCAGCAACGCGTGGCGATCGCCCGGGCGTTGGCACCATCGCCGAAAGTGCTGCTGTGCGACGAGCCGACTTCGGCGCTCGATCCGGAACTGGCGCAGGAGGTGGTCGACGTGCTCGGCCAACTCGCCAGCGAAGGCACCACCATGGTGATGGCGACGCATGATTTGCGCCTCGCCTCCAAAATCGCGCAGGAGGTGGTGTTCCTCGACGCCGGCAGCGTCGTCGAGAAAGGCCCCGCCGCGGTTTTGTTCAGCAATCCGGAGCGCCAGCGAACCAAGCGGTTTATCGCGACGCTGAAGCAGGAGGCAGAGAAGGAAGGCGGCGGCGAAGGTTAGTGCATGTCGCCCAAAACGGCGTAGCGGTTTTGGGGTGACCATCACAAACAACAAAAAACCCGGCGCGAGGCCGGGTTTTTCCAAATTAAGGCGAGAAGCGCTCAGGCTGCTTCTTCCTGCTCGGCTTCTTCGTTGTCGGCCTTGGCGCCGCGCTTCGGTCCCTTGTTGAGGTTCACCTCAATGAGGCGCACCGCTTCGGTTTCCGACATGCGGTTGACGGCCGCGATCTCGCGCGCCATGCGGTCGAGCGCCGCCTCATAAAGCTGGCGTTCGGAATAGGACTGCTCCGGCTGATTGTCGGCGCGGTAGAGGTCGCGCACAACTTCCGAGATCGAGATCAGGTCGCCGGAATTGATCTTCGCATCATATTCCTGGGCGCGGCGCGACCACATGGTGCGCTTGACGCGGGCGCGGCCCTGCACGACCTTCAGCGCGCGATCGACGTAATCCTCTTCCGACAGCTTGCGCATGCCGATGGAGGTCGCCTTGGCGACCGGAACCTTCAGACGCATCTTGTCCTTCTGGAAGTCGATGACGAACAGTTCCAGCTTGTGGCCCGCAACTTCCTGCTCGTCGATCGAGACGATCTGGCCGACGCCATGCGCCGGATAGACGATGTACTCGCCCGTCTTAAAACCGTGACGCGCTGCGCTGGACTTCTTCTGCGGGGTGATTGTTGCCATTACGCCATGAACTCCTTGGTGTGGAACCGGCATTCTGCCGGTCGAACTCGCGCGATCGGGTACCGATCGTTAGCCGCACAACTACGAACCCACCGGAAAAGCCGAGGGCGGCAAATCGCATAGTCGCGACTGCCTGCCCCAGATCACTCTGGTCCGGATTGAAAAATTCACCTTTCAGTGATTTGGGGCGTTTGCGCCATAAATCGACGTTGTGTCACCGGCATGTTTGGTTCGTGTAGCACAAAAAGTCGGAAGAATCAAGGTTTTGCTGCACGCGCGAAGGTCAAGCGCGATCTCCGCCTGTCAAGGCAGTTAACGTGCGGTGCCTGTCAGCACGCGTGATGCCGATCAAACCGGCGTCGCCGTTACGGTGCCACGCGCCCGTTTTGGACGCGCAAGGACGATGTGACACTTTGATCTGGCGCATGGTCCTTCCGAAAATCGATTTCGATTTTCGCGGTCGAGCGCTAGTCGCCCTGGCCGGGCTCGGGGGAAAAATATTTTTCGAACTTGCCGGCCTCGCCATCGAAGGACTTGGCGTCGGCCGGAGGCTCCTTCTTGGCGGTGATATTGGGCCATTTATCGGCATACTCGGTGTTGATCTGCAGCCATTTGTCGAGCCCTGGCTCGGTGTCCGGCTTGATCGCGTCGGCCGGGCATTCCGGTTCGCAGACGCCACAGTCGATGCACTCGTCGGGATGAATGACGAGCATGTTCTCGCCCTCATAAAAACAGTCGACCGGACAGACCTCGATGCAGTCCATGTATTTGCATTTTATGCAATTATCGGTCACGACATAGGTCATCGGTCGGCTCCGGGACGTCCCCTTTTATCAGGGCGACGTGGCGTCCAATCGGACGCACAAGGTACGCTGTAACACTTTGAAACCACGCATCGCGCGCTTGGAAAATCGATATAGATTTTCGGGCCGATGCGGTAGGCTTTCTTGGTGAGGTAACGTCTTTGCCCGCCGCTTGCAAGGGCGGCCATTGCGCGTGATGCCGGTGTTTCCGGAATGGATTTCCAGCCGGCGACGCGACGAAAGCCGGTTATGCGTCAGTCGTCGCCGAACAACCGGTCGGTCTCCCGGCGTTCCTTCTTGGTCGGGCGGCCGCTGCCGGCATCGCGCAGTGCGGGGATCGCATCGCGAACGGCCTCGCCCTTTGGTGCCGGCGGCGGCGAGATATCCTCGTAGAGCAAGCGCGCTTCCTCGGCGGGACCGCGCCGGCTGCCGGTGCCGAGCACCTTCCAGACGAAGATGCGCCGCTCGAGAGTGATGGTCAGGACGTCGCCGAGGCGGACCAGATCGGAGGCCTGCGCTGCTTTGTCGCGATTGATGCGAACGCGTCCGGCCACCACCAGCTTCGCCGCCAGCGAGCGCGATTTCACCGCACGCGAAAAGAACAGCCATTTGTCGATGCGCTGGCGGGCATCAGTGACCATCGGAGCGAACGAACTTACTTCTTCAGCTGGTCGCGCAACGCGGCGAGCTTGGCGAAGGGGGAATCCGGGTCGAAGCGCACCGGACGCTCCTCGCGAGGCTTCGGCTGGAACGCGGGCTTTCCACCAGGCGCGCCGCCCTTGCCGTCCGGCCTGCCGCCTTTCCAGTCGGGCCGGCTTTCGCGACGATCGGGGCGCTCTCCCTGCGGCTTGCCGTCGCGCCGTTCGCCTGGCTCGCCCTGGGGCTTGGGCTTGAACTTGCTGCGGTCGAAGCGGGGCTTGCCGGCGCCGTCGCCGTCGCGGCGTCCTTCATGGGCGGGTCGGCCGCCCGGGGCGCTGGCCTGCTGCCCGGCCTCTGCCGGCGCGTTGCTGCGGCCATCGCGCGCGGCTTGTCCGCTGCGCGGGCGATTGTCCCTGTCACGGGGCCGGTTGTCGTGGTGGCGGTGGCGTGGGCGCTGGTCGAAGCGGCCCTGCCGCCACAACAGGATGGGTTTTGGTTCTTCGGCCTCTTTCTCGGCCTCTGGAGCAGCCTCGCCGGTGGCGGCTTCCACCGCCGCGGCAGGTTCGGCCGAGACTGCTGCCGTTGCGGGCGAGGCTTCGGAAGCCGGCTCCGCCTGTGCGACCTCAACCTCGGCGGTTTCGGGTGCTGCCTCTCGAACTGCGGCTTCAGCTGCAGGCAGACCCTCTACCGTGACCTCAGGCGGAGTTTGCAGCTGAGCTTCTGCGACAGGTTCCGCTTCGGTAGCGGGTTCCGCGAGAGCCTCCGCCGTGGCTTCTGCCACTGCATCCGGCTCAGAACCGTCGGCCGGCGTCTCGACGGCTGCGTCGGCAATCGCGGCTTCCGCTGCCTTGGCCTGCTCGGCTTGTGCCTCCGCCGCCTGCTTGGCCGCGGCGGCTTCGCGCGCGACATTGTCCTGTGCCTCGAGCCGTGCCTTCACCTCGACAGCCGGCTTCGGCTCGGCCCGGTAGCCGAGGCCTTTCAAGATCTCTTCCATATCGTCGGCCGTGGCGCCGAGGATCGACATCATCGGCGGCGTTACCATGAAGGACTGACCGTCATAGGCGCCGTCGGGGCGCTGGCCGAGGCCCGGCTTCCAGTTGGTTGCGGGCCGGATCAGGTCGGCCAGCCGTTCGAGGATGTCGACGCGCACCGCACGACGGCCGAGATTGCGGTAGCCGGCCAGCTTGTAGAAGGTCTTGTCGAAGGTGGGATCGATGACCACCGAGGTGCGGCCGGAGGCCAGCGCGTGAACCACGTCGCCAAAGCCAGGCTTGTCCTTGCCGTCGTTCTGCAGCGCCCACAACAGCGTCACCAGTCCGGCCGGGGCCGGCTTGATCAGCGCCGGCACGAAGACGTGGTAGGCGCCGAAGCGCACGCCGAGCCGGCGCAGGGCGGCGCGGCCCTCCTGGTCGAGCGACTTCATCTCCTCGGCGATGTCGCGGCGGTTGATGAGGCCGAAATTCTCGACGAGCTGGAAGGCGATGCCGCGGCCGATGCCGGTGATCTGCTCGGCGTTCTTGAGGTCGACCAGCGGCTTCAGCAGCGACTCGATCTGGAAATTGACGAAGCGCTCGGCGCGCGCCGCGACCTTGTCGCGGGCGGGACCGGTGAGCTGCTCGTCGGCCAGCAGCACCAGGCGCGGCTTCAACGGCTCGTCGCCTGCGACCAGCGTGCCGATCGGCGCGCCGATCCAGCGCAGCGTGCCATCGGAGCCGAGCGCGATGTCGCCATTGGCCGAGGCGCCGAAGCGTTCGGCCCGCGCCTCGAATTCGGCTGCAAGCGCCTTCTGGGCTGCTGTGCGCACCGCCTTGGCGTCCTCGCCGCCGGCGCTTTGGTCCGCGGTGAAGCGGAACCCCTGCAACTCGCCGACATGATGGCCTTCGACGAGGACGGTTCCGGTTGGACTGATTTCGGCTTCAGGCATGGTATTTTCTCTAAGGCGCCGCATGAGGACGGAAGTCCTGCGGTCTACGAAGCGTTTCGTCAACCGCTCATGCAGCGCATCCGACAATCTGTCTTCGATTTCGCGCGTCTTTTCCTGCCAGTGTGCCTGATCGGCCAGCCAGCCGGGCCGGTTGGAAACGAAAGTCCAGGTGCGGATCTGGGCGATCCGGTGCGACAGCGTGTCGATGTCGCCCTCGGTGGTGTCGGCGCGGCGCACCTGCTCGGCCATGTAATTCTCATCGACATGGCCATGCCTGGCAAGGTCCATGTAGATCGAGGCGATCAGGTCGGCATGCTGAGCCGGGGCGATCTTCCTGTAATCGGGAAGGGCGCAGGCCTCCCACAACAGCGCCACGCGCCCGGCGTCGGTGGCAAGCGCCCGGATGTCCTCGTCGCGGGACAGATGTTCGAGCGCCTGCGCATCGACCGCCGGCAGCGCGCGCGTCAGGCCTTCAACCGGCGCGTTGGTCTCGATCGAGCGCTTCAGCGCGTCGAGGTTGGCGAAATCGAAACGCGCGGTGCGCCATTGCAGCACCTTCACCGGGTCGAAATCATGCGCTTCGATCTTCTTGACCAGTTCCTCGTCCAGTGGATCGACCTGGCCGGTGACGCCAAAAGTTCCGTCGCGCAAGTGGCGGCCGGCGCGGCCGGCGATCTGGCCGAGCTCGGCCGCCGTCAGGTTGCGATACTGGTAGCCGTCGAACTTGCGGTTCTGGGCGAAGGCGACGTGATCGAGATCGAGGTTGAGGCCCATGCCGATGGCATCGGTGGCAATCAGATAATCGACATCACCCGACTGGAACAGCTCCACCTGCGCGTTGCGGGTGCGCGGCGATAGCGCGCCGAGCACGACTGCCGCACCGCCCTGCTGGCGGCGGATCAGTTCGGCGATGGCATAGACCTCGTCGGCGGAGAAAGCGACGATCGCCGTACGTCGCGGCAGGCGGGTCAGCTTCTTGGAGCCGGCATAGGCGAGATGCGACAGCCGTGGCCGCGTCACCACCGACACCCCCTTGAGCAGACGCTGGAGGATGCCGTGCATGGTCGCTGCGCCGAGCAGCAGCGTCTCCTGGCGGCCGCGCAGATGCAGGATGCGGTCGGTGAAGATGTGGCCGCGCTCGAGGTCGCCGGCCAGTTGGACCTCGTCGACGGCAACGAAGGCGGCGTCGGTCTCGCGCGGCATGGCTTCCACGGTGCAGACCGAATATCTGGCGCCGTCGGGCTGGATCTTCTCCTCACCGGTGATGAGCGCCACCTTGTGAGCGCCGACTTTTTCGCAGACGCGCGAGTAGACCTCGCGGGCGAGCAGCCTGAGCGGCAGGCCGATAATGCCGCTTTCATGCGCCACCATGCGCTCGATGGCGAGATGGGTCTTGCCGGTGTTGGTTGGCCCGAGCACAGCGGTCACGTCGCGGCCTGACAGGATCAGTGGCTCAGTGTGTTTCGGCTGGATGTTCATCGACCTGGAAATTAAGGCTCTCTGCCTCGCGTTGTCGGGAGCGCGCCCCGTAGTGGCGCGGGTGACAGCCGACACATAGGGATTTTGGGCGTGAAGCGAAAGCAGAATATTCCGATGGCAGCTCGAAGCCTTCCGTCGCCGTCGACATGCCGTTCCGCCGTTCCGATTTAACAGTTGGAACGAGTCTGGAACGAATCGGCTACGAATCGCTGACTCGCGCAGATTCAGGTTTTGTTCACGGCTACATCTGGATTTTTCGCCGGCGAGTCTCACCACATGCTGAATCGCCGAACTGGCCCGTTTCATGCAGGGCTGACGTCGCCGTTAACCTTTGCCGCTGAACGATCGACGCAGGTCGGCGGGCGTCATCCAACATTCTGAAATAATTAAACTTTCCTAACGCGCCTTAACCATTTGGGATTGTTTTCAGCCCTTGTCGTTTAACACTGTGCTCAAAGCCGGAACGAAACGGCGACGAATCGGCGCCGGCGCCTGTTTCCCGGTTTGTTCACCCCAATATGTTGTGTCGTGAACAGGTTTTCCACCTGTTATCCACACGCCGTTAACAGGGTTTTGCACAGGCTGCACGGCCGCCGCTAATTTTTGCGTGCCGCTTCGGCACAAATCGGCGTTACGTCCGTTAGTCGGCGCAGTCGCTGCACGACGACCAGACTGCCAGCCCGGCTTGTTCAAGGCGCATCCTCTCCCACGGCATAGCGCTGCAAAGTAGGGCCGACGTTCTGGACAATTTCGTCGTGCGACAGGGCGACGACGGGCGGAAGCCGCAGCAGGTATCGGCACATCGCCAGACCCAGCAACTGGCTCGAAACGAGCCCGGCCCGTCGACCCGCATCGGCGGGGTCAGCGACCGCCGCAATCACCGGCCTCACCTGGTTGCCAAATACGTCGCGCAATTTTTCCGCGGCGAATTCGTTCGACGTCGCCGAACGCAGCAGAATTGCCATGCCAGGGCCGCTGGCCGAGCCCTCCCAGACTTCAAGAAAACGCCTGATCAGCGTTTCGCCGATGGCATTTCGGTCGATCACCCGCAGTGCCGGCAATTGCAGGTCGACGACCGCCGCCCTGGCGAACAGCTCGTCCTTGCTGCGGAAATAGCGGATCACCATGGCCGGATCGATCGAGGCATGCGCCGCGACGTCACGGATCGAGGCGCCCTCATAGCCGTGCTCGGCGAACAGGAGCTTCGCGGCCTCCAGGATTTTGGCGCGCGTGCGGTCCGACTTGCCGGGTTTTTTCGGCTGATTCTCGGTCATGAAAAGCTTATGCCAACAGCCGTTGACAAATGCAATGGCTTCGACTAAAAAGTCAACGATCGTTGACAAATGGAGAGAGAAATGCTGCCCGAAACCACGGAAGTCCTGATCATTGGCGCCGGCCCGACCGGCATGGCGCTGTCCATCGTGCTGCACCAGGCCGGTGTCGATCATGTCCTGATCGACAGGCTGGCTGAGGGCCTTCAGACCTCGCGGGCTGGCGTCATCCACGCGCAGACGCTGGAAACGCTGGAGCCTCTCGGCGTCACGCACGGGCTGAGCGAACTTGCCCTAAAACTGCAGAATTTTACCATCCGCGACCGCAATCGGGCGCTGCTCAAGCTCGATTTCAGCAAGCTTCCGTCGAGGCATCCCTATCTGATGATGCTGCCTCAGAACCTGACCGAGCAGGTGTTCGCCGAACGGATCGCAGCCTTGGGCGGCGTGATTCATCGCTCGGTCGAGGCCAAGGCAGTCGTTCAGGACGCTGACGGCGCACGCGTGACGGTGATCGAGAACGGCCGCGAGAGACTGATATCGGCACGCTATGTCGTTGGTGCCGACGGCATGCACAGCCTGGTGCGCAGGTCGACCGGCATCGAGTTCGACGGCGCCGCCTATGACGCTTCGTTCGTACTTGCCGATGTTCGTCTCGACTGGCCGGTTGGGCCGACGGAAGTGTCGCTGTTCTTTGCCCCGGCCGGGCTGGTGGTGGTGGCGCCGCTCCCGGACGGTTCGTATCGGGTCGTCGCGACAATGGATGAGGCACCGGAAAACCCCGCGGTCACCGACATCCAGGCGCTGCTCGACAGCCGTGGTCCGACCAAGAAAAGAACCCGGGTGCTCGACCTGGCGTGGAGCTCGCGTTTTCGCGTGCATCACCGCCTGGTCCGCTCGTACCGCAAGGACCGGCTGTTCCTTATCGGCGATGCCGCGCACGTGCACAGCCCGGCGGGAGGGCAAGGCATGAACACCGGCATCATCGACGCGGTCGTGCTTGGCCAGTTGCTTGGCGACGTGGTGAACGGCGTGCGCCCGGAAACCGCGCTCGACCTCTACGAAACGCTGCGCCGCCCGGCGGCCCAGGAGGTGCTTGAACTGGCGGGCACGATGACCGAGATGGCGCTTTCCCGCAATTCGGTGAAGCGGTTCGTCCGCAATCTCGTGCTTTCAGCGCTGAACCTCACTCCGTTTCTGAAGCGTCGCATCGCCTTGAAACTGTCGGGCCTCAGCCGGGCGTCGCTTGCCCGCCTGCCGGCACCTTCGCGCCAGCCGGGTCCAGTCGCCGCCCAGACCAAGCCGGCAGCCGAACCAGGGCTGAAGCGTGTCGCCTGACGGCCGGAATAATCCGGATCCCGGCCTCGAACTCGGCCGTGTGGGTGGTTAGACCCGTGCAACGGTCACCGGCAACAGGCCGACGCCTCAGGTGACATGACGCCTCAGGTGATATACTGGCCGCCATTGGCTGATATGGTCGAGCCGGTGATGAAACCGGCATCGTCGGAAGCCAGGAAGACGACGCAGCGTGCGATCTCTTCCGGCTCGCCGAGGCGGCCGACCGGGATCTGCGGGATGACGCGCTCATTGAGCACCTTCTCGTCCATCGCCCTGACCATCTCGGTGGCGATGTAGCCGGGGCAGATGACATTGACGGTGATGCCGACCCGCGCCCCTTCTTGGGCGAGCGCCTTGGTGAAGCCGATATCGCCGGCCTTCGACGCCGAATAATTGACCTGGCCGGTCTGGCCTTTCTGGCCATTGATCGAGGAGATGGTGATGACGCGGCCGAACTTGCGGTCGCGCATGCCGACCCACAGTGGGTGCGTCATGTTGAAGACGCCGGAAAGATTGGTGTCGACGACCTCTTTCCACTGCTCGCGCGTCATCTTGTGGAACATGGCGTCGCGGGTGATGCCGGCATTGTTGACCAGAACGGAAACCGGGCCGAGATCGGCCTCGACCTGCTTGATGCCGGCGGCGCAGGCATCGTAGTCGGCGACCGACCATTTGTAGACGGGAATGCCGGTCTCTGCCTTGAATTTCTGCGCCGCTTCGTCATTGCCGGCGTAGTTCGCGGCGACCTGATAGCCGGCGGTTTTCAGGCCGATCGAGATCGCGGCGCCAATGCCGCGCGATCCACCGGTGACGAGTGCTACCTTTGTCATAATATCCTCCCTTTTTCTCGATCGGCGGGCGGCGAACGGAAACGCTCTAACGGCGGAGCCTGTTCGCCACCGACTGTTTCACGGCTTGCTCGCTCCGTCCTCACGGCGCTTTGCAGATGACTTCACAGCGCTTCAACGCACATGGCGACCCCCATGCCGCCGCCGATGCACAGCGTGGCAAGGCCCTTCCTGGCACTTCTGCGGCGCATCTCGTAAACCAGCGTGTTGAAGATGCGGGCCCCGGAGGCGCCGATCGGATGGCCGATGGCGATGGCACCGCCATTGACATTGACGATCGACGGATCCCAGCCCATGTCCTTGTTGACGGCGCAGGCCTGGGCGGCGAAGGCTTCGTTGGCCTCGATCAGGTCGAGATCGCCGACCGACCAGCCGGCCTTGGCCAGCGCCTTGCGCGAGGCGGGAATGGGCCCGGTGCCCATGATCTGCGGATCGACACCCGCGGTCGCCCAGGACACGATGCGCGCCAGCGGCGTGATGCCGCGCTTTGCGGCTTCCGCTTCGGTCATCAGCAGCACCGCGGCGGCGCCGTCATTGATGCCGGAGGCATTGGCGGCGGTCACCGTGCCGTCCTTGTCGAAGGCCGGTCTCAGCTTGGTCATCGCCTCGATCGTGGCGCCGTGGCGGATATATTCGTCCTGGTCGACAATGGTGTCGCCCTTCTTGCCCTTGACGGTGAAGGCCACGATCTCGTCCTTGAATTTGCCGGCCTTCTGCGCGGCCTCTGCCTTGTTCTGGGAGGCCAATGCGAGCTGGTCCTGGTCCTCGCGGGTAATCTGGAACTGGCGAGCGACGTTTTCGGCCGTGTTGCCCATGTGGTAGCCATTGAAGGCATCCCACAGCCCATCCTTGATCATGATGTCAATCATCTTGTAGTCGCCCATCTTGACGCCGGCACGCAGGTGTTGAGCGTGCGGGGCCAGCGACATCGATTCCTGCCCGCCGGCGACGATCACCTTGGCATCGCCTGTCGCGATCTGCTGCATACCGAGAGCAACAGCGCGCAGACCTGAGCCGCAAACCTGGTTGAGGCCCCAGGCGGTGGTTTCCTTTGGCAGGCCGGCTTCGATAGATGCCTGGCGGGCGGGGTTCTGGCCCTGAGCCGCAGTCAGCACCTGGCCGAGGATGACCTCGTCGACCTCCGCCGGCTCGACACCGGTACGGGACAGCAACTCCTTGATGACGACGGCACCAAGCTCATGCGCCGGCGTGGCGGCGAAGGCGCCGTTGAAGGAACCGACGGGCGTGCGCGCCGCACTGGCGACAACGATGGCAGCGGACATGTTCTTCTCCACACTTCGAGGTATCGAGGTTTTGGTATCGCAGTTTGTATCGTCAGGGCTTTTCTTGCCCTTTCAATGATCCAAGTCAAACCGGAAATGGGCATACCGGCCATGCGCCGCAAGCAGGTTGCGCATCGTGGTGGATACAGCCGGCCCATTGCTGCGCAGCATTTTCAGCCCGCCGTGCAGCATTAATTGATGCCGCACTGCACAAACCGCTTGGAATTGTGACGCTTTTGCGCATATCCTTGAAAAGGCGCAATCGTTACCGGCAGCTTACCTCAAGTGCGCCGGTGTCCCGGGAGGATGCTGATGGCCGCGAAAGACGAACCGATTATCATCAAGAAATATGCCAATCGCCGCCTCTACAACACCGGCACCAGCACCTATGTGACGCTCGAGGACCTTGCCGAAATGGTCAAGAAGGGCGTGGAGTTCACCGTCCAGGACGCCAAGACCGGCGACGACATCACCCATCCGGTGCTGACCCAGATCATCTTTGAACTGGAGAACAAGGAAGGGCAGAACATGCTGCCGATTCCGTTCCTGCGCCAGTTGATCGCTTTTTACGGCGACCAGATGCAGATGATCGTGCCGAGCTTCCTCGAACAGTCGATGATCGCCTTCTCAAAGGAGCAGGAACGCTTCCGCGAGCAGATGAAGGGTGCGTTGGGCAAGTCGCCGCTGGACATGATGAAGATCGCCACGCCGATCAAGGCGCTGGAAGAGCAGACGCGCCGCAATATGGAGATGTTCCAGAACGCCATGCGCCTGTTCACGCCCTTCCCACCCGCAGGCTCGAATGGCACTTCCGCAGCGCCGGCGGAGCCGGCCAGGAAGGAGACGTCGGAAAAGCCCGACGACCTTCAGGAACTGAAGGAACAGATCGCCGCCATGCAGCGCAAACTCGACACGATGTCGTGATCGCCGGCCGGCCGGCCGAAATCTCTCATCAGCAGGCCGTCTCAGAAATCTCCGCCTCGGAATGAGTGCCGCGCGACCGCTATCGCGTTCTAAAACGCAATCTCACGAACACCCGAAGTGGCTTCAGGGCACGCTGACCAACTGTTCGCACGGCCTGTTCAGGCGCACAGCTTTGAGTGAGGGTGTCCTCTTTCATGACAAAAATTTCATGTCATCGCCACTGAGTGCCGCTGTTTTTGCGCCACACCAGACATATATGCTGCGCTGCAATATGGTCCGTTAGCGCCGTAATGAAGGATTTCGCCTTGCCCAGCAGAAAAACCGCCATCGTCACCGGTTCCACCTCGGGCATCGGCCTGGCAATCGCCCATGCGCTCGCGGCCGATGGCTGCAACATTGTCGTCAATTCCTTTTCAGACACGGCCGACGACCAGGCCGTCACCGATGCGATCGCCAGGCATCACGGCGTGAAGACTGTCTACATCAAGGCAGATATGTCGAAGCCGGCCGAATGCCGGGCGCTGGTCGCAAAAGCAGCCGAGAGCTTCGGCTCGGTCGACATCCTGATCAACAATGCCGGCATCCAGCATGTCGCGCCGGTGGAAGAATTTCCCGTCGAGAAGTGGGACGCCATCATCGCCATCAATTTGTCGTCGGCCTTTCACACCATCGCCGCCGCCATCCCGCTGATGAGAGAAGCCGGCGGCGGCAGGATCGTCAACATCGCCTCGGCCCATGGGCTGGTCGCCTCGCCGTTCAAATCGGCCTATGTCGCGGCCAAGCACGGCATCATGGGGCTGACCAAGACGGTCGCTTTGGAACTGGCGCGCGACAAGATCACCTGCAACGCCATCTGTCCCGGCTATGTGCTGACGCCGCTGGTCGAGGCGCAGATCCCCGACCAAATGAAGGCGAACAAGATGGACCGCGACACGGTGGTCCGCGAGGTCATGCTCGACAGGCAGCCGACCAAGGAATTCGTCACGGTCGAGCAAGTTGCCGCTGCCGCGGTGTTCCTGTGCTCGGATGCGGCAGCGCAGATCAACGGCACGCAAATCTCGGTCGACGGCGGCTGGACCGCGCAGTGATCCATCCAATGGCTCTCTAGATCAAGGACAACGCCATGACGACAAACGGCAAGGCGGAGGAGCCCAAGAAGATCAACGTCGCGCTGCAGGGCGGCGGCTCGCACGGCGCCTTTTCCTGGGGCGTGCTCGACCAGCTGCTGGAGGACGGACGGCTCGACATCGCGGCGGTTTCGGGCACCAGCGCCGGCGCCATGAACGCGGTGGCGCTGGCCGACGGCTTCGTCCGCGGCGGCGTCGAGGGCGCGCGGCAGAAGCTCGACGATTTCTGGCGCGCGGTGGCGCGGAAGGGCCGGTTCAGCCCGGTGCAGCGCATGCCGTGGGACGTCGCCTGGGGCAACTGGTCGATCGAGAACACGCCGGGCTATCTGTTTTTCGACACGATGTCGCGGGTGTTTTCGCCCTATGTCGCCAACCCGCTCGGCCTCAACCCGCTGCGCGACGTGATCGAACAGGAGATCGATTTCGGCAATGTGCGCGCCTGCAAATCGATGGAGCTGTTCATCTCCGCGACCAATGTCGAGACCGGGCAGTTACGCGTCTTTTCCGATGGCGAGATCGATCTCGACACGGTGATGGCGTCGGCTTGCCTGCCGCAGCTGTTCCGCGCCGTCGAGATCAAGGGCGTGCCCTACTGGGATGGCGGCTATGGCGGCAATCCGGCGCTGTTCCCGTTCTTCAAGACGACTGCCACCGAGGACGTGCTTTTGGTGCAGATCAACCCGGTGGTCCGCGAGGGGACGCCGAAGAGCGCCAACGAAATCCAGAATCGCATCGACGAGATCACCTTTAACGCCGGACTCTTGCGCGAATTCCGCTCGATCGCCTTCATCAAGGAGCTGATTGCCGCCGGCCGGCTGCCGCATGGCGAATACCGCGACATCCGCATGCACCGCATCGATGCCGACGAGGCATTCAAAGACCTGTCGGCATCGTCCAAGGTCAACGCCGAATGGGCGTTCCTGACCTATCTGCGCGACCTTGGCCGCACCGCCGCCAGCGATTGGCTGGAGGAGAATTACGACGCCGTCGGCAAGCGGCCGACGCTTGACCTCTCAGGCGAGCTCGACGACGGCTTCAAGCCGATGCGTGGTCCGGCACCGGGCCGGCGGGTCAAGGAGTTCCTTGCAGCACGCAAGAAGCCCGAGGCAGCGCGTCGCCGAGCCTGAGGCGTTTTGTTTGTCAGTTTTTTTGCAAGGCTAGATCGATCACCTTGATCAGCGCGGCCGCAGCCTGCCGCTGCTCGTCCGGATCGCTGATGCGCATCTTCATGCCTTCCAGCCCGTCGAGCAGCATGTCGGCCAGCAATTTTGCCGACAAGCCCTTGGCGGTGAGATCGACGCCATTGCGTCCGGCCTCGCTCTGGATCGCTGCCGCGACATGCTCGGCAAACCGGCTGCGCCAGCAGCCGATCAGGTCGGCGAGGCTCGACTTCATGTCAAGGAGTTCGGCGCCATGCGGCGAGGCGTGGACGGTGCGCGTCATCGAGATCAGCGCTTCGTCGATGGCCCGCATCGTGCGCTCGGCAAATGGTTCTTCGCCGGCGAGTGCCGTTTTCGCCTGCTCGAGCGAGCGGGAGAGCAGCATCAACGCAATGGCGCGATAAATATCGGTCTTGTTCTTGAACTGGAGATAAAGCGCCGGCCGCGACATGTCGGCGGCACGCGCAATGTCGTCCATGGTGGTGCGGGCGAAACCATAGGCCAGAAACACCTTCATCGCGCTGTCCAGAATGCGGGCGCGCTTGGGGTCGGTGGCGATGTCCTCGATCTCGATCATGGCGCGACTTTATCCTGCAAAAGCTCTATTGACAAAATGACGTAATTTGTCAAGATGTATAAGGGCGAATGGCCGACCGGCCTGCCCGGGCTGTGGACGACAACAAAGGGTATCCCCATGCGCCTCACCGTCGACGGGCAGGCATTCGACGTCAATGCCGATCCCGAAATGCCGCTGCTGTGGGCGCTGCGCGATCTCATGGGCAAGACCGGGCCGAAGTTTGGCTGCGGCATCGCCGCCTGCGGCGCCTGCACGGTGCATGTCGACGGCCAGCCGGTGCGCTCCTGTTCATTGCCGGTCGGTGAGGTCACCGGCGCGGTCACCACGATCGAAGGCATCGGCACCGAAGGCAGATTGCATCCGGTACAGCAGGCATGGCTGGAAGAGCAGGTCGCCCAGTGCGGCTACTGCCAGGCCGGCCAGATCATGAGCGCGGTGGCGCTGCTCGACCAGGTTGCCGAGCCGACCGATGCCGACATCGACGATGCCATGGGCGGCAATCTCTGCCGCTGCGGCACCTACCCGAAGATCCGTGCGGCGATCAGACGAGCGGTCGTCCTCAAGACGGCGGGAATCTGACCATGGCCAGTGTCGGAAAGATCGCCCGCCGCACGTTTCTCATCGGCACCGCTGCCATCGCGGGCGGCGTCGCCGTCGGCTATTACTATTATCGCAAGCCTTTTCCGAATCCGCTGGAAGGCGACCTCGCGGCTGATGAAGCGACCTTCAACCCCTATGTGAAAATCGGCGCCGACAACACCATCACCATCGTCGCGCCGCGCGCCGAGATGGGCCAAGGCATCTCGACGGCGCTTGCTGCCATGGTTGCCGAAGAGCTCGATGTCGGGCTCGACCAGATCAAGGTCGAGCACGGCCCGGCCTCCTACGCCTATTTCAATGCGGCGATCCTGGAAGAGGGCGGTCCGTTCGCCTTCTTCGATGAAAGCATGACCGCGGAGATAGTGCGCGCCGGCATGGGCGTGGCCGGAAAATTCCTCGCTCTGCAAGGCACCGGCGGTTCGACATCGACGCTCGATGGTTTCGGCAAGATGCGGCAGGCAGGCGCCGCCGCGCGGCAGATGCTGATTGCAGCGGCCGCGCAAAAGCTCGGTATAGCTGCCGCCGATCTGGAAACGGCCAACGGCTCGATCCTGCACAAGGCATCGGGCAAGTCGCTGACCTATGGCGCGGTCGCTGCGACCGCTGCGACGATGGCGCCGCCCGCGGAAATCAGGCTCAAAGACAAAGCCGGCTGGAAACTGCTCGGCAAACCGCAAAAACGCATCGACATGCTGGCCAAGGTCACCGGGGCGCCGATCTTCGGCATCGACGTGACGCTGCCGGAGATGCTGTACGGCACGGTCAAGATGAGCCCGCGCTTCTGGGCCAAGCCGGTCAAGGCGGATTTCTCCAACGCCGAGAAACTGCCTGGCGTGATCAAGATCGTGCCGATCGACACGAATTACGGCCACGGCTTCGGCATCATCGCCGAAAACACCTGGGCGGCATTCAAGGCGGCGGAGGCGATCGACGCCGAATGGGCCGATCCCGAATATCCGCTGGACAGCGCCGGCATTTCCGAGGTGCTGAAGCAGGCGCTCGGCACGAAAGGGTCGGTGATGCGCGACGATGGCGATGTCGATACCGCCTTCGCCGACGCGCCGCGCGAAAGGATCGTCGAGGCCGACTATGGCGTGTCTTATCTGGCACATGCGACGATGGAGCCGATGAACGCCACGGCGCGGCTGAAGGACGGCGTCCTCGACATCTGGTGCGGCAACCAGGCGCCGACCTTGGTGCGGCAGCTTTGCGCCAATGCTGTCGGCATTGAGCAGGACAAGGTCAGCGTCCACACCACCTTCATGGGCGGCGGCTTCGGCCGACGTATAGAGGTGGATTATGCGCTCTGTGCCGCGCTGATGGCGAAAGAAACGGCAGGCCGGCCAATCAAGGTGATTTGGACGCGCGAGGAGGACATGCGCCACGACGCCTACCGGCCGGCTTCGGTCGGCAAATTCCAGGCGCGGCTTGGCAGCGACGGCATACCGGTCGCCGTCGACATGACAATCGCCTCGCCGTCGGTGATAGCCAGCACCTTGCGCCGGCTGTTTCCCTCGATCCCGCCGCTTGGCCCCGACAAATCCATTGTCGATGGGGCCTACGACCAGCCCTACACCATCCCGAATTACCGGGTCAGCGGAATTGCTGCGCCCGCCTCCATCCCGGTCGGCTTCTGGCGATCGGTCGGCTGCTCGATCAACGGCTTCTTTCATGAGGGCTTCATGGACGAGATCGCCACCGCCGGGAAAACCGATGCGGTCGAGCTGCGCAAGACACTGATGGCTGCCTATCCGGCAGCGGTGAAGGTGGTCGAGAAGGTCGCCGAAATGGCGAAGTGGGGCGAGGCGCTGCCCGCCGGCAAGGCCAAGGGCATGGCGTTCACGCTGTCCTTCGGCAGTTGGGTCGGCGAGATCGTCCAGGTCGCCGACACGCCGTCCGGGATCCGCATCGAGAAGATGTGGATCGCCGCCGATGTGGGCACCGCGCTCGATCCTGGTATCATCGAGGCGCAACTCATCTCCGCCGCCATCTACGGCCTGTCGGCAGCGATGGGTCAGGAGATTACTTTCGCCGACGGCATGGTCGAGCAGTCGAATTTTCATGACTACGACGCCATGCGCATCTCCCAGTGTCCGGCGTTCGAAGTCGCGATCCTGGAGAATTTTCACAAGATGGGCGGCGTTGGCGAAGTCGGCACGCCGCCGGCGGCACCGGCACTCGCCAACGCCATCTTCGCACTGACAGGCAAGCGCATCCGGACACTGCCCTTGTCGAAGGAGGTGACCTTTGCATGAAATATTCCCATCATGCTGACAGCTGCTGCCATGCTGTTTTGCTGGCGCCTTTACCAACGGCACTGGCAAGCCGCGCACGGCACCGATGATGGTCGATGAAGCCAAGACTTGCCCGAGGGACGCGGTCTGCCGGTTGCTTTCGCATCCGCGCTGCGCCGAGTGTAATGTCGCAGATAAAAGGCCGCGCTGGTCCGGCGCGCTTCACGGCGGCCGCACCCTGCCCCAGCGAAGTATTACCCATCAACATTTCTGACTATATTGCGGTGCAACTTTGATGTAGAAGCTCGTTCGCCGATCACGGCAAGTTGAACACGGCCTTGCGCGCACCCATATCGGCGACGCGCCCGAATTAGAAGACGCGGCCTGGCCGAATCCCGCGCACTGGAAAAATGACGATGCCGAAGTACAGGTTTCACAAGCTTGCAGCCATTGTTGTGCTTGTCGGTTTCGCTGCCTGGATGGTGACGGGCGAGTTCTCGTCCGTCGGCAGCGCGGCCGCCGACAAACCCAAGGCGGGGGAGGTCGAGCAGCCAAAGGCGGCTGACGCCGGCAAGGCCAAGCCCGCTGAGGCAGAACAGCCCAAGGCGACCTTGCGCACCGTCGCGACCATAACCCCGCCCAGGCGTACCTATGCGCGCGCCATCCGGATTTCCGGACTGACCGAAGCCGACAAGCGCGCGGTCCTGGCGACGCGCGTCGCCGGCGTCATCGACAAGCTGCCGGTCAAGCAGGGACAGCGCGTCAAGACCGGCGACCTCGTGCTGATGCTGGCCGCCGAGGAAAAGCTTTCGGCGGTCAGCAACGCCCAGCAGCTCCTGGTCCAGCGTCAGGCCGAACTCGATGCAGCATTGCGGCTGATGAAAACCGGCAATCTGCCCAAGCTGCAGCTCGACACGGCGCGCTCCAACCTGACGCTGGCCCAGTCGCACCTGGAAGCCGCGCAGGCCGAGCTCGACCGCAACGAGGTGAAGGCGCCGTTCGACGGCGTCATCGACCGGGTGCCGGTGGAGCTTGGCAGTTCCGTGATGCAGGGCGGCGAGGTGGCGACCATTCTGAGCCTCGATCCGGTGATCGCCCGCGGCGAGGTCAGCGAACGTGATCTCGGCTATCTGAAGATCGGCGACAAGGCGAATGTACGGTTGGTCAGCGGCCAGAATGTCGAGGGCACCGTGCGCTATATCAGCCGCGACGCCTCGTCCGCCACCCGCACCTTCCGCGTCGAGATCGCAATCCCCAACCCCGAGGGCACCATTCCGGCCGGGATGACCGCCGAGATCGCGCTGAGCGCGCAGCCGACCGACGCAGTCATGCTGCCGCGCTCCGTGGTGACGCTCGGCGACAAGGGCGATCTCGGTATCCGCGCCGTCGACAAGGACAACAAGGTCGTGTTCTTCCCGATCGATCTGGTCGACGATACGCCAACCGGCCTGGTGCTCGGCGGCATCCCTGCCGATGCGCGCATCATCGTCGCCGGCCAAGAACTGGTGAAGGAAGGCGAAGTGGTCAAGCCGGTCGAGGCCGACCAGGCGACCATTCAGAAGCTGCTGGGCGAAGCGACGGCCGGGACGCAGTAATCATGGATGTCGTCAAACTCGCAATCAGCAATGCCAGGCTGACCATTTCGGTGCTGGTGTTCCTCATCCTTGCCGGTGCGGTCGCCTATCAGTCGACACCGAAGGAAGCGGAACCCGACGTTCCGATTCCGATGATGTATGTCAGCCTGATCTATCAGGGCATCTCGCCCGAGGATTCGGAACGCCTTCTGCTGCGGCCGATGGAAGCCAAGCTGAAGAGCCTCAAGGGGCTCAAGGAGATGCGTTCGGCCGCCTTCCAGGGCGGCGGTTATGTGCTGGTCGAATTCCACCCGCAGACGGATCTGGCGACGGCGCTGCAGGACACGCGCAGCAAGGTCCAGGACGGCAAGGCCGACCTGCCGCAGGCAGCCGAGGAGCCTGTAGTCTCCGAAGTCAACGTCTCCGAATTCCCCGTCCTTGTCGTGACGCTGTCGGGCGAAGTGCCCGAGCGCGTTCTGACGACGGCGGCGCGCGAGTTGCGCGACCGCATCGAGGAAGTGCCGGGCGTGCTGGAGGGCTCGCTGCAGGGCGCCCGCGACGATCTCGTCGAAGTCGTCATCGATCCGATGAAATTGTCTTCCTACGGGCTGCAGCTAGAGCAGCTGATCGGTGCGGTCGGCGATTCCAACAGTCTTGTCGCCGCCGGCAACATCGAAGGGTCCGAGGGCAAATACGCCGTCAAGGTGCCGTCGCTGAT
Organism: Mesorhizobium sp. WSM4816; assembly: GCF_055811535.1. Classification (NCBI taxonomy): domain Bacteria; kingdom Pseudomonadati; phylum Pseudomonadota; class Alphaproteobacteria; order Hyphomicrobiales; family Phyllobacteriaceae; genus Mesorhizobium; species Mesorhizobium sp. WSM4816. The sequence continues at coordinate 342 of NZ_JBVVQR010000044.1, read as the reverse complement.
CGAAACGCCACAGGACGTGGCGGCGCTTCCGATCGTCGCCGGCCCCAATGCCGTGGTGCAGGCCCAGGATATCGCCACCGTCCGCTCCACCTTCAAGGACGCCGAGACGGTGACTCGTCTCGACGGCAAGCCGGCGATCGCCATCGAGGTGAAGAAGCGCATCGGCTCCAACCTGATCGACACGATCGCCCAGGTGAGGGCCGTGTCCGATGCCTTCATAAAGACCATGCCGGAAGGCATGCACGTCACCTACACGCAGGATAAATCGGTCTTCGTCAACCAGTTGCTCGGCGATCTGCAGAACCACGTCATGATCGCCGTGATCCTGGTGTTCATCGTCAT
>NZ_JBVVQR010000043.1:0-44553 GCF_055811535.1 Mesorhizobium sp. WSM4816 | reverse complement strand
ATCTGGTGCTGAACCATGCAGCCGAGGAATGGAAACGACCGCCGCGCGAGTGGTTCGAGGCCAAGACCCAGTTCGCCATCGTCTTCGGCGAGAGGTTCGTCAGCCAATGACGAAATCGGCCTCGCGCACAGAATTCCTGACAGTCCCTCATGTCGTTGCTTTCCATGATGAGAACCGCCAGAGCACGATCATTGTTCGGTCCCTGCGCGGCGATGATCCCGATCTCGGCCAGATGGCTGCGCAGGGCGTTGAGCAGTTGCGTACGCTGTGCCACCAAAAGTTCGCGCACCTTATGGTGCATGAGCGCAGCCTGGTTCTCGACCGATCGCACCGGTACAAAGCGCATGGAGGGCCGCGTCCCCGCCTCGCAGATATGCGTATTTCAGGCGATCGTGAGCACGGATTTCACCGCATCGTGAGCACGGATTTCACGGGATCATGAGCAACGATTTCAGACGATCGTGAGCAGCGATTTCAGAGGATCGTGAGCACCTTTTTCGGAGGTGCTGGACGCTTCGGCCGACAACTCAACCGGTCTACAGGATGCCTCGTTCAAAACGAGGAAGCCTGATGCCAACCCAGAGATTGTCGATGCGCCGGATCAGAGAAGTTTTACGTCTAAGGCATGTCCAGGGCCTGACCGAACGCGTCATCGCGCGCACGCTCGGGGTGAGCAATGGCGTCGTGCATGGTTATCTGCGGCGCGCCCGTCTTGCCGGGCTGAGCTGGCCGCTGCCTGAAGGAATCGATGACGAAGGCCTTGAGCTGCTGCTCTTCCCAGCGCCGAAGGCGGCGTCGCAAAGCCCCCGGCGGCCGGTGCCCGATTGGAGCTATGTGGAGAGGGAGTTGCGCCGGCGCAGCGTAACGCGGGTGCTCCTGTGGGAAGAGTATCGCGCCGCCAATCCCGACGGCTTTGGCTATACCTGGTTTTGCACGACCTTCGAGGCTTGGAAAGGGCGCGCGCGCCCGACGATGCGCCAGACGCACCTGGGCGGCGAGAAGGTGTTTGTCGATTTCGCCGGCGACACCATCGACATCTTCGACCCCATCACCGGCGAAGCGCGTCCCATGAAGCTGTTCGTCGCAGCGATGGGCGCGTCGAACTATACCTACGCCGAGGCGTGCCCGAGCGAGAGCCTGCCCGACTGGATCGGCGTGCATACAAACCTTTTCGCCTTTCTGGGCGGCGTGCCGAAGTTCGTGATCTGCGACAATCTCAAGGCCGCCGTCACCAACCCCGATCGCCCGTGCGCCCAACCGGCGCGGCCACACCACCGTCGCCGATCACATGCCGAGCGCGCATCGCCGCTACGGCAAGTGGACGCCGCAAGGTCTGATCGCGGCCGGCGAGAAAATTGGTCCTTCCACCGCCGCCTTCTTCCAGGCAGTCATCGCCGACCGGCCGCATCCCGAACAGGGCTTTCGCACCTGTCTCGGCATCCTGGCGCTGACCAAGAGCTACGGCAACACGCGCGTCGATGCAGCCTGCCAACGCGGCATCGTTATCAAGGCACGTTCCGTCGCCTCGATCCGTTCGATCCTCAAGAACGGCCTTGATAGCGCTTTCCTCGACGAGGCGCCCGATCACCAACCCCTGCGCCACGGCAACATCCGCGGTCAGGGCTATTTCCACTGAACCATGGAGATTTGAATGCTCACCCACCCCACTCATGAACGGCTGATCGCACTCGGCCTGACCGGAATGGCCAAGGCCTTCGAGGAGCAGCGACGATCACCGGATCTCGATGCCCTGTCGTTCGAGGAGCGCATCGGGCTTCTTGTCGATCGCGAAGCCGCCGAGCGCGACACCAAACGGCTTACGACGCGCCTCAAATTCGCCGCGCTGCGCCAGAGCGCATGCGTGGAAGATGTCGATTTGCGCACGCCACGCGGCATCGACCGCGCCGTCTTCGCCAGGCTCGTCGCCGGCGACTGGATCGACCGCCACGAGAATCTCCTGGTCACAGGCGCAACCGGCCTGGGCAAAAGTTGGCTTGCCTGCGCGCTCGGCCACAAAGCCTGCCGCGACAATCGATCGGTGCTTTATCATCGCGTCCCGCGCCTCTTCGAGGCGCTCGCGCTGGCGCGCGGCGACGGGCGCTATGGCCGCCTGCTCAAGACACTCGGGCGCGTTCAGCTCCTCATCCTCGACGACTGGGGCCTGTCGGTCCTCACCGCGGCCGAGCGCCGCGACCTGCTGGAGATCCTCGACGATCGCCATCGCCGTGCTTCCACAATCGTCACCAGCCAAATCCCCGTGCAGCACTGGCACGACGTCATCGGCGATCCCACCCTCGGTGATGCGATTCTCGATCGCCTCGTTCACAATGCTCACCGGCTTCAACTCACCGGAGAAAGCATGCGAAAACAGAACGCTCAACGCTCAGCCCTTGACGCAGACTCAAACACCTGAATCAATGAACAGGTCGGTCGAAGCGGCCGCTCATGATCGCGTGAAATACCTGCTCACGATCAAATGAAATGAGCGCTCACCATCGCGTGAAATGGCTGCTCACAATCAGCGAAATGCGCACGCAGATAACCGCTGCATCAGCGGCGTCGTTCTTCTGGCGACGCACATAGGCCTTCACATACGCTGGCAGCATCAGCCGCACGTCATGGCCAAAACTTGCCAGTTCGCGAGCCCAATGATGAGCCGAGCCGCATGCTTCCATGCCGATCAGGGCACGACGGTAGACGCTCGAAGAATGCCAGCACATCTTTGCGCCGCAGCGCACGAGACATGACGACACGGCCGGCAGCGTCGACAGCGTGGACCTGGTAGACGTGCTTGGCCAGATCGAGGCCGACGGTGGCTACAGCATTGAGTTCGATGTCAGTCTTTCCATGGACGGTGCTCCTTCAGATGAGTGCTCGACAGCAACCATCTTGGCACGCCTCTCACGAGGATGATGCCGTTGCGGGTGCCGTCCACCCCATCAAGAGAGCCTGAGGGCGCTGGCCAAACACTACGGGATCAACCAGAAGACGGTTGCCAAATGGCGGGAGCGGACCTCGGTGGCCGATCGGCCGACCGGTCCAAGAGAGCCGAGATCGACGGTGCTCTCGCCCGAGGGGAGGCCGTCATCGTCGCCTTCCGGCGCTACACTCTGTTGCCACTCGATGACTGCCTCTATGTCCTATAACCGATGATCCCGCACCTGACGCGCTCGTCACTGCATCGTTGTCTTCAACGTCACGGCATCAGCCGCCTGCCGGACGTTGAGGACAACAAGCCGGCAAAGAAGAAGTTCAAGAGCTATCGGATCGGTTACTTCCACATCGACGTCGCCGAGGTACGCACTGAACAGGGCAAGCTGCGCCATCGACCGGACATCGAAGTTCGCCTTCGTCGAACTGCACGAGAAGGCCACCACCGCCGTCTCAAGAGACTTCCTGCTGCGCCTGATCGCGGCCGTTCCCTACAAGATCCATACCGTGCTCACCGACAACGGCATCCAGTTCAGGACGCCCGGCGCCGGCGGTTCGGCCGTGCCATTGATCAAGGAGGCCATCGCCAACGGCGAACTCTTCCACGCCCATGCCTTCGAATACGCCTGCGCCAGGAACGACATCGAACACCGGACGACCAAGGCAAGACATCCGTGGACCAACGGCCAGGTCGAGAGGATGAACTGGACCATCAAGGATGCGACGGTCAGGCGCTTCTACCACGAGAGCCATGATCAGCTGCGCCAGCACCTTGCCGACTTCATCTCGGCCTACAACTTCGATCGCAGGCTCAAGACCCTCAAAGCAAGGTTTGGGCCGCACAGCCCGAACGCTTCCAGCTTGATCCGCTCAGCAATGCCGGGATTAAACACCTAGTACTACAGTTGCGGATCATTTGATTTTCCGATTCAGTTCGACAGGCTATGGAGGGCGCCATGGTGGTGGGGGTCATTGTTGGCTTGGGAGCAGGAGCTCGCAGCGCTGAAGGCGCGGGTTGGGCGGGTGCTTCCTCGTCGTGAGCTGCGAGAGACGGGCGCAGATTTCCTTGACGGCCTTCTTTCGGGCATTGAACGCAAGACGGGCTGGTTGATGGCTGAGCAGTCCGGAGCGGAGCGCCCTTATCGGATGCAGTCGCTGTTGGGGCGCAGCCACTGGGACGCGGATCGGCTCCGAGACGAGGTTCGCGATTATGTAGTGAAGGCGTTGGGCGATGAGGATGGCGTCCTGATCGTCGACGAGACGGGGTTTGTGAAGAAGGGCGATCGTTCTGCCGGTGTCGCGCGTCAGTACTCGGGAACGGCGGGTCGGATCGAGAACAGCCAGATCGGCGTGTTCTTGGCTTACGCGAGTCGCTACGGCCAAGCGTTCGTCGATCGTCGCCTTTACCTTCCGGAGAGCTGGACAATCTCCTGGACCTCCGCCACACAGAACTTGCAGCAGGTGGCGGCTGGGGGATTGTTGGTTACAGAGGTGTTCCGCCGCAAACGGCACAAGGGTTGCCGCGAAGCTCGCTGCTACTTCGTCAGATCCAGCTTGCTTGGTTACCCGACTTACATCGCCGCTCGTTTTCTGATCGCAGCGAGCGCTACGTCGATAAGACCAACCATGATCAGGTAAAAAACAGCGGCTGCGATATAGGGGGAGATATTGTCGTTGAAAATCTTCCCGTAGGCTCTCGCGTTGCTCAAAACGTCGGAGACGGTAATTGCACTCGCGAGCGACGTGGCTTTGAGGGTGAACACCAACTCGTTCCCAATCGTCATGACCGAATTGCGGAAAGCGATCGGAAGCACCACGCGTCGAAGGGCCATCTCTTCGCTCATTCCCACAGCCATACACGCCTCTACTTCGCCCTGTGTTATTGACTTCATGCCACCGCGGAGAACTTCTGCCAGATATGCCGCGTTGTTCAAGCTGAACCCAAGGACAGCGATAGCAAACGAATACCGGAAAAATGCATCCCAGAGCGGCCCTTGTCGGATGAAGCCGATGGTCGGCAAGCCGTAATACAAGAAGTAGAGCAGTGTCAGAAGCGGGATTGCCCGAAACAAGAACGTGAACGCTTCGCCAACCCATTTCAAAACGAGATTGTCACTGTTCACGAGTACCGCCACACCGGTGCCTAATGCCAGCCCGAAGACCATGGAAAGCATCGTGAGCGCGATAGTCACTGGTATCCCACGTGCGACCGCCAGCCAAAGCTCTGAATGTAAAAGAAGATCAAACATCACAATTGTTTTGCCCTCTCGAGCCGGCGTTGGAAGATGGTCAAAATCGCAGAAATAGCCAGGTAAATAGCTGCCGCATAACCAAAGGAAGCTAGTGGATCATGGGTCGAACCCGCAACAATCTGTGCCCGCCGAGTTAGTTCGGTTACGCCAATAGCAGAAGCGATTGCGGTCAACTTGATCACGATCAACAGCAAACTTCCCAAACTAGGAGCAGCCAAACGAAGCATCAGCGGGATCGCGATACGAACATTGATGAGACGTCCCGGCATTCCCACAGCATGCGCGGCTTCCAGTAACCCTGGAGGAACCGCTCGGTACGCGTCTGAGAAGATTTGACAGGCATAGGAGCCAATTTGCACTCCGAAGGCGAGCAGCGCCGCGGCGAAAGGACTAAGGTCTGGGATGCCGACGGAGCGAGTGAACGCGATGGAGCCATAGTACGTCAGCAAGATAGTCAGCAATTCCGGGAGAGCGCGGAATACGCTGATGTAGACAGAAATAATAAGGTTGACGAGGGCTGTTGAGTGATCACGGACGAGCGCCAGAAGTAAGCCGACCACCGCTGCCGCTACAAACGAAGCGCCTCCCAAAGCAACAGACGCGATAATGCCTTTCGCCATATAAGGTATATAGTCCGACGTGATATTCACTGGTCGCTGCCTTCGTCAAGTGATTAATTATTTCTTGACAATCCAGTTGATATTAAGCTCACGCTTCTCCGCTGCGAGTTCTACGACCTTACGAAGCGCAATGACGCCCCGTATTCGCGAAGTGGAGTTTGTCCAGTCGATCCGATTATTTTCTGACTTCCCGTGCACAACGATTCATCTGGTTGAACTCTGCGTCCGCGACGAAACCGCCTTTGATTTCATCTACCAACCTCTCAACGAAACCCTCATACATATCCGGATTTTGTGTACCCAGGTAAAACACACTCGAAGGGCCCATTACAGCCCACCTGAGCGCCGGCCCAGTCGAAATCGCGCGATGATCGTGTCAGGTCAGCCGCGCTCTTCGAAGAAATATAGAATATTTCCTTCAGAACTGCCGCCTGCATACGGTTCCCGATGTATCCTCCGATCTTGCGCTTGAGTTCGACGACTTCGCATCCGGTTGATCTTATCTGCTGCAGTCGCAGCGGCGGTCGACGCCTCCTCACCTCCCGCAATCTCGACCAACGGAATAAGGGATTGAACGGGTGGCCGATGACAATCCGCTTTGGCGCCTTAGCCGTCGATCTCAGGTCTTTTGCGAGAAAGCCCGCTGAACTGAATGCGATAAGCGCATCTAGCGGTGCAATATCCGTTATTTTTTGGAAGAAGTCTTTCTTCTGGCTCAACACTTCAGGCGAGCTTATCTCGGTAAGCTTGGCACCGCGAAGCGCGTCCTCCAAGTCTGCGGTGAATCTCACCCGCTCCATTCCCGCGTTTGGTGACAACCCAAGCTGTTCCAGCGCGGGCATTGCTCTCTCAAGATAATGATCAAGCCACTCTTTTCGCTCGGGCACCGGGTCGTAGACCACTACGCCAGTCCAGCGCGCATGAAGTGGCAGCCCATCCGGCTCCGATATTCCCAGCGCCTATACAAAAACGCTCGTAAACCGCTCTCTGAGAACTGGGAACTCACGTCGCCGTCCGGAGTTATTTTGTCAGGTCAGTCGGTTAGAATATTTCTACCAAAGTACTTTCTGGAGATCTGGTCGTACTTTCCGCTCTTCACGATCGCGTCGAGAGCGGTTTTGAGCCTCTCCGCCCATTTATCATCGCCTTTGCGGAGCATGAAACCTTGCCCAGCCCCGAAGTATTTGGGATCGTTGACGCCCTGGCCGATCATCTTATAGACATCGGGCTGCTTCTTGACATAACCGTAGAGGAGCTGGTTTTCATCACCGAATACAGCATCAACTCGCCCCGTATTTAGGTCAAGGATAGCATCATTAATCTGGTCATACGGTTGGACCGTCATAAACTTTGCAAACGTATCGTTGGTGTAGCTAACTATGGCCGACGCGCTCTTTTCGATTCCCAAAACTTTGCCTTTTAGACTGGCCTCGCTCCCGTCCATCGATGACATTGTTGGCACAATCAAACGGAACGTCGGCCGAATATATGGCCCGACCATGGTGAACTTCTCCAAGCGCTCCTTGGTCATTGCGTAGGTGTTGATCAACGCGTCGATCTGTCCCGACTGTAGCGCCGAAATAGACCCGTCGTAGGGGATTGCTTGAATATCGCAAGTGACGTCGACCGCCTCACACAACGCGCCCGAGATCTCGTAGTCGAAACCGGTCAGTTTCCCGTCAGGCGTTTGGAACGAGAATGGTTCGAACAGAGGATCCATACCAGCCTTGAGCGTATCCTTAGCGTCAGCACCCTGCGTTTTTGCTATTGCAATGGCTCCAGCCATACCAACCAAAATTAAAAGCTTCTTGATTTTCATGAGCTGTTCCTTTTGTTTGTTTTGCAGCCTGATTAATTTTAGTGCCGTATTCGCGCCAGGAACCGGTGAAGTTCCTCGGACTTGGGAGATTCAATGAGACTCCTAGGTGGGCCTTCTTCCTCGACGAGACCTTTTCGAAGGAAAAGCATCTTGCTTGAGACGTCACGCGCAAACCCGATCTCATGCGTGACGATCAACATTGTTCTCCCTTCTTTTGCGAGGTCGGTCATGACCGCGAGAACCTCACCAACAAGCTCGGGATCCAGAGCTGATGTTGGTTCATCGAAAAGGAGGACATCTGGGTTCATCGCAAGCGCGCGTGCAATCGCCACCCGCTGTTGCTGCCCGCCCGAGAGCTGAGATGGGCGGTAGTCAGCTCTTTCTGCCAATCCAACGCGGGCGAGCAGGTCTAGGGCGCGAGATCGCGCAGCTTTCGGAGACTCCTTCAGGACCCGAACGGGGCCTTCCACGACGTTTTCGGTAGCTGTCATGTGTGGCCAAAGGTTAAATGATTGGAAGACCATTCCCACTTCGCGACGTAGCTCCCGCAGCTTTTGCTTGCTCGCCCGAGAGCGGCTTACGGCATCAGACGCCTTGTAGGACTCCCCGCGAATGGTGACAGTCCCGTTAGTGGGAACGTCAAGAAAGTTTAGACAGCGGAGAAACGTAGATTTTCCTGATCCGGATGCGCCAATCAAGCTGATAACATCGCCGCGCTTCGCTTCCAGCGAGATTCCCCGAAGAACGTCGACTTCCCCGAAACGCTTTTCAATCTTATCAGCGCGCAAGGCGAAATCCGTATTGGAGATCTCGAATTTCTTGTTGATCTGCATCTCGTTCCCGGGATTCTCCAAGGTGTCCTAACGAATCAGCCTCGTTACGCACCTGGGTGGCTTCTTCTTATGTCTCAGCCACTGGGATTACATTAGCACCCACGCCCAGTCCGAAAAGAAAGATTATTGAATTAATTCATTCATTGCGCGAATGGATCCCAATGACCGAGCTCAATGATCGTTGCTTCGATGCTTGTCGCGTCGCGGTCCTCTTTTTCAGAAGCGCTTTACACCATCGGCTTTTCCAATCCGAGCTTTTGACGGGTCTCCGACGCGGAAAGAACGGATCCGCCCATTCCTCGGATCAAACCAACAGCCCGCTCTACTAAGGTGTCGTTGTCGGCGAAGACGCCTTTCTTAAGATAGAGATTGTCTTCTAGGCCGACTCGAACATTACCCCCCTGCCCTACAGCAAGCGGAACAAAACGCAGCTCGTCGCGCCCGATCGCAAACGCGCTCCAGTTCGATTCTGCTGGAGCCAATTGCTTGAAGGCATCGAGAACAAATGGCTCTGCGGGAGCACCGCCAGGAATCCCGAGACAAAATTGGATAAGCGGCGCTCTTTCGAGAAGACCCTCTGCGAACATCTTCTTTACGAATGCGAGATGTCCAAGTTCGAAAACCTCTAATTCCGGCTTGATCCCGAGTGAACGGATATGCTCGGCCATCGACCGGAGATATGTTGCTGGCGCCAAGTATACGAGATTACCGTCGCCGAAATTCATGGAGCCGCAATCAAGGGTGCATATCTCAGGCTTGAGCTTCGGGTCACGGCAAAGACGATCCAAGTGTTGAAGCCGCTCTCTTGGGCCGAGCAAATCTGTGCCCCCTCCGGCAAGCTGCCTGTCAGGCGTTTCTGTGAGCACTAAATCGCCTGCCATCCCGCAGCTAACGTTGATGATGACATCCGTGTCGCTGTCCCGGATCAGATATACGATCTCCGCAAAAAGTTCCGGGTCCCTGCTCTGCTGACCCGTTTGCGGGTCACGCGCGTGGAGGTGGACGATGGCAGCACCCGCCTTTGCGGCCGAGATCGCTGCGTCCGCAATCTCTTTAGGGGTAACCGGTATCCTTGGGTGGCGCGAAACCGTGTCTGCACCGCCATTTACTGCGCAGGTGATGAATGTACCCATTGTAGATCCTTATTTTGTTACAGGCGGCATGGATTCTTGTGCGCCTTAATAGGTCCGATGACAGACCTCGACCTACACTGCTTGTCACCGCTTTGTAATCCGACGATCGATCGCACGACGATGCTGCCCATAGTCGAATTATGGCGTGCCGCTGTCTTACAAACAAATTACCGGTTGTTATTAATCCATTCGCCAAACACATAAATCTTGCTCTGCGCGTCGAATGGAATATGGCCGCGCAAGAAAAGCTGTCGTCCAATGCTGGGAGAGGAGCTGGAAGGCCCTAATGGGCTGGGGAAGAGATACACCTGACAACCGGATCCCATTAGGACATATTATCGTACCTCTGTGTAGGAGCTGTTCAGCTGCGCTCCGAACGTTATCCGGCAATGCAACGGCTGCGTGCTAAGGTCGAACATCACGCTCACTGCCCCAATGGTTGCGTGCAGGTTGGCGCTGGGAGCCGTCAGCTCATGGCACAAATTAAGCGACGTTCGGCCAACTTTGAGTACCTGTCCCAGCGGCACCTTTCGCCCGTGGATGTAAGGGACGATGTTCGAGGCCTTTGAGGGCTTCGACATATGACGATTTCAGAGTTTATGCTTAAGTCCAAGGACGAGGAGCCGGTCCGTCGGCTGGAGATCTTTACTGGTTCGGGTCGGGGGCGTGAGTGGCGCCGGAGGAGAAGGCCCGGATAGTGGCGGAGAGCGACGAGGCGCGCGAGACGGTTTGTGCTGTGGCACGCCGGTATGGACTTTCTCCGCAGCAATTGTTCACCTGGCGTCGGGCTGCTCGATGGCCGATGGGGGAGGCAGCGATATCGGAATCCATGTTCGTGCCGGCGGTAGTGACGGCAGCGCCTCCGAAGCCTACGGGGAAGCATCGGCCACAGCCAAGGAAGCGGGAGCCGGCGCGAGACGCGGGTGTGATCGAGCTCGAGATCGACGGCATCGCAATGCGGGTGGGTCGTGGGGCGGATTCGAAGACGGTTGCAGCGGTGATCCGTGCGCTGAGGGCAACGTCGTGATCGGGCCAACGGGAGGGGTCAAGGTCATGGTGGCGACGAAGCCAGTCGACTTCCGCAAGGGAGCGGAAGGTCTGGCAGCGCTCGTGCGCGAGGCGATGGGCGCGGATCCGTTCTTATGCGTCGGGCGAGATTATGTGGCGGACCCGCCCTGACCCCTTCGGACCGGCCAAACCCAGCTTGCCTCCGCCACATAACATTCAGATGGAGTTCAGCAGTTGCAGAACGGAGTCATTTGGTCGGAAACGCACGCCGTGATCGCGGATGACGCCCGCCTTCTCGAGTCCATTGCGCATCATCTCGACATCCGCTGTGGCATAGCGGTGGGTCGTGGCGACCTGTGCATGCCCGAGCCTGGCTTGGATCGTCAAAAGGTCCACGCCGGACTGGAGAAGCTTCATGGCGAGGGAGTGCCGGAAGATGTGCGGCGATATGGGCTTGTCGGCCAAGGCTGGCCTGATAGGCACGGCCTCGGACCGCCGCACGCCGCACGATATAGGTCGTTCCGAAGCGAGTCAGGCGCTCGTTGCGGGCGCCGACGAATATCGGTCGGGGCTCGTGATGGGTGATCCCGCGCTCGCCCAAAAAGGTCGTCAGCGCTCGCGCCAGGTCCTTAGGAATGGGCACGACGCGGTCTCTGCGCCCCTTGCCGCGCAGCAGCACTTGCTGGTGAGAGCGCTCCAACTGAAGGTCGTTTGCGTTGACGCCGGTAGCTTCCGAGAACCGGGCGCCGGTCCGTGCCAGGAAGAGCAGAAAGGCTCGGTCGCGCCGACCACGAGGCGTGTTTGGATCGGGCGCCGCGATGAGGGTATCCACGTCGGCCTTGGTGAGATGGTGCGTTACCTCGATGTCGCCCGTTTAATGGGAATAGACAGCACGCGTTGGGCCACACCGAAGGACGCCGGGTCGGCGGCAGCGACGTGGTGGAAAAAGATCGGATCGCGGCCAAGCGGGCGTTGCGCGGGGCGACGCAATTGTTCCGCTTCTCCTCGAGTTCGTCGAGAAAAGCGAGAACGAGGTCTCGATCGAGATCTTTCATGCAGCTGGCCTTGGCAGCACGGACAGATCTTGTCGGCGATGTCGATCACCTGCTCGACGCGCGACAGATGGGCGGGCAACGAGCCGCGGTTGGCGCGACGCTTACGAGCCCTGGCATCACGCTTTGAGGGGTCCCCGGCTTCCGCGCTGGCGAAGCCCTCCGCCTCTACCTGCTCGGCTTCCTCCAGCCCCAGAAGCAGCTGGTCCTCAGGCAGGCTCTCCGCCCTTCGCCCGAAGCGATAGCGCTGCAATTCCTTGATGATTTGGCGGAGCCTCTCATTCTCCGCACGCGCGGCCAGAAGCATCGCCTGAAGCGCATGAGGATCGTCGGGTAGGGCAGCGGCCGCGTCGGTCACGAATTTCAAGCATGGATTCCAGTAATTTGGCAATAATGCTGGTCAGCTCGCCGTCGTTGGAACACGCATCTCGCGCGTCTCGTGCACCCGCCGCCAGTCGAGGCCTTCCAGGAGTGCCTGCAACTGTGCCGCCGTCAGTCGCACGACACCATCGGTAATGCCCGGCCAGCAGAACTTGCCATCCTCCAGCGCTTGGCGAACAAGCATACGCCCGTGCCGTCGAAGTAGACGAGCTTGATGCGGTCGGCCCGCTTGGCCCGCACGTAGACCGCGCCCAAGAACGGTTATAACCGTTCTTATGCGTCGGGCGAGATTATGTGGCGGAGCCGCCCTGACCGCTTTCGGGCCGGCCAAATCCACCTTGCCTCCGCTACATAATATTTCATGCCTCTCTCATGGCGCGGGATTCCCCTGTGCCACAACGCCGGAGGGGCAGAATGCTCAAGTTCTATTTTTCCTATTGTGGGTGCTCAAGCGCCTGCGTAGCGGTGCACTCGGTGGCGAGATGGATCACCTCGCGGAGCATTTTTTCGCCCTTGGTTACAAGCGAGCGTCCGCCGAGATTTACTTGAGCCGGATCGGGCGCTTTAGCCAGTTTGCCCCAACGCGCTGTGGTCGGATGCCGATCCATCAAGATGTCGTCGACAGCTATTTATGCACGTTTACTATGGATTCTCCACGCATTGGGGCAGCATCGGCGCTGGGACATGCACGGCGAGTGGCTCCGGAGCGCTTCATTGCTTCCGCTCCCAGGGTAGATGATGATCCGGATACTCCGCTTCTTACCTCATTTTCCGACTATTTGCGCCAGGTGCGAGGACTTGAGCCGAAGACCCGCGAAGGCGTTCTACTGGGCGGCCGCCGCTTTCTGGATTGGTTCCGCCATCATCCCGGTCAAAACCTCGAGGCGTTGACGGCTGAGCACGTCCTCGCTGCTGTCGAGCATCGGCTGTCGCTATCGGCGACCAGCGGCACCCGCACGGCGGCGACTTCTCACGTCCGAACATTTCTTCAGTTTTTACGTTGGGCTAGCCACCATGACCAGGATCTCGACCGCGTCGTCCCAAGGACGCCTCATTGACGTTTGGCGCATTTGCCGCCGCGCCTTGCATGGGATGACATTCGGCGCGCAATCGATGCGATCGGCGCAACGACGCCGGTCGACATCCGCGATCGAGCCGTCCTGCTGCTACTCGCCACCACGGGCATTCGCAACGGTGAGCTACGCGCCATTCAGCTGCAGGATATCGACTGGCGTGCTGGCGAGGTTTCGGTCCGGCGCACAAAGGGCAAGCGGGATCGGGTGGCGCCGCTGCTCGAGGAAACCGGCGCCGCGCTCGCTGACTACGTCCTGCGCGCTCGACCGAAGGTGGATAGTCCGTATCTGTTCCTGTCCTTCACGCCGCCCGTGGCAGCATTCAAATGCGCGTCGCCTGTTTCGAGGATCGTGCGGAAGCGGTTGCGACATGGCGGGGTTGAACTCGGGCGGGTCGCAGGTGCGCATCTCCTGCGCCACAGTCTTTGCCACCCAGCTCGTCAAGCAGCGAAGGCCGATCAACGAGGTCGCCGATCTTCTCGGGCACCGAAGCATCAACACAACGGCACTGTACGTAAAGGTCGCCACCTCGCAGCTCGCCGAGGTCGTACTCCCCTTTCCGGACCCTTTCCGGGAGGCGTCGCATGACCGCCTTTGCCCAATTCCTCGGCGAGAAGGCCGAGCGGTACATCGAGCTGCACCACTCCCTCGGCTACGCCTTCAGCAAGCAAGCCGGCAAGTTGCGGGCTTTCGTCCGCTACGTTGGGCGCGCTCAGCTCGATGCGCCCGCTACCCGGACGATGGCGCTGGACTTCGTCCTGTCGTTCAGCGGCGCCGCGAACAGCAGCGCAATTCGCCATGGCGTGCTTCGCCGGTTTTCGAGTATCTCGCCGTCTACGACGCCCGGACCGAGGGCTTGGAGCGCAGAGCTTTCCCCAGATCCAGAGCGATTCCGCCTCCGCGTATTCTCAGCGAGGCTGAGTTGACGTCACTCATCGAAGCATGCGCCCGCATTTCGCCTAGCATCCCTCTGCGAGGGCGGACGATGGCGACGCTGATCGGATTGTTGGCGAGTTTGGGGCTGCGATCGGGGGAGTAGTCGGGCTTGATCGTTCCGACGTTGATCTCACCAACGGGGTTCTCCTCGTTCGGAAGACAAAGTTCCGCAAGGATCGTCTCGTTCCAGTTCACACGACAACCCAGGGTGCCCTTGGTTGCTATGCCCGTGAGCGCGACGCCGCTTTCCCCATACCCAAGGATCAGGCTTTCTTCCTCAGTTCCCGGGGCAACCGCCTCGGCGACCGGCCTGCAAAACGGCTTTGCCGAGGTCCGTAAACTCGCCGACTTTGATGGCGATAAGCCGTTTGGCCGCACGATCTCAGGCACCGGTTTGCCGTGACCCGCCTCAGCCTCTGGCACCAACAGCGCGCAGACGTTCACCCGCATCGCCCAACTCTACCACGTTGAGAGCGATATCCGCGGTCGTTCCGCCGACGACGCCGCGCCGTCCGGCAGGAGAGAAGCCGTCCTGTCATCAATGCCCTTGAGCCGTGGCTTAGGCAGCAACTCACCCTTATCAGCCAGAAGACCAAGCTGGCGGAAGCTATCCGCTACGCGCTCTCGCGCTGGCAAGGTCTGACACGATTCCTCGACAACGGTACGATCGAGATCGACTCCAACGTCGTCGAGCGCACCATCCGTCCCATTGCGCTGAACCGCAAGAATGCGCTCTTCGTCGGCTCGGACGCTTCGCTGATCGAGACATGCAAGCTCAACGGCGGCGATCCTCACACCTATCTCGCTGACGTGATCGCCCGGATCGTCGCCGGCCATCCACAAAGCCAGATCCACGATCTGCTGCCTTGGGCCTACAGACCTATGCCGCTCAAGGCCGTGGCCTGAGAACAGCGGTTACAACTTTGATGACGCGAGAGCGAATTGTCAGCAACCCGCCAGACCTAACTTCTTCTGAGAATTCGACCACGTGACGCACATCTGCCCGTCCAAGATGAGCAGCCGCGAGTTGATCCACTCCGCCTCCTAGGCTTCTTACAAACTGAGAGGACGCGTCATCGAAGAACTCCGTGTGAACGAGCATCCATGTGGCCCATCGCGTCACGAAGCCACGGCTGAGCTACCGCTCTTAGAGTTTCAATACCCACGGACAATTCCAAAGTTTAAGATGCATTCGATAGCCCACGCGTGCCGGTGTTTGAGTTTGTCGAAATTTGCTACGCGCTGACGCCGCCATCGACTGGCAGTGCGATATCAATGATCGACCGAGCGTTTCGGTGCATAGAAAAAGCATAGCGGAAGCGACTTCAACAGGATCAACGAAACGTTTGGTGGGCATTTCACTCAGAAAATGCTCCTTCGTGGTCTGCTCCAAGGACAAACCGAGAGCGGCGGATTTCGCTTCAACCTGGGCGGCCGCGAGCGGAGTGTAGACACACCCGCGGCAGATCGCATTGCATGATGCCGAGTTCAGCGCCTTCTAGCGCTACAGTACGTGTAAGCCCAAGGACCCCCCTGTTTCGCAGCTACATATGCCGTCCTGCCAACTTCTCCGGGAAGAGCTAGCGTTGAAGCGGTGTTGACGATGCGCCCCCATCCTCTCCGTTTCATTCCCGGAAAAACCGCTTTGATAGCGTGGAATGCCGCACCAAGATTTACTGCGAGTAGTCGGTCCCACTGTTCGGTGGGAAAGCTCTCGACGCCGCTCACAAAATGAACGCCGACGTTATTAAAGAGGATATCAATATCGCAGCGCGATCGCGGCTTCGACGAGAGCGCCTCCCTGCCGACCGTCTGACAAATCGTGGTCGAAATGAAAGCTCTTATGGCCGCTGAGGTCGCTTAATTCGTTTACGAAGTTAGTAATGGTTTCCTGATCGCACCCTCTTTGCAGATAACTCGTTTACTGCTATCGATACATGCACCACGCGGATAAATGATCACTGATATGGACAGCGCGCTTCTACGAACTTTTTCGGCAGTTGCGACGCTCGGCAGTTTTTCAGCAGCCGCGCAGCGCTTGAATATGACGCAATCCACGGTGAGCCAGCAAATTGCGCGACTAGAAGAGCACTTTGGAAAGCAACTGTTTGTTCGCACCACCCGCCGCTGTCGGCTTACTCATGCGGGTGACGAGCTCATGGAGCGCGCGAGTAAGGTGGTGGCCCTTGTTGATGAGATGGAGAGCGCGTTTCGCCCTGAACTGAGCAGTGGAACAGTCGTGGTCGGCGTGGTTGACGACACCTATCTTTTTGCTCCTCTCACGCGCGCTCTGGCTGAGTTCGTCGAGCGTCGTCCGACGATAAGCATCGAGATAAGAGCAGGAATGTCCGCTGACCTCCTACGCGAATTGAAGGCGCGCAATATTGAGCTGGCTTTGCTTCGTGTCGATCCGGAAGTCGAACGTGTCGGGCTTCTTCAAACCGGCAAGCTGGTTTGGATTTCTTCACCCAATTGGCGGGTTCCAGCAAATGGAATCATTCCATTGGCCGTAGTCGGAGGCACTTGCAACTACCACCGGATCGCGCTTGAGACACTAAGACGGGCGGAGCTTCAATCCCGACGGGTAGTGACCTGCAGCAGCTTAGAGGGCGTACTTGAAGTAGTCCGAGCTGGTCTTGCGGTTTCACTGGTCCCTGAGGGGGAACTGCGTACTGGCATGGTGGTTGTCAACGATCATCGCCTTCCTCCGCTTCCGCACACAGGTCTCAAAATCAGCTTCAGCGAGCAGGAGCCATCTGTGGCAGCGAGACAATTGGCTAGGGTAATCGAGAACACTCTTCAGAACCAGATCCCTTTCAGGCGGAGTGCTTAACGTTCGGAGCGAACTCGAGCGACTTGCCATCAATTGGTGGTCGACTAACAGATCATGTCAGCAAGTTTGTTGGCGGTCGCCATCGATAATGTCCACCCGAGCGATCCATGGCCGCAGTTTAGGAATAGGCCTTTGATCCTCGTGCCGCCAACAATAGGTTTGCTGTCGGGAGTGACGGGACGTAGACCGGTCCACGCGTTGACCTCGCCACCGTAATCGCCCGCTTTGGGAAAGATGCCCATCGCGGTAGTGAGAAGCGTCCGAAAACGGTCCTCTCTAAACTTGCAGTTGACGGGCCCAATATCTGCAAGGCCAGCGACACGCAATCGATTGCCTATACGACAGAATACAGTCTTTCGAGCGGTGTCGGTAATACTCGCAACTGGAGCTGAAGCAAGAGCCGGAACGGTCAGGGAATAGCCCTGAACTGGCCAAATTGGCAGCGAAATCCCGGCCGTCCTCGCGATAGGTGCAGTCCATGCGCCTAACGAAATTACCGCGCGTACACACTGAAGCTCCTCTGTCTGGGTTTCCACCGCAACCATCTCGTTTGCGTGGGTCTTGATTCGACGGATCGTCGTATCAAACATAAACCTAACCCCGTAATCCTGTTCGAGCAGATTTCTGAGGTCCTTGCAAAATAAGCTGGAGTCGCCAGCTTCATCGTTCGGTGACCAGATAGCCCCAATGAAAGAGTGCCCGTAGTGTGCTAGAGCCGGTTCTCGCTCGAGTGCCTGCTCTCGCGTTAGGACAACTTGCGCAGCGCCGTATTGGTTCTTCAGTTTGCTGAGACCCTCAGCTTTGACAAGGCTTTCTCGATTGGAGAAGAGCGTTATCTTGCCGTTGTTTCTGTGATCGAATTGAAGCTTCCCTGAAAGTTCCGCGATGCCGGGTCGGCTCTGCAGCGCAAGCTCCAAAATGTCAGACGTATTACGTTCAAAAGCCGACTGCGTCGCGTTGGCAAGAAATCTCAGACCCCACGCCATAAACGTTGGCGAAGGTATCAAACGCACTCTAAACGCTGGGTCGCGCCTCAGCATGTATTTTGGGATGTTTGCCGCGAGCGAAGGGGAGGCCATCGCATCCGAGTAAAAGTAACTTAACTGAGCGCCGTTGCCGAAACTGGCACCGGCTTCTGCAGGCGCTGGGGCGGCGTCGACGACGCAAACTTCATAACCTTTTTTTGCCAGTGCGTATGCGGACGTCATACCGACCACGCCTGCTCCCAGAACTAGAACACGGCTCATTGACTGTCGTTATCCCGAAGACGGGCAATGACCTCAATCTCCACTGGTATGCCGGGCGGCAGGGCCGCAACGCCGATAGCGAACCTGGCGCGCGTGCCGCGTTCGCCAAACACCGCCAAGAATAGGTCGGAAGCGCCATTAACAACTGCAGGGATATTGGTGAAATCGTATGTGCAGCTAACAAAGCCGGAAACTTTGACGAGCTCCTCTACACTCGATAAGTTTCCGCCAGTCGCCAAAGATAGCTGACTGATGACGTTGAGAGCTGCCAGCCTGGCGGCTTCGTAAGCCGTCTCTTGAGAGACCGTATCACCAACCCGGTCCGAATATTGCACGATGCCATCGTCTAGAGGCAGCTGGCCTGAAACGTAAACTTGGCCACGGTCTATTTTGAAACCCAGAAGGTTTCCAGCTGGCTTCGACGTTTTAGGCAGGGTGAGGTTGAGCGCATCGAGGCGATGTTCAGGCGTCTGGAGCATTGGGTCACTTTTTCTTTTGGAGGTATTCCGTAGCCTTCGCTACGAAGCCGTCGAAGACGATCCTGTCGATCTCAGCGACACCGTATTCTGGATGCCATTGCACTCCGACTGCAAAACCGCCGTTTTTCGCCTCCACGGCCTCTACCACGCCGTCCGGAGAAACGGCGAGCGTGTGGTAAGCATCCGAGGGAAGAACCGATTGGTGATGAACACTGTTCACCTCATAAACCTCGCCCTGCGGTGTTCGCAGGTAATGTGACGGGGCGGTGATCTCGACCCGATGCTGAGCAATCGAGGCCGGTTGTTCTGGTTTGTGTTCTAGGGCGCCCTTTATTTCCGTTGGGATATCTTGGACCAATTCTCCACCAAGACACACGGCTAGGAGCTGCATGCCATTGCATATCCCAAGGATTGGCATTGAGCGGGATAACGCTCCTTCAATCAAGGCCCGTTCGAAATTCGTCCGAGCCGGCTTTATAACGTAATTCTTGCGCGCATCCTGATGGTAGTGCGCCGGGTCAATGTCGAACATGCCGCCGGTGATGAGCAGCCCATCAATGGCATCGAGATAATCTTCAACCTGCTCGCCGTAGGGAAGGAGGAAAGGCAGACCGCCAGCCTGTGAGACGACGTCCGCGTAGTTTCGCCTGACGACGTATTCAGTTTCGGGAGCAGCAATATCATTGATGTCCGGCGTGATGCCGATTCGCGGGAGGTGAGGCATCTTGATCCTTATGACAGCCAGGCTCGAGTGACGTCTTGATAGATCTCGATGGCCTTTAGCACGTTCTCGATCGATACAAATTCATCGGGCTGTCCGCTCAGACCCAAGGAGCCGGGACCAATAATCGCGAAAGGCACGGACAAGCCATCCAAAAGAACGGTGCCGTCGCTGTAGTATGATACCCCTTTGATTTCTGGGGCGCGATTTCGGTGACGCCCGCAGATATCGATGCACAGCTTAACGAAGCTGTCATCTGGCTGGCTTTCCACTGCGGGCTTGAAATCCAAAACACTGATGGAGACGTCGTCGGGCGCGATCTCCGCCACTTTTGCTACGACCGCTTCATGATCCACACCGGGATGGAGCCGGATATCAAATTCGACTGCACAGCGATCTGGTGTGAGGTTCACCGCTGAGCCGCCCTGGATCCGACCAACGCGCACGGTTGGCTTGTCGAGAAGCGGATGCTCCGGGTATTCTAAGTCTAACGCGTAAAGGCGAGATAGAAACTCGTGAATGAGGTCAATTGCATTCACGCCAGCCTCACCTGAGACATGGCCGAGTCTACCTGTACCCGTTGCGCGTAGCCATAGCGCTGCCTTCTCGACGATCACGACATCAAGATCACTCGGCTCTCCGCAGAGGAACGCTCCTATTTCTTCTTTCAGGCCCCGCTCGACGAATCTGCGGGCACCAAGCAAATTTGCACTTTCTCCTGCAGTGAACGCCAAAATTACGTCGCCCCTGAGCGTTTTGCGCGGCTCTTCAGCCAGTTTGCCGGCAGCCGCGATCATAGCCGCAAGCGCGCTCTTCATATCAGTGGCGCCTCGTCCGTAAAGCCGACCATTTTCTACCTCACCGGAAAAAGGCCACCTTTGCCATGGCACAGTTCCGACAGGTACAGTATCCATGTGCGACGAAAGCACTAGGGCTGGCTTCTCACCGGTTCCACGGATCCTTCCTAAAACATTCGCTCGCCCTGGAAGAAATTCGTCCAGCTCAGACTCAATGCCAAGTGCCAGCAACTCTTCGTGCACGAGTTTAGCGATCTTAATTTCGCTACCTGGGGGATCACAGCTATCAATTGCAACGATTTGCTGAAGGAATCGGATCGGATCAAAGTGTTTCTTACCCTCGCTATTCGCTCGAGCGCTAGTAATGACCATAAGACATCCTCTACATTTTTAACGGAGAATGGTGATTTTGACCCTTCAGTTGAAACGCAAAAGGGTAATGAATTAATCGATGAACTTTATGAATGAAGTAGTGCGTGGGCTGCCTGCCGTGCGTGCGGTGATCGACACGCGGAGGCAGTCGGATATCGAAGTCAACCACGCAGTGGTCAGAAGTCAGGTTGACCGCAGTGGCAATCATGGCCGAAAGGGCGCTTTTCATATCGGATGAACCACGCCCGTATAGCCGACCTTCCGTAATTTCCCCTGAGATAAGGCGGCCGTTTCCATGGGACGGTACCGATAGGCACGGGGTCAATGTGGGACGAAAGGAGCAACGCGGGCTTCTCACCCGTTCCGCGAACATTAGCGCGTCCAGGAAGAAATTCATCCAGTTCGGCCTCTATAACCGAGGGCGAGGAGTTCCGCGTGGACGAGTTTGGCGACCTCGATTTCACAACCCGGCGGATCGCAACTGTGATTGCCACGATCTGCTGTAGAAATCGAATGGGACCACCGAAGCGCAGTCTACTGGACCGCGTCTCTTGTGCAATTTCAATTGCCATTAGGACATCCTTTGATTTTTTCCAGAGAATGGCGACTCGCCCCGGAAGAAGAAGTGCAAAAGCGTAATGAATTAATTGCCGAACTTCGTGATGCCGCGCTCGTATTGACCCATCAGGACTGTGGCAAGCTGACTTGTTCCTGTCTCTGACCGGAAAAGCACTGCGAGAGTCGAAGCTATACCACCTCTTGGGACAACATCCGTTCGAAGGGCTGTCATCGCACGCGAGTTTCACATTTCGCATCCCGTTACGGCCGAGGCGTGCTCACAGCGGACAAGCTTGCGTGAGACACAAAGAGGCGACCGACCTCATTGATGGCCGGACTGCGGATCATTGAGAAATGGTCACCATCGACATACAAAACCTCAACGTTGGGGATTTCTTCTACACCGGTAGCTGCTTGGATCGCGCTTAAGTTCTGCAAGAACACCTCTTTGGTTATACCTGTGACATTGTCCAGCCTAGGCAGGACTAGCGTCACGTGATAGTTGACAGGCGCGTAGATTTGAGCCGAAGCTGCGATGCGGCAATTCCTCTCGAACACCCGCTTCAATTCGCCGATCACGACGCGCTCTGCCGCCGACATGCGGGAGTTTGGCGCTGTTCGCTTACATCGGCTCTTGTGCAGAAGTTGGTTGAAATCGTCATCATCCACACGGGCCTTATGATGCGGGGACAATGCCGGCGCTAAAAGGCCATCAATGGCGACAATCCGCTCGATCTCTCGGCCGCGACGTCCCAATTCCGCAGCCAAGGAATATACGAGCATAGCTCCGAATGAGTGCCCTACTAGCCTCAGCGGACCGTTCGTTTGGTGTTGCTCGACTTCATCGGCCATCTGGCGGACAGCCGCCACAATGTCGTCAGAAGTGCCGTCCTCGGGCGCGCCCAGACCGATCACATCGATGCTGAACTCGACTGAGTGGCGAAGTCCGGCCTCTCCCCCAACATGGCCGAAAATCCCTTCCACGAAAAAAATCTTCGGTCGGGGTTGTTCGACTGTTTCGCTAGCGGTAGGGGCAGCCGACAGAATAGGCGATTTCCCGCCGCTCACCGCTACGAACTTGCGCTCAATTTCCTGGAGACTGGCGCCGTCAGAAAGCAAGCTCAGTGGTATACGTGTATCGCTTACTTCTTCCAGTGCCAAGCGAAGCTCGATCAGCTGAAGGGAGTCGACACCGTTGTCGGACAAGGAACCGTTTAGATCTAGGGAAGTCGCATCTACACCAAGTACCAGCGCCACCTTCGACAGAACTGGCCTGGCCGTAGGCCCGGCGAGAGCGTCAATGTCATGCGCTTTAGAGTTGCGGTGGATGGGGCCCCCGACATCGCTCATAGCGCAGATCGGCCTTTGCACCGCGTCGCGAAGGACGGCGTGGGATTTGCCGTCAACCCGGGCTGAGATAGTTCCAGCACCGGCGGAACTTGCCGCGTCGCGTAGGCTAACCGAACCGATGCTGGCCGTGAGAAAGGCCGTTTCCTGCTCTCGAACAGCCATCGCACAGTTCGCCGCCTGCAACATCGCATTCAGCGCGGTGATCAGTCCGGTCAATCCGGTGGCATTGGAGAGCGAACACAGCCGGGCGTGAAATGCCTTTTCGGCACGCCTACCACTTTCAATCCGCTTATACTGCGGTCCATATTCCAGTCCCTGCAGGGCAAATTGCGCATAGAGGCTTTCAGAAGCGACGGCCTTACCGCCTTGCACCGTATCGCAAAGTTCCGGCTCATCAGGCCAACTTGCGATAGAGTCTACCACGGCCAAGGCATTCCGCGTCCAAGGCTCTTCTTTCCCTATCGTCCGAGAATAAAGAGCAACCCTTGGTCGGTCGCCACCTTCTACCTGAATGCCAATCTGACATCTGCTCTCCGCCGTGTTCAGAACGATAGGCGCTTCGAAAACCACATCATTCAACTGATTCTTAGTGGCGTGGCCTAGGTTGGAAAGGAAATCGAATATCATCGCCAGCATTCCAGCTCCGGGGACGACATAGGCACCGTTTACCCGATGCTCCTCAAACCAATCGGTTTCCTGCGGCGATATCTCGAACACCGTGGTCTTGCGGATAGTATTTTTGCCGAGAGGTGGCAGCGAGCTCGCGTGTTGTCCGGTGACCTGCACTCCAAACGCTGTGCTGGCGATTTCACACTGGTTGAACCGATAAGTTGGCATCGGGACAAGCAAACCACGCCCGGTGTTGTTGAGCTTATGCCAGGGCACAGCATAGCCCGCAGCAAACAGATCAGCGATTTTCTCCGCGACTGGATTGCCGGCACGGCCGAACCCCGGTACCACACCGAAATCAGATCGGGCATTGTGCCCGGCCGTAGCGCGAGTAAAGGTGCTCAGCACCTGCCCAAAGCCAACTTCAAGAAAAATTGGTGCCTCAATTTGGTCCAGCACACGTTCCACCGCCCCCGTATAATCAACGCAAGATCGCATTTGCGTAGCCCAGTAGTCTCGCGTGAATGGCCCGACCGTCTCCGCGGAACATGTGGGGAAAATTGGAATTTGCGGTGTTTCGGGTGCGAGAACGGGACCTCTGTCGCGCAGAGCTTGTGACGCTGGCGCCATAATCTCGCTGTGAAAGGCATTCGCGACTTTGAGGCGGTGGTGCCTTAGCCGATTTTCCGCACAATAGTTCTCAAGGAACTCAAATCCAGCCTCTGGACCGGCCACAACTGTCCGATCGGGGCTGTTCTTGCAAGCGATTTCGAGGCCGAACTTAAGCAGTGGAGCCTGCAAGGACTCAGCATCGGCGTCCACTTGGCACATGAAGCCCTCATCTGGCACCCGTTCCATTTCCACCGAGCGCGCCACGATCAGATCTAATGCCTCGTCCAGAGCAAGCACGCCGGCAGACACTGCGGCAGCGATTTCGCCGACGCTATGCCCAACTAGCCCCGCCGGCCGAATTCCACATGCCAACCACAAGGCGCTTAGTGACAGTTCGACAGCAAAAACGAGCGCCTGATCATGGATCGTATTTGATCGACCACAGACGAAACCATTATTGCCCTCTTTTGGGAGAAACGCGCCAATTTTTTCGGCAAAGAGCCTTTGTCCCAGGCGGGACCGAAAGCCGTCAAGAATCTCGTTGAAAGGGTCCCGAAATACCTCGATGCCGTTCAGATGCCCGATGATTTTCCAGTTCAGTTGCATTCCCTGCCCCGGAAAGATCCAGACGAGATTTGATGAACTTTGTTCATCGGGAAGCTGCTTCATCGGTTGGCCGGAGTGGACACTGTAGCTGTCCTCATTTCTATAAATTACGCCGCGGCACGCGCTGAAATGACGTCGCCCACGCGACAAGGTTTCGACCAAATCGGCCTTACTGCAGTTGATCCCAGACAAGAGGAACTGTTTAACTGCAGCCGCATTGGCCTTAAAGGCTGGAGCCGATTTCGCCGACAGTGGAAGTATAGTGCCGATTGCCTTCGTCATATCACTGGCTTCCTCGACTGTCCCCCATGTATACCTTGCAAAATGATGTGGGCATTTGTGCCCCCCATCCCAAATGCACTTACGCCACCGAACAGCGAGTTCGAGCGACCGAGCGGCACCGGGCGGCTGGAGACTTGGATGTTGTCATCGGGCGGTAGCCGCGCGTTTAGTTCGCAGAAATGGCAGGTGCCCGGAAAGACAGCGTGAAATAAGCTTAGGCAAGACTTGATGAATCCGGCCACCCCAGCCCCCTCGTCGAGATGGCCAATGTTGCCCTTGATGGAGCCAACTAGGCACGGTGCATCCCGTTTGGCTATCCTCAGACTCTGCCCGATGGAACTCCATTCGATGGCGTCCCCGACTACCGTACCGCTACCGTGTGCCTCCACAAAACTCAGCGCATCGGGACCCAATCGAGCATTGCGTAAAGCCTGGGTGATTACATCAGCCTGTCCCTGGGGGCTTGGTGCGGCGAAATTCATCCTGCGGCTGCCGTCATGGTTGACTGCGCTACCGGCGATCTCGGCATAGACGGTGTTGCCGTGATGGACAGCATCCCTGCTCCTTTTCAGCACAACGAGACCGCCACCGTTTCCAAACACAGTTCCGTCGGCTCCAGCATCGAAGGGGCGACAAAGACCATTCGGGCTGCGGACCGACCCTTCCACATAGTCGTACCCTTTCGGCTGAGGCCAAATCACCGAAATGCCCCCGGCCAGCGCGATATCGCATTCATCGTTCAGCAGTGCTTGCCTGGCATAGTGTATTGCCGCTAACGACGTGGCGCACGCGGCCTGAATTGTGATGCTTGGCCCGGTGAAGCCAAGGCGATAAGAAACCGTGGATGTTAGGTAGTTTCTGTCGTTGCCCATCCGTAACTGCAGCGTGTTGTCCTCGCGAAAAAAGCCGTCGGTCCTGCTTTTGCGCATGGGCTCGAGTTCATTCATCAAATAAGTACTGAGCCCGGCACCTGCGAAAAGCCCAATGCGGGTATCAGCCCCGTAGCCGGCATCACAGGAATGCTCAAGTGCGGCCCAGCATAACTCTAGAAAAATTCGTATCTGCGGATCCATCCTGTAGGCTTCAGCCGGAGAGAGCCCAAAGAATTCGTAGTCAAATGCATCTACGTTTTCGATCTGTCCGAAGCTTGGAACAAAGTATCTCGACTCTTCTCTTCCCTCTTTGGCGGCCTGGTGGTCGCCCTTTGTGATCAGACAGTGCCCGCCCATCAGATTCTCCCATAGCGCCTCCGTCGTTACGGCCCCAGGGAAACGACCGGCCATGCCGACGACGCCCACATAGTCGTTCTGCCCGTCAAACCGCACGGGATGGGGGACATCGAACTTGGCTGCATTTTTGGTACTCTCAAGGTGACTCTCAAGCGCGGCAATGGTGGGAAAGCGATAAAAATCGGCTACCGTCAATTCGGGAAAAGTGCTGGCAAGCTCCAGTTCAAGCGACATGAACCCAAGAGAATCGAAACCAATGTCGCTGAATCGGCTAGTCGCGGTGAACCTCGCGTCGGGTACTAGCTTCCGGATCGCCGCCGCTACTTTCATGTCATCAGGCACGAGCGCGTGGACCGACACGGATGTCTCTTCGACGCCTATCTCAGCAGCGCGGCGTTCGAGTGACGGATAATCTATCTTGCCGTTTTTCAGAAGAGGGATCTCGGCCAACTTCGACACCCGGCAACGGAACTGACGTCCGAGTTTGGCCACGATGTAATCGACCAGATCATGCGAGGGCGGCTCCGGAAATTTGGGTTCGCATGTGAAAAAGACTCGTGGCTCCTGCCCGAACGCTGTCGTATGCGGAGCGATTGCGGCAGCATCCAGAATGCCTTCGCGCTGACGAAGGACCAATTCTATCGCCTCCAACGAAATCCGGTTGCCCCGAAGTTTGACAATTCGATCGCTGCGTCCCACCAAGTGAATATTGTCGTCGTCATCCACAAACCCGACATCACCCAACACCATTGGCGCTGAGAACCCTTGCCCTGAGTCGACCGGAAATTGGACCGCCAGATTGCCAGCCACGCCCGCCGGAAGCGGTTCGTTCCGGCAGCCCATAATAGAAACCTTTGTTCCTGCGATCGGCCGTCCAATATGGGGCAGGTCTGGCCAAGCACCGGGTTCGCTTCCGAGCACATGGGCCGTTATATCCTGGGTTTCCGACATGCCGTAGTGGTTAACGAGGGTCGCGCCTGTCTTCGCAAACCACCGCCTAACATTGTCGCTGATCTGTAATGTTCCGCCGGCAACAATGACCATCTGCAATTCCCGGCAAGGTAGGTTCTGTTCCAACGATGCATTGGCCGCTCCTTCCAGCAGCACCGTTGGAAGATAAATCCTGTCCAACGCCATTTCATTCACGAATGATGCGAGCGCACTTGGACTTGACCTCAATTTGGAGTCCGCGAACACGAGGGTCCGCCCTCCAGCCAGCGTCGCATAGATTTCGTGATAGGCTACATCGTGCGTAAGCGACGACAGCTGAGCCATGCGATGTGCTTCGGGCAGTTTGTCGAGGTGCCATTTCACCAGTTGGTCCAATTGTGCGGCTGGAAACCGAATAGCCTTAGGTTCTCCAGTGGATCCTGAAGTCATGACTACATAGGCGTCGAACTTTGGGGACGGATGCCGCTCCGGTGACCCGACCAGAAGCCGAAAACCTGCAACCGGTTTGTCACAAGGAGCAAACCCCTCCGGCCGATCGAAACCCTGAAACACCTCCTCCGTCACCAGAATCGCGACCGCACCCGTCCTTTCCAATTGCTTTAAGTGCAAATGGCCGTCGGTTTCATCCAGCCGAAGAAAACATCCGCCTGCCATATTCACTCCGACAAGAGCGGTGATTTCCGTGGGCTCGCGCGGACCTGCATAAGCGATCGTTGGATTGCCCTGACCGATCCGCGTCTGAATATGCTTGGCCAATTGATCGGCAATGCGGATCAGTGACTGGTAGGAATAGCTCTCGCGTTGACCGCGTATCGCCTCACGCTCTGGATTGGCAGTCGCTTGCTGACGCAATGCGGCTAGAAAATATAGGGTCACAGCAGCGGGAGCCCCGTTGAAGTCAATCAGTTCCTTCGGGCGGGCTGCAATAGGCTGATGTCGCAGCAGGTAGGCTTTCATGCGGCCTGCCAGATAATCGAGAGACGTCTGATTAATCAGACCATTGGCAGCTTCTAGCCGGCAAATCAGGCGTCCAGAGGCGTCATGCCAATGATTGACGACTATCAGATACGGCGTAAGGGACGGTGCCGGTTCAAAGACTCGCGCGATCGATGGGCTGCAAAAGCTAAAGATCCGACGGCGTACCACGAGAACATTGAACAAATTGTCAGCTTGGCCCAATTCCGCAAAACCAGGTGAGGCACTGATCTCCTGATACGGAACGCGCCCGATGCGGGCTGAGAGTTCCATTTGTGCTAACGCCCATTGCGGCACTTGGCCGAAATCGGTCCCAAAACAGCGGTCTTCAATCATTGGCGGTATCAATGCCAATCCTGGACTTCCGAAATACCCAATTTCCGGGCAGCTGTCGGGAACGCAATCCTGAGGAATTGCGACGATAATCTGCTCGTTGTTCAACAGATTTGCGGTCGCGAACTGCAATGCTGCCAGAAGACCCGCCTCAGTTTCGGCATGGCCCCAAATCTGCTCATCTGGTGCAATGACAAACTCGCTCAAAGTCGGTCGCGGCGTGCCAATATGGTGGAATCTAGCGCGCAGATCGCCCAGATCGTTGATGTCTTCAGCGAGGCGCGACACCGCTTCCCAATCGACTTTCGTCGGCGGCTCTGCCAAAGGGACTCCGACCAGCGTGCCGCGGTCCCCGTCAATCTTGGTTAGGCCCGACAGGCCTTGTAGCAATAGAAGGAGTGACCGGTCCCCGTCACAGATGATGTGATGAAACAGACAGAAAAGATAGCTCTTACCTTCGGACTGAACAAGTTGGACTCGCCAGGGATAACGAAACATCAGTCCAGAAGGCTGGCTTATAAACTCCTGATACAGAGCAGAAAGTTGCTGCACCGATGCGCCGGCCCTCTCGGGTAGAACAACCTCTTTCAGGCAGTCCTCTCCTACTGGAGGACTCCACACATAACGCCCACCGCGGCGGGAAAGCCTCGTATTGAGGAAGACATGCTGTGGCAGAATGGGCATCAGCGCTTCATGCAGCTGCCGGGTCGACAATGGGCTCGCCATTTCTATTGCGCAGCATATGTTGAGATCCTTGCGCCGCGGATCAATCGCATCCAGAAAGCACATCCGCTCCTGGGATGAATTCAATGCAAATTCTGTAAATTCCTGTTTCACCTTGTGCCTCCAATCAAGTTGCACATGAATTCTGAGCCGCTGACCGTTCTTCCAACAACGGTATGCAAATCGTGTAATTTCATTCTGGGATACATGACGAAGGCGAACCCCCTGTCGGGCCAAAACAACACAAAGGCCAATTTCGTCTTGCCGTACTCTCGTCCAACATCTTCGCGCCTTGCTCCGGCGCAGCTACAATAGCCTCGCAAGCAAAACGCAGCAAAGCTCATGCCAATTTCGCTGATCTGGCGGAAGAAAGGACTTTACACACGTTTTCAGGAACTTGGCCTAAGGTATAACGGAAGCTGGCTAATTCTGAATGGGTCGACGACCCAACAAAGCCCACATGTGTCGCATGTCCTTCTTAGAGTCCGTTTTGAAATTCACGGATCGGCATTTCCGCGAAGCAGGTTGCCGCCCATGGCGACGAGGATCATGGCGTGAGAGACGTCGATGCCGGATGCTATCCAGGATCGCCTGAGCGCCGGCGCTGGCGGGGATGTCGGCCGGCGTCAGGTTGACCATGAACAGCCGCCGATTCGTATCGACTGCGATATGGCGCTTGCGTACCGCCGGCGTGATTTTGATCGCATCGGTTGCGCACGTGGTTCGACGAAGAGCCTTGGCGGACGAGCCGCGAATTACTGGTGCGTCTGCATGCGGAGCAGCCGGGGCAATATCCTGATCCACTTCTGCGCACGCTGCAGCGCCGCTTGAAGATCTGGCGGGAGGAAAAGGCACACGCGATGGTGTTCGGCCCAATGCACGTGGAGCCGGCAATCGAGCTGATCGCGCATTGATGGAATCCCATTATGGTGAGGCAACGGAAAGATCGTTCGGGAGCATTGCAGGGTAAGGCAATACGCTCTCTCATCTTGATTGCCGCGCCGGAAGAAGACGGCAGGCTTGAGTTTGTGCGCTGCCTCGCCCTTGTTGAGACCGGCTTGGGCACCGCCGACGCAAGGCCGGACTGGCCGGACTGGAATACCACTCGATCATGAAAAAGGATCGCTCGATACGGCCGAGCTCCCGCAGGGCTTTAGCCAACCGACTCGGATGTGGTGAAGCAGCCAGCTTTCTGAGAATCTTCGAGGGTGCAACGGTACGCGCGCGGATCGACGCAGATGCAGCAGATCATCCCAATATTCCACGATGAGCGCGGTATTGATTCCGTACGCCGATATGGTCCGTGATGGCCGGGTAGGTATCGGCTTTTTCGAAGGTATGGAATTTCCGGTCCTTGAGGTTGCGCAGTCGGGGCGCAAAGCGCTTGCCGATCAGGGCGAAGAAGGCAAAGACAGGGTCGCCGGCGCCGGACGCGAGGGTCCGCAGGTTGCCGCTATTCGCCATGGTTTGGAAATGGTATAATTGACCAATCGATCAAATCGACGGCCTTTCGAAGGATGGCCTTGGTCCCAGCGAGGCTGGGGGAAGCGGCGATGACATGTCCGATACAGTCTCGGTAATCGCTTTTCCTAACGATCGGCGTCTTAGGTTTAACATACAATTTGACCTCGGCGACACCTGATACAGCAGCCGCTCGACTGTCGCCACGAATCCAATCGAGAGTGCCATCGCGATCAGCAACTAGGTACTGCGCGACCGCAGTCTGCGAATGGCTTCTGTGCAAATTCCATTCGGAACCGATCACAAGTTTTATGTGCTCGGTGACGAGATCGATACCGTAGGCCAGTTGAACCAGTTCAGGAGCGGGCGAACCCGGAAGACGGGGATTGACTTCAATGACGACTGGACCACCCTTAGTCCACCGGAGTTCAACGTTCGTTGGCCCCCAGCCAAGGTCGAGAGCTCGCAAACAGCTCAGCGAAAGATCGACAACACTATCGCGCTTGTCGTCAGTCAACACGGCCGGATAGGTGAGCTCACGGTAGACGAAGTGCGGTGGGCCACCGAATTCAAGGGCAGCAATCCCAACGACCTCATTCCCCATTACGTCGACGGAATATTGCGGGCCCTGTGCGAATTCTTCGACCAGTATCCTCGGCGACGACCGCCATATGTGCTTCCCGCCCAACAAATAGTTCGTGTGCTCGGTTACCTCATCGAGATTGCGGCACAATCGAACTCCCATGCTGCCGCTGCCTGCGGCTGGCTTAAGAATTGCCGGCAGGCCGATGTCCGAGGCAAAACTTTTTACGTCCGTCGCATTCGCCGCCACGCGAAAAGCAGGTGTGGGAACGCCGGCCTCCGCGAGGAGCTGACGTTGAATAGGTTTGTCGCAGCATCGTTCAATTGATATGGGGTTCGGTCCCGGTAGATCGAAATGCTGGCAGAGCTTGCCAACTCTCGCATAGACTGACTCCTTTGCGCTCGTAATGCCAGCAATGTCATTCGTCGCACGTAAACGGGAACATTCGCGGATTAGCGCATCGAGATTGTTCGTATCGACACGGATGGCGTCAACGCTTTCTGCCGTAAGATAGTCGTATTGAGCTGGATCAGCCGACAGGGTGATAGGACGCAGGCCAAGACGCCGGGCTGCTTTCACGTACAACAGACCAGTATCCCAAACGCCTTCTACCAGGATCAGCGCTTTTCTTGCCATGGGCTGTTAACTCCATTTTTGCGTGCTGTGCGGCCGTCGCTGCGCAGTTCGGCAAGAGCTCTCTTGGCCGTACTCGACATCAGACTTTGCGGAGAAGTACCATCGTCAGTGATCTTCGGGCGCAAAGATTTTGTGAAGTTATATGAAGCGTCTATTGTACTCGTTTAATTACAGGGCGCTGTGGCATGAGGCGTCTTCGACTAAATTTAAAGATTGCGATTTTCAAGCAGCGCTAAGTGTCGCAAGGTCGGTTGTCCGAAGACGATCCGGGTCGCCCAGGGTTCCGAGTTTGTCTC
This sequence comes from Mesorhizobium sp. WSM4816, assembly GCF_055811535.1. Taxonomy (NCBI): domain Bacteria; kingdom Pseudomonadati; phylum Pseudomonadota; class Alphaproteobacteria; order Hyphomicrobiales; family Phyllobacteriaceae; genus Mesorhizobium; species Mesorhizobium sp. WSM4816. The sequence continues at coordinate 12,862 of NZ_JBVVQR010000043.1, read as the reverse complement.
CCGCGACCTCGATCTATGGGCCTATCGAAAGGTGTTGAACTGGACTCCTCCCGGCCGGGAAAGCCGACCGACAATGCCTTCATCGAGTCGTTCAATGGCAAGTTCCGGGCGGAAGATGGAGGAATGGTGTAAGGACTTAAATCCTGTTCCATAACACCCATCTGTCTATGTCGTTGAAGTGAATAGGTTTTGCTGATCTGGATGCGATCCCATGGGGTATTTTGGGTTTTGCCGCGCGCGATGAACGATGCGCTGAGCCGCCGGTTCGTCAAGCGTTGATCGGCTGAAGACCCATGGACCATCCGGCAGAGGATGAACGCCTTCGATCTCGCCCGCCTCGGCGGCGAGCCTGAGGGTCTTCGGTGCAACGCCGAGAAGGCGCGCCGCCTTGTTCAGGTTAAGCCATGGCTCTTTGCCGTCCGCCGCTGGCCGGAAGACAGGGATCTTATGATGCGACCTGTGCGCGGTGACCCGCTCGCGTGTCCATCGATTGCCGTGGCCGGTCACCAGTCCATTGCGGTTGAGGATGCCGGCAATCAGATCATCATTGGCGATGAGCACCAGTTGGCGGACGGCCGCGATGATATCGCCGGACGTGCTGTTGCGCTGTCCACGGCGCCGCTTCGGCAGGCGCAGTTCAGTATGGACGCCGCCAACCCAATGGATCAGGAGAACGATCTCGGAGGCTTCGTCATCGATATCGGCGACCACCTCCCGGATGACGGTACGAACGATGCGCTTCTTGAGTCTTGCATCCGTCCTCGGCGCCGCCCACACAGCCTTGAGATCGGCGGCGAGCGCGGTGACGTGTATTGGCGACAGAAGTGATGGCTCCGATGTCGAGGCATCATGCGCGGCAATCCTGCTCTCGATCTCGCCGACACGCGTAAGCGCCCGGTTCCATCGCAACTCCAGTTCCGCCGCAACCAGCCGGTTCTGCGGATCGATGGCGTCGTATTGCCGGAATGCCCGATCGGCGCTGTAGCGTGCCGCCTCGCGATCGCGCATCAGAGCATCGCGGACCTGATCGCGGCGACTGGCCGCTTGCGCTTCGGCCTCACGGCCGCGGCTATCGCTCCCGGCTCGACAACCCGCAGAAGAGCTTCCTCGATGACGTCGTCGACGCGTAGTCCACCGAAGGCGATGCAACGCGGCTCGCCATTGTCAAGCAGACCACGCCAGCAGGAATAGCGCGGAATGTTGTGTTTGGTTCCCGTGTAGCGGACCGTCAGCTTGCGGCCGCAGCGCCGGCAGCGGACAAGGCCGGCGAGCAGAGCGTCGCCATGCTTGGGCGCCCCGTGATGCCGGCTCGTGGGCACGTTGTCGCTCACCATCTTGCGGATCGCTTCCGCCCTTTCCCAGCCGACGTAGCCTTCGTGTGCACCCGGGATCAGCGCCAGCCATTCATCACGCGCCTTACGGCGGCTGCGCGAGCGAATGGCTGTTGCATCATATCCCGACGCAGCACGAGTCTTACCATAGGCGTAGGCGCCGCCGTAGATCGGGTTCTCGATCATTCGGTGGATGGTCGCATAGCTTGGCCTGCGCCAGACCCCATCGCCATTGTTGCGCTTGGCAGGCAAATCCAGCCCATGTTCGAGGAACCAGAGCAGGGCCTGGCGGGCACTGCCAAGTTCCGCCACCTTGTCAAACACAAGGGTAATGGCCTCCTGCATGCGACGATCGGGATCCTTCTCCAGCCGGTCGCCGACCTTCACAAAGCCGACCGGGGCAGCGACGACGAGTTCACCGCGCCGGGCCTTCTCATAGCGGGCCGACAGGGAGCGCTGACGCAGAAGATCGAGCTCATACTCGTTGAGACTGCCCTTCAATGCCAGCAGCAGCCGGTTCGTTGCCCTGGCGCGGTGCGTAGACCGTCTCCTGGTCGATCAGCACGGTATCGACGACGCGGCACATCTCGATGAGCTGCTGCCAGTCGCGGCTGTTGCGGGCGAAGCGCGATACCTCCCGCGCCGCAACCGCCCCAACCTTGCCGAGACAGACTGCGGCGACCATCCGATCGAAGCCCGCTCGCGCGATACCGCCAGCAGCAGAGCGGCCGCGATCGTCATCGACCGTCTCGATGCAAGACCAGCCGAGTGCCACCAGGCGATCGCGCATCGCATACTGCAGGGCGCGGCTCTCACGATTGTGCAGAACCTGATGGGCCGAGGACTGCCGCACATAAAGGATCGCCTTGCGCTCCAGATGATGGGGCCGGATCTTCTCATGCATCATGGCGCGCCTCCTCCAGTGGAACGGTGCGCTCGCCGTCGACGTGGCCGAGGATCAGGCGCACCATCAGCTTTGTCAGCGTCAGGCGCGTCTCTTCCGGCAGCGCCTGCCATGGTGGCATCTGTGCGGTCTGCGCGTCGTGCGGGTTGGAGAACAGATCGAACTGATATGTCGTAGGCTGGCGCGGCATGGACCTCTCCCCGATTCGTGTCGGGAGGACCCGATGCTGCGCCCGAATCCTCCAATTGCGATGGGGTGTGGGAATTGGCCGTCGCGTCCTGCAGCAGTGTCACCAAGACGCCAAGCGTTCTGGGATCGACATGTGGGGCAGCGGCAATGCGCCACGCGGTGCAGACCGCGCGATCAAACATCCAGGCCGGAACCTCCAGCCACCGATCGGAGGCGTGGCCGGCGAGACTGCGGCGGAAAACCTCCCGGTCTGCCTTCTCGATCACCTCATGAACGTGAACACAACGCCCAGCCCAAGGATGCCATGGATAAAGAAACTTGCGTTCCTCGGTCCTGTGTTTCGTGGTGTTGTTCAACACAGTCCGACCCACAGCGCGATCGGCAACAAGCCGCCGTTATCGCTTATGAAAGGCTCATCGGCGGCTGTTCCGCCTTGAGCCATCACCCCCGGAAGTTCCTGCCCGGGGCGATCCAAAGATGGGGAGCACCTCAGGCGTTAATGACGACCAGGTTTTAGCATTCTGATGCTGCGGTAGCGGGCCGTGCCACCACATCAATTTAGACAAATGCTGCGGCTTGCCGGAAGCGGGACGAGCTCCCGCGAAAGCAGCACGGTCCAGGATAACTTTGCAGCGTGCGGCAGCAGTTGATCGACCTGGCCCCTGACAGGGCAACCCATCCCGCAATGGCGATTATCGGCGTTGCTTTTTTTTCGCAACGGAAGTCTTGCGCGGGGCTCTTCGTGCGACGTCACGACGTCAAAGGGTATCCGCGACCGCGCGGTACTGCTGCCCTTGCTCTCCTCGGGCAGCGCGCCGGCGATATCCTTTGTATGGGCCTCGACGACATTGATTGGCGCGAGGGAGCCTTGCGTGTCCGCGGCAAAGGATGCCGCGAGATACCCTTCCGCTGCCCCAGACGCGGCGATGCGATTCAACTATCTGCAAGGCGCCCGTTCGCCTCGGCACCTCAGCGCCAGTTGCATTGCGCGATCTCAGGCGGTTAGCAAAACTTGAGGGCGCAGCCAACCGAGCGGGCTCTCTGTTACTCACATAAGATCTCCCCCGGCATGAGCAATGGCAGGTAGCGGGCACCGTCACCACGAACCGTTCCGCGCCCCGTAAATGATGAACGGATAAAGGTGGATGCCCTTGCCACCACATACAGACCATGCAGCAGCGGCGCCGAGGGAACCTGTATCGGCTTCCACTTAGTCGCCGCGTGAATAGATTAATGCGAAAATCTCTCTTTTTTCAGGTGGTTGCAAGCTGCTACCGTTCAATTGTGAGCATCGAGGTCCGCACGACCAGCTTAAAAAGGGGAATCAGAAAATGACCATTTCAAGGCGCGAGCTTATCAAGGCGGGCTTGGCTGCAGGGGCGGCCGTATCGATTCCGTCGGTCCTGCGGGCGCAGACGGCGTCCGCTCCCGACCGGACGGTCCGAATAGTAATTCCCAGTTTTCTCCCCGGCTTCGATCCGGTCTTGTCGAGCAACTATACCATAGCCGACCATGGCCTGATGATCTACGATACGCTGTTTGCGCTAGATTCAAAATTGATGCCTCAGCCCCAAATGGTAGGGAAGTGGGGCGTTTCCGACGATAAGAAGACCTACACGTTCGAGCTTCGGGATGGCCTCGGCTGGCATGATGGCACCCCCGTAACCGCAGCTGATTGCGTGGCCTCGATCCGTCGCTTTGGCCAGGCGACTCCCGCAGGACAACTAATCATGTCGCGGGCCAAGGATATTTCGAAAAAAGACGACAAAACGTTCACGATTTCGCTCAAGAAGCCGCTAGGGCTATTAATCAACATCCTCGCGGACCTTGCAACGCCGTGCCTGTTCATCATGCGAGAGAAGGATGCGGATCGCCCTGCGACCGAGCAGGTCACAGCGAATATCGGATCAGGGCCATTTAAGTTCAATCATGCTCTTGCCAAGCCCGGCGCGAGCTTCACTTACGACCGCAATGAACAATACGTCCCGCGCAAGGAGCCATCTGACGGATTGGCCGGTGAGAAGATTGTCAGGATCGACAGGGTAATCTGGAATAATATACCCGATCAGCAGACCGCTGTCGCGGCGTTGCAAGCAGGTGAGGTCGATTTCCTCTTTGGGCCACCCGCCGATCTTTACCCAGTCATCGAGAGTGATCCTAATCTCAAACTCGAGGTTCTGAACAAATGGGGCGACGTGCTTTTCCTGCGCATGAACTGCCTGCAGAAGCCATTTGACAACGTCAAGGCACGCCAAGCGATGCTTCATCTGATCGATCAGGAGGCAGTGATGCAAGCTGTGGTCGGGAACCCCCAATACTTCCGTACGATCACTGGGGCATTCGGGAGCGAAACGCCCTATTCCAATGACGAAAACACTGGATGGTTCAAGAAGGGTGGGGATCCAGAAAAGGCCAAGCAGCTGTTCAAGGAGTCGGGATATGCCGGCGAGAAAGTCATAATCCTGCAGTCGACGGACTGGCGGGAGGGGGACATTGGCGCGCAGATTGTAGCGGATTCGCTGCGCAAGATTGGGATCAAGGTCGAGCTTGCGCCGAGCGACTGGGGCGGGGTTAGCGCGCGCCTAGATAATAAGGGTCCCGTCGAGGACGGCGGTTGGAGCATACACATTAACGGCGAATCCAACTACGATCACAACAACTTGTTCAACTCCATTCAAACAGCGAATGGTGAGAAGGGCTTCGCGGGTTGGCCGACGAGCGACGAATATGAGGCTCTTCGGGCAAAATGGGCGGATGGCGAAACGCTAGAAGAGCGCAAGGCGCTGGCCCGTAAGATGCAACAACTATATTGGGATTTTGTTGGGACCGTTCTGCTGGGTCAATATGTCTCGCCGATTGCGCGCAGCAATGCCCTCAGTGGCCTCATTGGCATGCCGGCGCTCGTGCCAATGTGGAACGTGCAGAAGGTCCCGACCTGATGGCGACCTACATCCTTCGTAGACTGGTTTCGACCACCGCCGTCATGGCGATGGTCGGGATTTTCGTGTTCCTGCTTCTAAGGCTGGCGCCTGGCGACCCAGCTGCTATAATCGCCGGCAAGACGGCCACGGCAGAGAGGATCGCTGCCATCCGCGAGCAGCTAGGGCTGGATGATCCTATGCCGGTTCAGTTCATGCGTTGGGTGCGCGACATGCTCGGCGGCGATTTCGGCACCTCGATCTTTGCCGGACGACCGGTTCTCGAGCTCATCTCGCAGCGGCTTGAACCGACCCTTTCGCTGTCGATCCTGACAATGATCCTTTCGGTGACGGTCGGGGTCTCTTTCGGCATCCTAGCCGCGTGGCGAACTGGCGGTTTCGTCGATCGCCTCCTCGCCGCCTTTTCGGCATTTGGTTATTCCGTCCCGGTCTTTGTCGTCGGCTATTTCCTCATATACTTCTTCGCCATCAAGACACACTGGCTACCGGTCCAGGGATATGTGCCCATCGAGGATGGCCTGGGGCCATGGTTCATGCAACTGATCCTGCCCACAGTGGCGTTAAGTCTTGGCTACATCGCATTCATCGCGCGGGTTACGCGGGCGAGCATGTTCGAGGTCCTGTCGGAAGACTATATGCGGACGGCCGCCGCCAAGGGCGCTTCGTCCTATGCCATGCTTTTCCACCATGCCTTGAAGAATGCCGGCGTCCCGATCTTGACGGTTATCGGCATAAGCTTCGCCTATATGATCGGCGGCGTGGTTCTCACGGAAACGGTGTTCAACATACCCGGTATCGGTCGGTTAGTCGTCGATGCGATTAACAACCGTGACTATCCCATTATCCAGAGCGTGCTCATCCTGACATCAGGTCTGTACGTCCTTATCAATCTCACAGTCGATCTTGCCTATACGCTGATCGATCCCCGCATCCGGTACTGATATGACACTCCCCTCCGCAATACTTGAAACCACGCCGTCGGCCCCGCTGGGGCTTTCCGGCCTTGCCCGTCTCGCAAGGCGACATCCACTCGTCCTGATCGGCGGTGGCCTGTTGGCGCTCCTGATCGTTCTGGCGCTCGCTGCCCCGCTTTACGCAGGCGATCCGACAAACATGGATCCATTCAAGCGCCTCCAGCCGCCTGCGGCCGAGATGTGGTTCGGGAGCGACAATCTGGGCCGGGATGTGTTTGCGCGAACGATCTTCGGCGCCCGTATCTCCCTCATGGTCGGATTGCTGTCGGCGGCATGCGCGGCTCTTGCCGGAGCTCTGATCGGTGTCATCGCCGGCTACAACCGCAGCTTTGACAACGTCGTCATGCGGGTCATGGACGGCCTGATGTCCATCCCGACCATTCTGCTCGCCATTGCCCTTATTTCTCTGACAGGCCCCGGCATCGGCATCCTCATCGTCGCCATCGCGATCCCCGAGACGCCAGCCGTCGCGAGGCTCGTTCGTTCAGTGGTCCTCAGTGTTCGGGAGCGTCCCTATGTGGAGGCTGCGCTCTGCGGTGGTGCGCGCCTGCCAAAGGTGCTGTGGCGGCATATCCTCCCGAGCACCATTCCCGCGCTGATGGTGCAGAGCGCGACTGTTTGCGCGAGCGCAATTATGACGGAAGCCGGGCTAAGTTTCCTTGGTGCGGGTGTACCGCCCGAGATTCCCAGTTGGGGCAACATGATCGCCACTTCGCGCCTGTATCTCGCCATCGCTCCCATGACGATTTTCGCCCCCGGCATCTGCCTTGCCGTCACGGTGCTTGCTGTCAACCTGCTCGGGGATGGTCTGCGCGATATGTTCGATCCCCGTTCGAAGCGGAGGCGCTGACATGCAGATGCATAACACGGCAAGGCATGACGTGCTTCTCGATGTTCGAAACCTTGAGACGCATTTTTACGGTGAGGAAAGCGTCACCCGTGCCCTGGGTGGCATCAGCTTCCAGGTGAAGAAAGGCGAAACGCTTGGCGTCGTCGGCGAATCCGGATGCGGTAAGAGCGTTACTGCCCTCTCGATCCTTCGCCTGCTGCCGAAGCAGACAGCTGAGACGGTTGGAGGTGAGGTCCGATTTCAAGGCCGTGACCTTCTTGAGTTGTCGGAGCAGGAGATGCGAAAGATCCGCGGTGACAAGATCGCGATGATCTTCCAGGACCCAATGACGAGTCTGAACCCGGTCTACACGGTTGGGCGCCAAATCGCTGAAGCGGTGCAGATTCACGCGGGGGTCTCCCGTTCAATTGCGATGGCCAAGGCCGAAGAAATGCTCCGTTTCGTCCGCATTGCAGATCCCGAGCATCGCATCAGCAACTATCCCTATGAAATGTCGGGTGGAATGCGTCAACGCGTGATGATCGCGATGGCTCTCGCCTGCTCGCCGGAACTATTGATCGCCGACGAGCCGACGACTGCGCTCGACGTCACCATCCAGGCGCAGATCCTACGGCTGATCGTCGACCTGAAAGAGCGCATGGGCACGGCCGTGATGTTCATCACGCATGATCTGGGAGTCGTCGCCGAGACGTGCCAGCGCGTTATCGTCATGTATGCTGGCCGGAGCGTCGAGCAGGCGACCGTAACGGATCTGTTCGCGCGCCCCATGCATCCGTACACTCAGGCGCTCATGCGTTCCGTACCTGATCGACGGCGCGGCCGACAGCGTCGTCTGCCAGAAATCCCAGGGATCGTGCCAAGTCTGCGCGAGCCCATTGTCGGGTGCAGCTTTGCGCCTCGCTGCCCGTTCGCGATCGATATCTGCCGCGAGAAGACACCCGCCCTGCGTGATGTCGGCTCTGGCCGCGCCGCAGCCTGCTGGCGCGCCGAAGAGGTCGTGGGCGCATGAAAGATCCTTTGCTGAAAGTCGAGAATCTGACCAAGCATTATCTGTTCGGTGCGGGAATCTTCAAGAAAAGCATTCCGGTGATCCGCGCGGTGGAGGATGTGTCCTTTTCTGTCGAGGCGGGCGAGACGCTTTGCATCGTCGGTGAATCCGGCTGCGGCAAGTCCACCGTCGCGCGGCTCTTGATGCGGCTCGTCGAGCCGACGGCTGGCCGCGTGCTGATCGACGGGACCGATATCGCGGGCCTCAAGAAGGAGGCGCTTCACGCCTGGCGCCGTCGGATGCAGATGGTGTTTCAGGATCCTTACTCGTCGCTGAACCCGCGTCTCACCGCCGGACAGATCATTACCGAACCGGTCGAGAATTTTGAGCGCCTCAGCCGCAAGCAGCGCAACGCCCTTGCCGCGGACCTTCTCCAGAAAGTGGGAATGTCGCCTGAGATGATGCACAGGCTGCCGTCCGAGCTGTCGGGGGGCCAGCGCCAGCGGCTCGGCATTGCGCGGGCGCTATCACTCAAGCCCTCGATCATTATCGCTGACGAGGCGGTTTCTGCCTTGGATGTCTCCGTGCAGTCACAGATCTTGAACCTGCTGATGGATCTGCAACAGCAGATGGGCATTGCCTTCGTCTTTATTTCGCATGACCTCGGCGTCGTCGAGCATCTCGGCCATCGCGTCGCGGTCATGTACCTCGGGCGGATCGTGGAACTGGCCACATGCGAAGCCCTCTTTGCCAAGCCGGTTCATCCATACACGGCGGCGCTGATCGCCGCTGCACCTGTGCCGGATCCAACGCGCGTTCGGCTGGAGGCACCCGTCGAGGGCGAGGTGCCAAGCCCGATCAATCCGCCAAGCGGGTGCGCCTTTCATCCACGTTGCCCGCTCGCGGTCGAGCGTTGCCGCATCGACGTGCCAGCCCTAGTGTCGATGGCAGACGGGCGCGTCGTCGCCTGTCATGTGCGCGCTCCAGCTAACGGCATCCCAACTAAGCCTCACGATCCTGTCTTCGAATAGGGGAAGACACCCGTGTGGAAATCACTGTCAAACTCCTCCCGGGGCAAGCGGTGATAGCATGTTGCCACTGCTGAAACGAAGTAGAACTTGGGCTAAGTCGGCCAGCCTCTCACGAAATAATTTGACTGACCCCGGACACGTGGACTGCCGGGAGCAAGAAGCGACCAGCATCGTACACTTATTAACGGCGTGAATAGATTAAATCAAAAATTTCTCTTTCATAATTACGGAGAATGTTACTGTTTCTTGAGGCAAAAAGTTCAAATGGACGTGTAAGCGATTCTGTATTCGGGCTGACAAGGGCGACGACCTGCGCCAGCACTTTACCGCTTGGCTCGCGCAGTAAGAACAAGTGACGGCGGGAGAGTTAGTTCTCCTCACCGCTTCGAATGAAATGAGAAGAACCGAATGGCGGAAGCACCAGTAGACCTCGACACGTTCAAAGCGCTTGCGCAACGCGCCGGGCTCACGTTGACGCCGACCCAGGAGCGAGATCTCCACGGCGCCTACCGCTATGTGGCGGCGATGGCGGAGCGCGTGCGCGGACGGGGACGGGCGCCCGGGGCCGAACCGGCCGTTGTCTTCGATCCAAGTAAGGCCGCGCTATGACCGCACCCCTGACAATCGCGCAGGCAGCGGCGCTCATCGCTGCGCGCAAGCTCTCGCCCGTCGAACTCGTACAATCTTGCCTTGCGCGGATCGAGAAGCTCGACGGCACGCTTCACGCCTTCATCCGTCTCACCCCCGAGCGCGCGCTGGCCGAGGCGAAGGCGGCTGAGGCCCAGATCATGATGAGCGGCCCGCTCGGCCCGCTGCACGGCATTCCCATCGCCCACAAGGACATCTACTGCACGAAAGGCATCCCGACGACGGCGCATTCGAAGATCCTGATCGACCACGTGCCCGCGGAGGATGCGGTCACAGTCCGCCGGCTCGCCGAGGCGGGGACGGTCATGCTCGGCAAGCTCGCAACCGACGAGTTCGCCTGTGTTGGGCCGGACTTCAATCTGCCTTGGCCCCCAGCGCGCAATCCCTGGAACCCGGCGCATTGCACCAGCGGTTCCTCGAGTGGGACCGGCGCCGCGGTCGCCGCCGGCCTCGTTCTGGGCGGAACGGGTTCCGATACCGGCGGCTCAATTCGGGGGCCCGCCTCGCTCTGCGGTGTTGCCGGGTTCAAGCCGACATACGGGCTCTGCCCGCGCACCGGCGTCCTGCCGCTGGCTTATTCGCTCGACCATGTAGGGCCGCTCGCCTGGACGGTCGAGGATTGCGCCATCATGCTGCAGCCGATGGTGGGGGCGGACGCCGGCGATCCTGCCAGTGCCCAAGTGCAGACATCCGATTTCCGGGCATCGCTCGGCGGCTCGGTTAAGGGAATGCGTATCGGCTTCGTCCGCCACTTCCACGAGCTCGACTGTCTCGTTAACGACGCGACCCGGCAGGCGCTCGAGGACGCAGCTTCTGTCTTTCGCGATCTTGGCGCAGAGGTCGTCGACGTAACCTTGCCACCGCTTGCCGATTGGACGGCGTGCGGTGAGATCATCCTGTTAGCTGAGAGCTATGCCCTGCACGAGAAATGGGTGAAGTCCCGGCCGCAGGACTATGGCCAATGTTTCCGCGACTACATTACCATGGGAGCCTTCCTCAGCGCCGCCGACTACGTAGAGGCGCAGCGCATGCGGCGCGAGCTCTGCGCCGCCTTTGACGAGACGATGCGCAAGGTCGATGTGTTGCTTTGCGCGACGACGCGGAGCGAGGCCCCGCCGATCGAGACGCCGACGAAGGCAAGCTGGTTCGACCTCCCTTGCTTCAACTACGCCTTCAACGTCCGCGGCGCCCCGGCGCTTGCCGTATGCACTGGCTTCACAGCCGCCGGATTGCCGCTAGGCATGCAGCTGGTCGGCCGTCCTTTCGAAGACGCGACCGTGTTGCGCGCTGGCCATCATTACGAAAAGGCGACGCCCTGGCGGGACAAGCGACCAACGCTTTCTGCGTACCTGCCTCACTCATAGCGCTGTGCCATGATGCCGTCGTGGCGGTGACGAGGTTGTGCAGCTCGGCCGGCGGACGAGATTTACAACCTGCCCTGCCCAACCGAAGTTCAACCGTGCCTGAATAAAATCTTGGTCGCTGCGCACGGGGGCGCCCTGGTGTGGACCGCGCCGTTGATTGGGAGCACAGCCGAGGCGGCCAGCCGTTTCCTGCGAGCACTGGCTCTCCCCGAGTGTTTCTCCGGCCGCCTCTGATCCAAACTGAAGGGAATTGAATTAATTGACCGTGGGAGATGATGGCTTCAGCAAACAGCATGGCGACGCAAAAGCCGCATTGGTTAATGTTTATCGCTGCAGCAGGAGTTTGTCTTTGCGGCATTTCGGATGACCGACGTCATCACCATCTCCGCTCGGCGAAAGAGTGATCGGAGCAGCAACCACGGAGCAGTCAGAATGACGATCAATCCATTTGAATTCCGCACAGTCGCCGCCATCCAGGTTGCTTGGGGTGGCGCCAACCGGTTTGGAGAAATGATCGCGGCGCGTTTCCCAGCGCGGAAAGCGTTACTTGTCACGGGGGCCGGACTGAGAAAGGCCAACCTTATCGCGCCCATAGTCGATAACCTAACAGTCTGTTTTCGACAAGGTAGTCGCAGTCCACCCCTGAAAACGAGGTTTACGCTTGCGTGGAGGAGGCTCTCCGTTGAGTTTGCGAAACTCGTTGCAGCGCTAGTTTCGTCTGAGCAGTCCCTCGTAGATACATATGGCGTCGGCAAGTTCATCAGGGCATCTGTGTCTCTACAAGAGGAGACGCGGCGAGCAGGCGCAACTCACAGCACGGACTAATGAGATTGCCGAGACGCGGTTTCGTTTGGCTATCGGTGCGTTAATGTGATGCTGTCGCTACCGGCCGACGTCGGCAGCAAAAGGTCACCCAGAGTCTCGCATCTGATAATCAATGTCGAAACGCTCTTCATGGACTTCCTCAATCGACGAAAATGAGGGACTGTCAGGAATTCTGTGCGCGAGGCCATGATGATGGAAAGGAGAGAATCATCACATGGCTATCGAGAAGGAACTTCTGGACCAACTGCTTGCCGGCCGCGATCCGAATGAGGTGTTTGCCAAGGACGGATTGCTCGACGACCTGAAGAAGGCGCTTTCAGAGCGGATTCTGAACGCTGAACTCGACGAGCATCTCGAGGGCGACCGCACTGACGGCAGCGCCAATCGCCGCAACGGCCATTCGAGGAAGTCGGTTCTGACGGGCACGTCGAAGATGACGCTGTCGATCCCGCGCGACCGGGCCGGGACCTTCGATCCGAAGCTGATCGCCAAATACCAGCGCCGCTTTCCCGACTTCGACGACAAGATCATTTCCATGTACGCGCGCGGCATGACGGTGCGCGAGATCCGCGGCCATCTGGAGGAGCTCTACGGCATCGACGTGTCGCCGGACCTGATCTCGGCCGTCACCGACGCCGTCCTGGAGGAAGTGGCCGAGTGGCAGAACCGCCCGCTGGATGCGGTCTATCCGCTCGTCTTCTTCGATGCGATCCGGGTCAAGATCAGGGACGAGGGCTTCGCGCGCAACAAGGCCGTCTACATCGCGCTCGGCATCCTGCCGGACGGCACGAAGGAGATCCTCGGCATTTGGATCGAACA
>NZ_JBVVQR010000042.1:0-47929 GCF_055811535.1 Mesorhizobium sp. WSM4816 | reverse complement strand
AATCATCTCCCTCTCTTCCTTACCCCCGGAATCATCAATCCGATTCTGTGCAAAGGCCTCACAAGGGGAGAAGGAAACCGCCGCCTGCATGACTCCGCCGTCAAGCTGTGCTATGCGCCGCGCTTCATTTCGGGCACGATGCTGTAATCGGCCGTAAATCGCTTATATTGGCGCAACGATGACCCTCTCATTCGACCTTACCACTGAAGGCGCCCGTGACGCGTTGCGCGCCCGCGCCGCGCCGGCGGAAAAACCGTCGCTGATCGGCCTGACCCGCGCCGAGCTTGGCGCTGCGCTCGTTGCATCAGGCATCGTGCCGGAGCGCCAGGCCAGGATGCGCGCCCAGCAGCTCTGGCACTGGATGTATGTGCGCGGCGTCTCCGACTTTGCTGGTATGTTCAACATCTCCAAGGATCTGCGCGCCGAGCTCGACAAGCATTTTACCGTCGCCAGGCCCGAGATCGTCGAGGAGCAGATTTCCTCCGACGGCACGCGCAAATGGCTGTTTCGCTTTCCGCCGCGCGGCGCCGGCCGGCCGGTCGAGATCGAGACCGTCTACATTCCCGAAGAAGGCCGCGGCACGCTCTGCATCTCCTCACAGGTCGGTTGCACGCTGACCTGCTCCTTTTGCCACACCGGCACGCAGAAGCTGGTGCGCAACCTGACCGCGGAGGAAATCCTCGCCCAGCTTCTGACCGCCCGCGACCGGCTCGGCGATTTCCCCGACCGCGACACGCCCGATGGCGCCGTCGTTCCGGCCGAGGGCCGGAAAGTGTCCAACATCGTCATGATGGGCATGGGCGAGCCGCTCTACAATTTCGAGGCGGTGAAGAAGGCGCTGCTGATCGCGTCCGACGGCGACGGGCTTTCCCTGTCGAAGAGACGCATCACGCTGTCGACTTCCGGCGTCGTGCCGGAGATCTTCCGCACCGGCGACGAGATCGGTGTCATGCTGGCGATCTCGCTGCACGCCACCAATGACGATCTGCGCGACCTTTTGGTGCCGATCAACAAAAGATATCCCTTGAAAGAGCTGATCGCCGCCTGCCGCGCCTATCCCGGCCTGTCGAACGCCCGCCGCATCACCTTCGAGTATGTGCTGCTGAAGGACGTCAACGATTCGATCGAGGACGCCAAGGGACTGATCAAGCTGCTCAAGGGCATTCCAGCCAAGATCAATCTGATCCCGTTCAATCCGTGGCCGGGCACCAACTACCAGTGCTCGGACTGGGAGACGATCGAGAAATTCGCCGACTACATCAACAATGCCGGCTATGCCTCGCCGATCCGCACGCCGCGCGGCCGCGATATCCTCGCCGCCTGCGGCCAGCTCAAGTCGGAATCCGAGCGCATGCGCAAGGTCGATCGGCTCGCGCTGGAAGCAATGATGATCGCGGGGCACGGCGAGGCGTGACCCGCCTTGTCGCCTACTTCATCCGCTTCGCCATCATCCTGATCGGTTATGGCGTTGCCGCGCTGGCGGCCAGCGCTTTCCTCAACGTCATGTTCCTGGCGTCGCTGGGCTATACGCCGGAGCATGTGCAGCCGGCGGCGACGGCCTCGCTGTATTTTTCAATCCCCTTCGTTGCGCTGTTCGTCGCCTATTTCGCCTTTATGCCGGCAGCGGTGGCGATTCTCGTCTCGGAAATCCTCGGACGGCGCGACTGGCTGTTCTATGCGCTGGCGGGCGCGGTGGTCGCGGCGGTCTTCCTCGGCTTCGCCCACCAGACCGCCGAGGTCAATTTCGAGATCACCGACCCGCGCGTCGTCGCTGCCGTGATCGGCAGCGGCATGGTCGGCGGCATTTTCTACTGGCTGAGCGCCGGGCGCTCGGCCGGAAGCTGGCGCCAAGCCGGAAGGTCTACTTCGCCTGGGCGGTCAGGATCTTGAGCGCGAAGGCCGAAAACACCCCGGCGAACAGATAGTCGACGGCGCGCGTTACCCGCGGGCTTGCTTTCATCGCGGCCGAGAATTTTTCTGCCGCAAAGACCATCGGCGCTGTTACCGGGATCGACAAAACGACGAACATCGCGCCGAGGAAGAACAGTTTTCCGGGCGCGTTCGGATCATGGGCCGAGACGAACTGCGGCAGGAAGGTCATGAAGAACAGGATGATCTTCGGGTTGAGCAGATTGACGCCGAGCCCTGCCGCCCAGGCGCGAAACAGCGAAATCTCCGGCCCGCTCTTCTTCTCGGGCGAAAACGCCGAACCCTTGGTGATCGCCTGCCACGCCAGGAAGACGAGATAGCCGGCGCCAAAGATCTTCAGGGCCAGGAAAGACATCGGCGAGGCGACGATCAGCGCCGAGATGCCGACCACCACCAGCGTGGTGTGGATCAGTGTGCCGAACAGCGCGCCGGCCATCGAGGCAAAGCCGGTGGCGCGTCCATGGCTCAGCGTGCGCGACACGAACAGCGTCATGTCGGGGCCCGGCGTGATCGCCAGGATCACGGTGGCGATGGCGAATTGGATCAGCGTGGTGGTGTCGGGAATGAAGGACATCTGCGGGCCCCTGGATAAAGAAAGCGCAGCCTATAGCGCAGGTGCCTTATACACGCCAGCTTCTCGCCAGCACGGCGTCTGGTATAGCGAGACTCCGACAAACAATCGCGCCCAACTCGGGCAGCCAATCGTCAAATGTCGGCGCCGCCCCTCATTGCCCTGCCGGGCATTTCTCCCCGTATAGTGACGGGGAGAAAGGGCTGGCCGCAGCCTCAGCGCCATTCTTGCAGCGTTAGAGTTTGGCGAAACCGATGAAGCCGCCTCCTCTCCCCGTCACTATACGGGGAGGGGATGCCGGCAGGCAGGTGAGGGGCGGTGCAAACGCCCGGAAGGACGATTGCCCTCCGGAACACTGTTCGTCACTTGCGCAAGGCGGAAACGCCGTGATACCTCGCCCGCAAAGAACCCTGTCGCGGAACAGCCAAATGTCGAAAGCAAAAACCGTCAACAAGGTCGTGCTCGCCTATTCCGGCGGCCTTGACACCTCCATCATCCTGAAATGGCTGCAGACCGAGCTTGGCGCCGAGGTGGTCACCTTCACCGCCGATCTCGGCCAGGGCGGCGAACTGGAGCCGGCGCGGCGCAAGGCCGAGATGATGGGCATCAAGGATATCCGCATCGTCGATGTGCGCGAGGAGTTCGTTTCCGACTTCGTCTTCCCGATGTTTCGCGCCAATGCCGTCTATGAAGGCACCTATTTGCTCGGCACCTCGATCGCCCGGCCGCTGATCTCCAAGCACCTGGTCGAGATCGCCCAAGAAACCGGCGCCGATGCGATTGCGCATGGCGCCACCGGCAAGGGCAACGATCAGGTCCGTTTCGAGCTTTCGGCCTATGCGCTCAATCCCGACATCAAGGTCATCGCGCCATGGCGCGACTGGTCGTTCAAGTCGCGCACCGACCTGATCAACTTCGCCGAGCAGCACCAGATCCCGGTGCCGAAGGACAAGAAGGGCGACGCGCCGTTTTCGGTCGACGCCAATCTTCTGCATTCGTCCTCCGAAGGCAAAGTGCTGGAAGACCCGTGGAGCGAGCCGCCGGAATTCGTCCACCAGCGCACCATCTCGCCGATGGACGCGCCGGACAAGGTCACCGAGATCGAAATCGAATTCCTGAAGGGCGATCCGATCGCGCTCGACGGCAAAAAACTGTCGCCGGCGACGATGCTGGCGGCGCTCAACGATCTCGGCCGCGACAACGGCATCGGCCGGCTCGACCTGGTCGAGAACCGTTTCGTCGGCATGAAATCACGCGGCGTCTACGAGACCCCCGGCGGCACCATCCTGATATCAGCCCACCGGGCGATCGAATCGATCACGCTCGACCGTGGCGCCGCCCACCTCAAGGACGAATTCATGCCGCGCTACGCCGAGCTGATCTACAACGGCTTCTGGTTCGCGCCCGAGCGGCTGATGCTGCAGGCGATGATCGACAAGAGCCAGGAAGACGTCGAAGGCACGGTGCGGCTGAAACTTTACAAGGGCAACGTCATCGTCACTGGCCGCAAGTCGAACAAGACGCTCTATTCCGACGCGCTGGTCACCTTCGAGGATGACCGCGGCGCCTACGACCAGAAGGACGCCGAAGGTTTTATCCGCCTCAACGCGCTGAGGTTGCGGACGCTGGCGGCGCGGGGCCGAAAAAGCTAGCCAGTTTCTCTGCGCAGGGAATGCACGGCTCAGATAAATGTCGATTCCGCCCCGCCTGGCCCATAGCCGGAAGGCACGTCTTCAGCTCAATATCGCCTCAGGAATATCCGAGGGAACCATGCGAAAACTGATCTCCACCGGCTCGCCCTTCGAGAAGGCCGCCGGTTATTCGCGCGCCGTGGTGCAGGGCGACTGGTGTTTCGTTTCCGGAACAACGGGCTACGACTATGCGACCATGTCGATGCCGGAGACGGTCGAGGCGCAGACGCGCAATTGCCTGGCGACGATTGCCAAGGCGTTGCAGGACGGCGGCTTCGAGATGGCCGATGTGGTGCGGGCGCATTACTACATCACCGACGCGGCTTTCGTCGACATCGTCTTTCCGCTCCTCGGCGAGGCTTTTGGTGACATCAGGCCGGCAGCGACGATGATCGTCTGTCAGCTCAACAAGCCGGAAATGAAGATCGAGATCGAAGTGACGGCGCTCAAGCGCACGTCCTGAGCGCGGCGGCGGCGCAGAAGCTTGCGCGACGTCGGCGGAGCGAAGGATCGTCAAAGGTGCTCTGAACCAAGGCTTGCGCGTGAGCCGCTTGGCGTTTAGCAAGGCCGCGGCTCACGACAGCGCCGCGCGTCCTTTGGCCGCGAAAAGGGACGCTGTAGAATTTTGTTTCTGCGCATGATGCTTTGCGAAATCGATTCCGATTTCATGCGCCACAATTAGGACGGTTCCGGATGGCTTCGAAAAATCTTCTCCTGCTCGCCGGCGACGGCATCGGCCCCGAGGCGATGGCCGAAGTGAAGAAGCTGATCGCCGCCATGAACGACAATCTCGACAGCGGTTTTGTCACCGATGAGGGGCTGGTGGGCGGCTGCGCCTATGACGCGCATGGCGCGGCGATTTCTGATGCCGACATGGCCAAGGCGATGGCCGCCGACGCGGTGCTGTTCGGCGCCGTCGGCGGGCCGAAATGGGATGCGGTGCCTTATGAGGTGCGCCCGGAAGCCGGACTGCTGCGGCTGCGCAAGGACATGGAGCTGTTCGCCAATCTCAGGCCGGCCATCTGCTATCCGGCGCTGGCGGCATCCTCCTCGCTCAAGCAGGAGGTGGTCGAAGGGCTCGACATTCTGATCGTTCGCGAGCTCACCGGCGGCGTCTATTTCGGCGAGCCGAAGCAGATCATCGATCTCGGCAACGGCCAGAAGCGCGGAATCGACACCCAGGTCTACGACACCTTCGAGATCGAGCGCATCTCGGGCGTCGCCTTCGAGCTGGCACGCACGCGCAAGAACCACGTCACCTCGATGGAAAAGCGCAATGTGATGAAGTCGGGCGTGCTATGGAACGAGGTCGTCACGCAGACGCACAAGGCCAGATATGGTGACGTCAAGCTCGACCACATGCTGGCCGATGCGGGCGGCATGCAGCTGGTGCGCTGGCCGAAACAATTCGACGTCATCGTCACCGACAATCTGTTCGGCGACATGCTGTCCGACATCGCCGCCATGCTGACCGGCTCGATCGGCATGCTGCCTTCGGCGTCGCTCGGCGCGCCGGATGCCAAGACGAAAAAGCGCAAGGCGCTCTACGAACCGGTGCACGGTTCGGCGCCCGACATCGCGGGCAAGGGCATCGCCAACCCGATCGCCATGATCGCCTCCTTCGCCATGTGCATGCGCTATTCCTTCGGCATGGTGGCCGAGGCCGACCGCCTGGAAAGCGCCATCGCCGCCGTGCTCGACCAGGGCTTGCGTACTAGGGATATTCTTTCCCCTGGCATGACCGAGGTCGGCACCGCTGAGATGGGCGACGCGATCATCGCCAGGTTCCTGGGCTAAGCCCGCTGGCGATCGACGTCCGCCCGGCTTCCACCCCTCAAAATCGCTGTGTCGACCAGCTAGGCCCTGACCCCCGCCGGCACCGGGCCCCACTGATTTTCACGGGACTGCGTCGGGATCAGCGCGAAGACCAGGATGATCAGCCAGCCGATGGTCGGGATGAGCACCGCCAGAAAAAGCCAGCCGGTCAGGCCGATGTCGTGCAGGCGACGCACGTTCAGTCCGATCCAAGGCGGGAATGTCGCCAGCACAAACGCGCCGCAAAGACCGACCGTCGCTGCCGGCAATTCGTCAAGATCGCCCATGGCGTCGTCGATGAAGAGGCCGACGCCGACGACCACGATCAGCGCGATCGTCCAGAACAGGCAATAGCCCCAATATTCCTTGCGGCGGGCACGGCCGGAGAAATTGAAGTAATTTTCAGTCAGGCCCCGCCGGAAGTAGCTCCAAAGGTCGGTGGCGGGAGCATTTTCAGCGAAACGGCCGAAATGTTGCGGCGCCACGGGCGCATTGCCGGCCTGAGACAGAGCCACGGTTGCGTCCGTCGGACTGGCGGTTTGGGCGCGGACCGAAAAAACCTCGCGTGCCCGTCCGCCAGCCGGCTGGAACTCGATGGCCGTGCCCCTGCCTATCGTCGCCTCTCGGCGCAGATCCTCGCGCGCGAAGGTGTAGCGGTTGCCGTCGGCTCCGGTGATGAAGCCAAAACCCTGGTCCTCGTCATAGTGAAGCACTTCGCCGCGCATGCCTGCCCCTCGTCCCGCTGGCCAAACTGTTCAAAGTTGCGGCAGATCGCAAGGGGTGCGTGCGCGGGAGCATCGCTTCAGATAAAAGATAGCGGCGCCACTCGTGTTGAAGACGACCAATCGTCGAAGTCTTCGCCGCCCCTCATCGCCCTGTCGGGCACTCCCCGTATAGTAACGGGGAGAAGGACGCTGTCATCGCCGGTTTCGCCAATCGCGGGCGTCGCGGAAAGAACGCCGAGGCTGCGGCCAGCGGGCTTCTCGCCGTTGACGGGGAGAAGGTGCCGGCAGGCGGATGAGGGGCGGCGCAGACCTGTATCGATTTCCCTTGGCGAGGGCCAGCCCTTGCAGGCCATGACAAGCCAACGATGCCAGCAAATCGCTAAGCCGGCCGCTTCTTCGCTTTCTTGCTCTTGGCGGGTCCGGCCTTGTCGAATTTCGGCTTGCCTGCCTTCCCGGCCCAGGGCTTTGCCTCGAATGCGGCGGGGCGCTGATCGGCTGACGGTGCGCGCTTCTCGAATTTGGGCGCGTTCTGGTCGAACGTCCGCTTGCCGCGGTGCGGCTTCTTGTCCGGCCGTGGCTCCTGATAGCCGGCCCGCGACAGGTCGGGCGTGCCGTCCAGCCGCTTCACCGCGATGTTGTTCTGCAGCTTGCGATCCGGGCCGATCGCCTGGAGGAACCGATCGGCCCAATCCGCCGCGATCTGCACGAAAGTTTCCTCCGGCTGCATCTTGATGGCGCCGATCTCGCGCTTGGAGATGCCGCCGGTCCGGCACAGCATCGGGATCAGCCAGCGCGGCTCGGCATTCTGCCTGCGTCCCACCGACAGCGAGAACCAGACGCTGTCGCCGAAATCGTCGCGGCGGCTTGGCGCCTCGTCGCGACGGGCAGATCTGTCGCCAGAGGGCCTGTCGCCCGACGGCGTGAACGGAGCGACTTCTAAAAGATCCTCGGGCGCCGAACGGCTGGAACGGCACAGACGCACGAAGGCGGCGGCCACCTGATCGGGGCCATGCTGCTCAAGAAGCGCATTGATGAAGCCGCGTTCATCATCCGTCACAGGCTCGCTGAAAACCGGGTCGGCGAGGATGCGCTCGTCGTCGCGGCGCAGGACGTCGTCGGCCGAAGGCGGGCTTGCCCATGTCGCCGCAAGGCCAGCGCTTTGCAGCAGCCGTTCGGTGCGCCTGCGAGCATTGTTGGGCACGATCAGCGCGCTGACACCCTTGCGTCCCGCCCGTCCCGTCCGCCCGCTTCGGTGCAGAAGCGTCTCCGGATTGGTCGGCAGGTCGGCGTGGATAACCAGTTCGAGGTTGGGCAGGTCGATGCCGCGCGCCGCCACATCGGTGGCGATGCAGACTTTGGCGCGGCCGTCGCGCATCGCCTGCAGCGCGTGGCTGCGCTCGTTCTGGCTCAGCTCGCCCGAAAGCGCGACGACGGAAAAGTTGCGGTTGTTGAAGCGCGCGGTCAGGTGATTGACGGCAGCGCGTGTATTGCAGAACACCAGTGCGTTCTTCGCCTCGTAATAGCGCAGCACGTTGATGATGGCATTTTCCCGGTCGGCCTGGGCCACGCTCAGTGCCCGGTATTCAATGTCGAGATGCTGCTTCTCCTCGCCGGCGGCCGAGATGCGCACCGCATCGCGCTGGTAGCCCTTGGCCAGCGTGGCGATGGAGCGCGGCACGGTGGCCGAAAACATCAAGGTGCGGCGCTCGGCCGGCGCGGCGTCGAGGATGAATTCCAGATCCTCGCGAAAGCCGAGATCGAGCATCTCGTCGGCCTCGTCGAGCACCACTGCCTTCAGCTCGGACATGTCGAGCGAATTGCGGGTAATGTGGTCGCGCAGCCGGCCGGGCGTGCCGACGACGATATGGGCGCCGCGCTCCAACGTGCGGCGCTCGGTCCGCATGTCCATGCCGCCGACGCAGGACGCTATCGCTGCGCCGGTCAGTTCGTAGAGCCATTCGAGTTCGCGCGTCACCTGCAAAGCGAGCTCCCGCGTCGGTGCCACGGCCAGCGCCAGCGGTGCTGCGGCCTGGGAAAAGCGCTCGGCGCCGTCGAGAAGGGTCGGCGCCAGAGCCAGCCCGAAGGCGACGGTCTTGCCGGAGCCGGTCTGGGCGGAAACCAGCGCATCGGCCTGCCCGAGCTCGAGAACCGCCTTCTGCACCGGCGTCAGCTCGACATAGCCGCGTTTTTCCAGCGCCTTTGCCAGCGCGGGGACAAGTGCTTCGAAATTGGACATTTCACTCTTTCGGAATTCGGATTCTTTTATGCCCGGCAATGGGTCATCCGTCGGCGAGCGCCAGGAGCGCCACGAGCCAAACGATCCAATCGTTCGTACTTCGCGCCGCCGCCATTGTACAGGGCAAGCGCCTCGCCGCGTCGCGATTGACTCTTTACGCAAACCGCGTAAAAGCCGGCACCGAATGGGGTAGTTTCGATGCGCGGCCTTTTGATGGCGCTTCTTGCCTTCGACGTCCCGGGCCGCAATGTGAACCATTGGGCCGGGCGTCTCGGCGCGTCTGCTCGTTCCAGCAAAACCAAGTTCTTGGCCAAAAAAACCGGTAAAACGACCACTAAAACGGTCTGATTCCCTTGGCCTAACCACCCTCTCCCGGGTCCGGGCCGGGGGTTGAAACCCGCATCGGCCGGCGGGTTTTCTCCAAAAAACCGAGCGGAGAGGACAGGAGATTTCGATGAGTTTCAAGGTTGCAATCGTCGGCGCCACGGGCAATGTGGGTCGGGAAATGCTCAACATACTGGAAGAGCGCGGCTTTCCGGTGAGCGAGGTGGTAGCGCTGGCCTCGCGGCGCAGCCAGGGCACGGAAGTGTCGTTCGGCGATCGCACGCTGAAGGTCAGGGCGCTCGACCAATATGATTTTTCCGATACCGACATCTGCATCATGTCGGCCGGCGGCAACGTTTCGAAGGAATGGTCGCCGAAGATCGGCAAGCAGGGCTGCGTCGTCATCGATAATTCGTCGGCCTTCCGCTATGACCAGGACGTGCCGCTGATCGTGCCGGAAGTGAACCCGGACGCGATTTCGCTGTTCACGCGCAAGAACATCATCGCCAACCCGAACTGCTCGACGGCGCAGCTGGTCGTGGCGCTGAAGCCGCTGCATGACCTCGCCACCATCAAGCGTGTCGTCGTCGCCACCTATCAATCGGTATCCGGCGCCGGCAAGGAAGGCATGGACGAACTGTTCACGCAGACCCGCGCGGTGTTCGTCGCCGATCAGGTCGACGTCAAGAAGTTCACCAAGCGCATCGCCTTCAACGTCATCCCGCACATCGACGTCTTCCTCGACGACGGCTTCACCAAGGAAGAGTGGAAGATGGTCGCCGAGACCAAGAAGATGCTCGACCCCAAGATCAAGCTGACGGCGACCTGCGTGCGCGTGCCGGTGTTCATCGGCCATTCGGAAGCGGTCAACATCGAATTCGAAAAGCCGATCACCGCCGAGGAAGCACGTGATATCCTGCGCGAAGCGCCGGGCTGCCAGGTTCTCGACAAGCGCGAGGACGGCGGCTACATCACGCCGCTGGACTCGGCCGGCGAGGACGCGACCTTCATCTCGCGCATCCGCGAGGATTCGACCGTCGACAACGGCCTGTCGATGTGGATCGTCTCCGACAATCTGCGCAAGGGCGCGGCACTCAACGCGGTGCAGATCGCCGAATTGCTGATCGAGCGCGGGCTGATCCAACCGAAGAGGAAGGCGGCGTAACTTCTCGCTCACGGGCCGTATCGCCGCTGCCGCGGCGGGCCCCCCGCGGGGGCGCCGGACAACCGGCGGCCCGCAGTCGCGGGCTCGGCCTTCGGCCGTTAGCCCCTTCTCCCCGTTCACGGGGAGAAGGTGCCGGCAGGCGGATGAGGGGCGGCACCGGCGCCTCAGTTAGATCGCGTCGGGCCGGCATCACCTGGCCCTGCTCTGCCCTCAAACTGGCAAGACGACATCGCCATGTCGCTGGCCGCTGGGCTTGTGCGTGTATTGCGTCGCACAATGGAACCGATCAGGATCATTGCCGGTCCGTGAAAGGGGTTTCGATGATCGTTCGCCCGCGCCCGGGATTTTTGCATCTGTTCTTCATCATGCGCGGCTCGGTGGCGCCGCGCATCCTGCCGCAGATCTTCGGCTTCGGCATTTATGGCGCACTGGTGGTGCTGGCGGTCAGGGCGCTGCAGCTTGACCTCGGCAATGCCGGGCCCGCGCCGCTCGCCTTGCTCGGTGTGGCGCTGTCGATCTATCTCGGCTTCCGTAACAATGCCGCCTACGACCGCTGGTGGGAGGCGCGCAAGCTGTGGGGCCAGCTTGTGTTCGACATTCGCAATCTGGCGCGCGCCAGCACCGGGTTGATCGAGGATCGGGTCGAACTGCGCGGGCTGCTGATGGAGGCGATCGCCTTCTGTCACTTCCTGCGCGGCCTGCTTCGGCGGGTCGATGCCACGACCGAAGCACGCGCGTTCATCGATGAGGCGGCCGAAAGTGCTGCCAAGCTGGCCAACCCGCCGGACGCCATGCTGCGGCGGATGGGCGAGCGAGCCGCCGCGTTGTACAGGGCCGGCGCAATCGATGTCATGGGCTACCGCATTCTCGACGAGCGCCTGTCGCAAATCGCCGCAGCGCAGGCCGGCTGCGAGCGCATCATGGGAACACCGCTTCCTTTTGCCTACACGCTGCTGTTGCAGCGCACCGCCTACATCTTCTGCCTGCTGCTGCCGTTTGGGCTGGCCTCGACTGCCGGTTGGGCGACGCCGCTGTTCACGGCGCTGATCGCCTACACCTTCTTCGGCCTCGACGCGCTCTCGGAGGAACTCGAGGACCCGTTCGGCACCGAGGCCAACGATCTCGCCCTCGACGGCCTGTGCCGCGTCTGTGAGATCTCGGTGTTCGAGGCGCTCGGCGAAGCGCCGCCAAAAATGATCCCCGCCAAAAAATACTATTTCTCCTAGGGTTTGTTCCCGCGCTCACCGAAGCACCGTGCGCTGGAAAAATCATAAGCGTGTCGGATCGCCGCCTCACGCCGCGTCCTTGGTTCGACCCTCGCCAAAAGGGCTCGAAACAACCGGAGGACCAATGACCATGTCTCAAACAGCATCCGTCACGCCGAGCGCGCTGTGGACCGGCCGCGGGCTCAGCGCCCTCATCGTGCTGTTCATGACCTTCGACGGCGTCATCAAGCTGCCGCCGCTCGATGTCGTCACCCAGACCATGGTGCAACTCGGCTGGCCGGCCGATCCCGATGTCTCGCGCATGCTCGGCATCGTCGGGCTGGTCTCGACCGCGCTCTATGCGGTGCCGCGCACCTCGGTGCTCGGCGCCGTCCTGCTCACCGCCTATCTCGGCGGCGCCATCGCGACCCACGCGCGTCTTGGCAGCCCGCTGTTCTCGCACACATTGTTCGGCGTATATCTCGGCCTCATTCTGTGGGGCGGCCTTTTCCTGCGCAATCCCGGGGTGCGCTCGCTGATCCCGCTCAGCCGATAGCGGCGGCGTCAAGAGCCGTTCGATGGCGGTCGCGCCGCCAGAGAGAGGGCCATCTGCCGCCACCCTCTTCCTTGCCCTTGGATCAAATCGCCCGGTTGCGAGTTAGACGAGGTGGGGCGAGGACGGAAAACCCCATTTGGGAGGAGCGACGATGAAGAAACTGGTGGTCCTGATGATATTGGCAACCTCGCTCGCAGCCTGTTCGCGGACGGAACAGGGCGCCGCGGTCGGTGGCCTGGGTGGCGCTGCTGTCGGCGCTGCCGTTGCAAATGACCCGGTGGAGGGAGCTGTTGTTGGTGGTGCTGTCGGCGCCGTCGCCGGCGCACTGATCGGTCGTGCTACCGAACCCGGCCGGTGCCGCTATCGCGATCGCTATGGACGCGTCTACATCGCCCGCTGCCCGGCAGGCTATTGATCGGGCCGCGTTTAGCTCCGACCAAATAAAACGGCGGGCAAAGCGCCCGCCGTTCCGTAGGCGATAAAAAGCGGATTATTCGGCGGTCGCGGCTTCCGCCTCGACCGGCGCGGCTGCCGCAGCGGCAACAGCGGCGGCTGCATTGTCCTGCGCCTTCTTCAGAAGTGCGGCGCGTTCCTGCGCCTTCTTGCCGGGCTCGGCCTTCTTGGGATTGGAGCGGGCCTCGCGCTTGGCGATGCCGGCCTCGTCGAGGAAGCGCAGCACGCGGTCGGTCGGCTGGGCGCCGTGCGAGAGCCAATGCTTGACGCGGTCGGCGTCGACCTTGACCCGCTCGCCGTCCTTGGGCAGCAGCGGGTTCCACGAGCCGAGCGACTCGATGAAACGGCCGTCGCGCGGCGAACGGGCGTCGGCGACGACGACGTGGTAATAGGGACGCTTTTTCGAGCCCGCACGGGCCAGTCGGATTTTCAATGGCATTTCTTTTCTCCTAAAACGCTGATTTTCGGGTTTACGGCTGGTCCTCAGCCGGTTTTCGTTCCGCCGTTGGATGCGGCGATATGCTCGTGATGGCGGATCACTTCGCGGACGACGAAGTTCAGGAATTTCTCCGCGAAATCCGGGTCGAGATGGGCGTCCTTCGCCAGTTGGCGAAGGCGGGCGATCTGCTGCTGCTCGCGCGCCGGATCGGCCGGCGGCAGGCCATGCGATGCCTTCAGCTCGCCGACCGCCTTGGTGCAGCGGAAACGCTCGGCCAGCATGTGGATGAGCGCTGCGTCGATGTTGTCGATCGAGGCGCGGTAATCGACCAGCGCCGCGCGTGCGTCGGCCATGTCCTTCTCTTCGTTCATCGCGCCCTCACTTCTTCTTGCCAGGGGCGTTCTTGCCGAGCATTGGCAGACCGCCGCCGGATCCTGGCAAACCAGGAAGCTTCATGCCGCCGGGCAGCCCAGGCAGACCACCGCCACCTGGGAGGCCACCGGGAAGACCCTTCATGCCGCCGAGACCGGCTGCCTGTGCTTGCTTCTGCAAGGCTTCGAGCTGCTTGGGGTCCATCTTGGACAGGTCCGGCATGCCGCCCATCATGCCGCCCGGGCCACCCATGCCCCCTGGCATCATGCCGCCGAGTCCCATCTTCTGGGCCAGACCGCCCATCATGCCACGCATCAGGCCACCGCCCTTGCCGCCCATCGCTTTCATCATGTCGGCCATGCCGCGGTGCATCTTCAGGAGCTTGTTGATCTCGGCCGCATCGGTGCCGGAGCCTGCGGCGATGCGCTTCTTGCGCGAGTGCTTCAGAATATCGGGGTTGGCGCGCTCGGCCTTGGTCATCGACGAGATGATGGCGAGCTGGCGGCCGAACATCTTGTCGTCGAGACCGGCGGCAGCCATCTGGTCCTTCATCTTGCCCATGCCCGGCATCATGCCCATGATGCCGCCCATGCCGCCCATCTTCGACATCTGCTGAAGCTGGCCGGCAAGATCGTTCAGGTCGAACTTGCCCGACTGCATCTTCTTGGCCATCGCCGCCGCCTGCTCGGCGTCGATGTTTTCGGCAGCCTTTTCGACGAGGCTGATGATGTCGCCCATGCCGAGAATGCGGTCGGCGATGC
This sequence comes from Mesorhizobium sp. WSM4816, assembly GCF_055811535.1. Taxonomy (NCBI): domain Bacteria; kingdom Pseudomonadati; phylum Pseudomonadota; class Alphaproteobacteria; order Hyphomicrobiales; family Phyllobacteriaceae; genus Mesorhizobium; species Mesorhizobium sp. WSM4816. The sequence continues at coordinate 33,687 of NZ_JBVVQR010000042.1, read as the reverse complement.
GCTTGGGATGGAATTCCTCCAGCCCGTCCATTTTCTCGCCGGTGCCGATCAGCTTGATCGGCTTGCCGGTGACAGCGCGCATGGAAAGTGCCGCACCACCACGGCCGTCGCCATCCATACGGGTCAGCACCAGGCCGGTGATGCCGACGCGCTCATCGAAGCTTTTTGCCAGATTGACGGCATCTTGGCCCGTCAGCGAATCGGCGACCAAAAGGATTTCGTGCGGCGACGAAACCTTCTTGATGTCGGCCATCTCGACCATCAGCGGCTCGTCTATGTGGGTGCGGCCGGCGGTGTCAAGGATGACGACGTCATGGCCGCCGAGCTTTGCGGCCTGCACGGCGCGGCGGGCGATGTCGACCGGCGTCTGGCCCTCGACGATCGGCAGCGTGGCGACCTTGACCTGCTCGCCGAGCTGACGGAGCTGCTCCTGCGCGGCGGGACGCCGCGTGTCGAGCGAGGCCATCAGGACCTTCTTGTTCTGACGCTCGGTGAGGCGCTTTGCGATCTTGGCCGATGTCGTGGTCTTGCCGGAACCCTGCAGGCCGACCATCATGATGACGACTGGAGCCGGTGCATTGAGGTCGATGGCGACGCCCTCGGCGCCCAGCATCCCGACCAGCTCGTCATGGACGATCTTGACGACCATCTGCCCGGGCTTGATCGACTTCAGCACGGCGGCGCCGACGGCCTTCTCGCGCACCTTGTCGGTGAAGGAACGCACCACTTCCAGCGCAACGTCGGCCTCAAGCAGCGCACGGCGCACCTCGCGCAGCGCCGCCGAGACATCGGCCTCGGACAGGGCGCCGCGGCCGGTGAGGCCGTTCAGGATCGAACCAAGACGTTCCTGTAGCGATTCAAACATTCTTCTTCCTTTTCCCTGGCACCCGGATGATGCCCGAGAGGTAATGCGTTCGCGCCCAGTATCCAACCCAAGCTGTCCAGGCAAAAGCTCAAAGCCAAAAAGCACCCGGGGGCGCACAGCGCTGCCGGATGTTGACCTCCAGGATCGATTTACAGCACGTCGCCTCAAACAGGCTTCGGCGTCCCGGTCGGCTTGCTCGGAGGGATACTCGTCGCGGAATTCGCGGGCTGTAGACAGGAAATCGGCCGCGGAGTCAAGGTGCGGGGCCGAATACGCTGAACCGGGCCGGTTTGGTTTATGGCAGCACCACCAGCGTGATGCGCATCAGCATGGGCCGCCGGGGTGCGAAAAATCCGGCTCGACCTTCAGCGGCGAGCGCGGGTGCAGCAGCAGCAGAACGGTCAACAGGCTGCAGACGATGCCGATCGCCGCAATGAGGACGGCATCAACCGTCGTCCAGCCGGGGCCTTCGAGCGGCTTGGCGTTGAACAGGGCGAAGGAATTGTAGCTTTGCTGGTGCGAAATCAGCAGGAAGCCGGTCAGATTGTTGCCGAGGTGGGCGCCAAAGGCCGCGCCGAGATTGCCCGTGGCATAGACCACAAGCGTCAGGAGCAGCGCAAAAGCGGCGATCGAGGCCAGCACGCAGGCGTTGATGGCGGTCGTCGAGCTTGGGTTCCAATGCATCGCAGTGAACAGAAGTCCTGGCAGCAGCGCCCAGATGAAGGGGTTTTGAAAGCGGTTGGCCAGGCCCCTGAGGAGATAGCCGCGAAACAGCACCTCTTCGGACGAGGCCTGCAGCAGGGTCAGCGCGGCGATCGGGATCAGGAACAGCAGCCAGGACGACAGGGCGAGCGCACCGCGCGCAATGTCGGGCTGCAAGAGATAGAGCAGTATCTCGGAGAGCAGCGATGTGACCAGCACCGCGGCCAATCCCCTAAAAAATCCCGAGCGCGAAACGCGGCGGCTGGTGCCGATCAGCGCCATCAGCGGCTCGCGATGGACCCAGCGCATGGCAGCCCACAGGCCGAGCCAGATTCCTGCGAAGGAGGCGAGCGCGGCGAGGATCCCGGCGGGTGAGGCCATGAAATTCTGCACCGCCCCTCCTTCTATCAGGGCGCCAGACGATGCTTGCCAGACGACGAAGAAATAGGCGCCGCCGAACAGCACGGCGACGGTCGTCGCGACCCAGAACAGGACGACGATCGCCGTTCCGAGCAGGAGCCGCGGCAGGGTCGTCTTGGCGTTGGGAGTATGCCGATAGCGCTCGAAGGCGGCAGGGTCTATCACGCGGGCTCACAGGCTGGTGCTTCGGGTCGCATGATTTATTCGATCGAGTCGTGCCGCGCAATCGTCACGGCAATCGGCGTTGGCGCCGCCCCTCACCTGCCTGCCGGCATCCTCTCCCCGTGAACGGGGAGAGGGCGCTCTCCCAACGATTTCGCTAATCGCCAGCGAGGCCCCCGGCAGGGCGATGAGGGGCGGCGCCGACTTCGACAGTTCCGTCATTCGTCCAAGGCGATTGCCCTGTTCGGCACCGTCAGCGCTCGACGTACATGATGCGTCGGGTGCCGGGGTCGACCAGTGCCGGCTGACCGTTCACATAGACATAGCGGTAGTCATAGTCCGGAATCTCGCGCAACTCGACGGTATCGGGCAAGGTCGCGCCGGTAACCACCTCGCCCTCGAGATAAACCGGGTCGACCCGGTTGGTCTCGATGTAGGTGCGGACTTCGGCCGGCGGCCGCCTGATCGGCTCGATCGGCTCGCCAGCGACGATCGCTCCGGTATAGATGTCGGGATCGTCGACATCGGCGGGGGCTTCGACGATGGTAATGTCTGCGTCTGCCGGGCGCCGGGTCAGGACGACCTCGTTGCCGCCGAAATCGGCCGTCACATAGTCGGAATAGATCCAGCCTTGGCCATTGGCCTCGGCTATGGTGCACCATTTACTGTTTTGGATGCAGCCATCGAGCGTTGCCGACTGGCCGGCGGCGAGCACGCCGATGACTGGGTATTGCGGCCCTGGGCCGGCGCGAATGTTGAGATCGGCGACCGCCGAAACGGCGGTATCGGCCAAGGCTGTGCCGGACATGGCGACAAGCGCTCCGGCGACAGCAGGAAACAGTATGCGCTTCATGGTTTCGCTCCGTGTTGATGGTCCCTCGCGAACGAAAACGAAACAAGACCTCATGCGTTCCGGCTAAAACGCCTCGGCCGGCTCACGTTTTGTTCCGGTTTCTTTCACGACACCGGTCAGGAGTTCATGGACGAAGGCCAGCTTCTGTGCCGTCAGTTCCGAGATGACGAAGGGATAGAGGTCCGGCAGGCCCATGCAGCGGTTGATCGAGTTGGACGCTTCCGACAGCACCAGCCAGCGGGCCAGGATCTTTTCAAACGGTTCGGGAACGGCGGCAGGTTCAGACGGCGCCGGCTGGAGCTCGCCGCCGGTGTCGCCCCGCGACAGGTCGTTGGCCTCCACCGTTTCCAGCCGGCCGAGCGGGAAATTCAGCGCATGCACCATCTCCAGCGTATCGGTGATGTGCAGATGGTGTGCCCATGTCTCGGCCCAGTCCTCCCAGGGATGGGACGTGGCATAGGCGGAAATGTGGTCCTGCTGCCAGTCGGGCGGCGCGCCATTGGCATGGTAGGTCTTCAGCGCCTGCTCGTAGTCGGCGCGCTCGTCGCCGAACAAGGTGCGGAAGGCGGCAAGCCGTTGCGGGTCGTCGCGGATCAGGCGGTCCCAGTAATAGTGGCCGAGCTCGTGGCGGAAATGGCCGAGCAAAGTGCGATAGTTCTCGCCCATCTCGACGCGCCGTCTTTCGCGCTCGGCCGAGTCCGCCTCGGCGACATTGAGTGTGATCAGGCCGTTGTCATGGCCGGTCAGGATGCGCGCGCCACCCGGACCACCAATCGGATCGGCGAGAAAGTCGAAGGCGAGGCCAGCCTCGTCGCCGGCGTTCTGCTTGGGTGCGACCGGCAGTCCGGCGGCGAGCAGCGAATAGATGGCCCGCTTCTTTGCCGCTTCGACGCGGATCCAGCGACGGCGGTTGCCCTCGACCGAAAGGTCCGGGATCAGCTGGTTCAGCGCGCAGGCGCGGCAGAAGGCATGGCCAGGTTCCGCCATCCAGTTGCAAGCGCACTCGTCGGCATTGGTGCACTGGAAAACGCCGCCGGCGCCAGACAGCACGAAGCGCGCATGCCCGGCATCGTAAAGCACGGGGCTGGCGCAGTTCAGGCACTGGGCGTTCTCGAAATAGAGGCGGTGGCCGCAATGCGGGCAATCGAAGAGCTTCATACCGATCTCGAATCACCAGATCTCAAATCACCAAGTCTCAAATCATCAGGCCCGGATATAGTGCGCAGCGGCATATCGCCCAAACGCCTGTCGGCGGCCGGCGTTCCTGCCGTTGCTATGTTGCCGCAAGCTGGGCGGCGACCGTTCTCGCCACCGCCTCGCCCGATAGCCTGGCGCCGCCGCAGGTCTGCATCAGCGGACCGGCCAGATGCTCGCCGGCGAAGAAGATTTTTTCCGCCACCGGCTGCATCAGCGTGGCGCGCGCCTGCGAACGGCCGGGTCGGGCCGCCGCATAGGCGCCGCGCACGAACCGCTCGCCGCCCCAATTGGTCATCATGGCGCGCCCGACATGTTTTCTGACGTCGCCGCCGAAGATGGCGCACAGCCGGTCGACGACGAAGTCGACGCCTGCCGCCTCGCCCGCCGCCGACATCTCCCAAGCGAAATCGCCGCCGACGAAGCCGACCATCAGGTCGAGGTCGAAGGGAAAGCAAAGGAAGTAGATGTCGTGCCTGGCCAGCCGCTCGATCAGCAGGTCGTCGAACGGCGCCAGCCCGAGCCTTGTGCCCCTGATCTCAACCGGCAGCTTGGTCAGCATGCCCATCGGCAGGTCGAAGAAGGCAGCGAAATGCCTGTCTGGCAGCGCCGGCGCGAATTCGATCTCCTCGAAGGCGAGCACCGCCGGCGAGGCGGTGACGATGACCGCCTTGGCGCGGATGATGCCGCGATCGGTGACGCAAGCGACGCCGGGCACGTCCCAGAGGATTTTCCGCACCGGCGTCGACAGCTCGACCGGCACGTCGGCGCCGAAATGGGCGACCAGCGCGCCGAACCCCTCCTTGGTGAAGTAGTTCGGATCGAGATCGGCGGCAGCCTGAAAGTCGCGGATCGATATCTCGTCCTCGTCGGCGCCGAAGTCCATCGGCCCGGCAAAGGTGGCGGCGGCGCGCGGCGCATGGCCTTTGGCGAGCAACGCCGAAAGACGGTCGTCGTCACCAACCTTGACCTCATGCGCCGCCAGCAGCTCGAACAGCCTGATATCGGCCGCCTTCATTGCGGCCTCTTCGTCCTCGCTCGCCTTTCGGTTGCGATAATAGAGATGGTCGATATTCATGTCGTGATGATGAAGCGTCCAGCGGGCAGCTTGCGCCTCGGGAAAGTAGGGATTGCGGTTGGCCGCGTGCAGCCAGGCGCAGCCGATGTCGAAAGGAACGCCGAAATGCTGGTCGCTGGTCCAGGCGCGGCCGCCGATACGGTTCATCGCTTCGACCAGCTTGAAGGAAAGGCCGGCCGCACGCAGGGTCTTGGCGGCGGAAAGTCCCGCCGAGCCGGCGCCGATGACCACGACGTCAACGTCTTCCATGAATATTCTAGCCCCCCGCCACAATAATTACTTGATCGTAAGCAAGTTGTCCGGCATTCGCCAGCGCTGCGGCGAGGATGCGTAAACGAGTTCTTAGCGCATCGGCCCCGAAGGTCGGTTCCGATTCTCGGAAAGCACGATGCGCAGATTGTAAAGTGCTGGAGCGTACTACGTCCAAGCGGACGCACGTCGCTCCAACGGTGACAAGCGGGCGTTTCGCTGGCAAATTCGTATTTGGGACAAGATCCAGGCAACCAGGAGAGCAACATGGCATTTTTTGCCAAGGCAAAGATTTTCGCAGCGGCGGCATCGATGATGCTTGCGGCGGCAACAGCGGCACAGGCCGCCCAATGCGGCAAAACGGGCGCGGGCTTCGAAGCGTGGAAGGCGGAGTTCGCGCAGGAAGCAAGGGCCAGCGGTGTAGGCTCGAAGGGTCTGGCCGCTCTGGCTAGCGCGACCTACGCAAAAAGGACGATCGCCGCCGACCGCGCGATCCACAAGGCTTTCGGTGGCTCGGTGGATGCTTTCATGAAGCGCCGTGGCGCGTCCACGATCATTTCCAAGGGCCGTTCACTGAAGAAGTCGAACGCGGCGCTGTTCGACAAGATCGAACGGACCTACGGCGTGACGCCGGGTGTGTTGCTCGCCATCTGGGGGATGGAGACCGGCTTCGGTTCCTTCTTGGGCAAGCAGAATACGGTCTCTGCCATTGTAACGCTCGCCTATGATTGCCGCCGCCCGGAGTTCTTCTACCCGCATGCTGTTGCAGCCCTGAAACTGGTTGATCGCGGCGCGTTGAGCGCCTCGTCGGTCGGCGCCATGCATGGCGAGATTGGCCATACGCAGTTCCTGCCGGGAAATGTCTTGAAATACGGGGTCGGCAGCGGAAATCTGCGCGACAAAGCCACTGCGTTGGCTTCCACCGCCAACTTCCTCAAGGCTCATGGTTGGCAGGCGGGTGCCAGCGCACAGGCGAATCTCGGTGCAATTGCCGGCTGGAATGACGCGAGCAACTATCAACAGGCCATCGCCCGCATCGCCACGGCGATCGACGGCGAGTGATACAAGTCTCTATTCGACGGAAAGCCCGGCCATGCGCCGGGCTTTTTTGTCGATGGTCTGAGGTTACGACTGCCGCCGCTCGGCCCCGCCTCGGGAACGAAGGCATGAAGCAGAGAAGCTAATTCGGCGAACCGAGCGCCTTGTCCATCGCTTCCCTGACCTCGGCCGGCCACGTGTTCACCGCCGGCCACGCATCCGGCTCGGGCTTGTCGCCGCGGCGGGCGAAATAGAGCTTGTGGTTGGCCGGATCGATCGCCATGAAGCCGTCGTCGCCGCCGCAATCATGCGGGATGCAGCCGCTGGCGTGGAAGACGCCCGAGGTGGTTTTCTCGGTGCCGCCGCCGACCAGCAGGCTGGTCGCCATGTCGGGCATCTGCTTGCCGAGCAGCGTCGCGGCTTGCCTGTAGATGGCCTCGTTATGGAAGGCATCGACGATGCTGTCGTATTGCGTCGGGTCGACATCTTTCCAGCCTGAACCCGGCTCCGGCATGTAGGCGAGGTTGCCCGAGGTCGACAACCCGCCGGTCGGCGACCATTGCAGCGCCGGCTTCGATTCGCCCGGCAAGAGATTAGGCACGAAATAGATGGCGCCGTCGGATAGCGCGGCCGGCGGTGCGCCGCATTCATCCTGCTCGACGGTGGTCGTCTGGATCGTGCCGCCTTCCGGCTTCCACACGATCACCTTGGCCGGACCGCATTGATTGCCGCCGTCGCCGACATCGACCAGCGCCACCGTGACGCCGCCGACATCGACAATCCTGTCGAAGAAGACATCGTAATTGCGCGCCAGCTGCTTGCCGTCATAGGCCAGCACCTTCTCGCCATAGTCTTCCTGCTGGGTGATGGTCAGCTGCCCATTCTCGAACGGGACCGGTGCTTGGCCGTCATCCTCGGCCAGGGCCGCATTGCTCGACGCGCCCAGGTCGGCGGCCCCGCCGGACGCATCGTCAGCCGGCACGAGCACCGTGTCGGTCTGTGCATGCGCGCCAGCCACCGGCATCAGAATCCACGCCAGCGCCCAGGCGCCCGCAAGCAGCGAACGTGTCATGCCTGTCCCTCCGTGCAGCCGCCACGAACCCGGCCTGTCGCGGCCGGGGTCATCCTACCGTTCAGGCCCAGGGCCGCAGCTCGGCGTTCTTCTTCTCGAACGAGGCGATGGCGTCGGCCTTCTCCATAGTCAGGCCGATATCGTCGAGCCCGTTCAAGAGGCAGTGCCGCTTGAAGTCGTCGAGGTCGAACTTGACCACGCCGCCGTCCGGCCCGCGGATTTCCTTGGCTTCGAGGTCGATCGACAGGGTTGCGTTGGAGCCGCGCGAGGCGTCGTCCATCAGCTTGTCCAGATCCTCCGGGCTGACGGTGATCGGCAGGATGCCGTTCTTGAAGCAGTTGTTGTAGAAAATGTCGGCGAACGAGGTCGAGATGACGCAGCGTATGCCGAAGTCGAGCAGCGCCCACGGCGCATGCTCGCGCGACGAGCCGCAGCCGAAATTGTCGCCGGCGACCAAGATCTGCGCCTTGCGGTAGGCCGGCTTGTTGAGCACGAAGTCGGGGTTTTCCGAGCCGTCGTCCGTGTAGCGCATTTCGGCAAACAGTCCGCTGCCGAGCCCGGTGCGCTTGATCGTCTTGAGATAATCCTTGGGAATGATCATGTCGGTGTCGACATTGACGATCGGCATCGGCGCGGCAACGCCGGTGAGCTTGGTAAATTTTTCCATAGGTCTTGCCCGTCTTCTTTTCGCTGCGGGGATGTATTGGCGCCCGGTTTACACAAAGCTGCAGGCAAATAAAAGGCAGCTGTTTTCGCAAGCTTTGGTCCTAGAGCACGGACCGCTTCAAAGTTGCCGCCCTATGGTGCACCTTGGCCGGCATGACAACACGTCCCAAAGTACTCTACGCCAGCGAACCGAACCTCGACGCAGCCGAGTTCCGCCGCGTGCTGGTGGAATCCGGCCTCGGCGTCACTCGGCCCATCGATGACGACGTCCGTCTGAAGGCGATGCTTGCCATTGCAGATCTGGTGTTGACGGCGCGCCTCGATGCGCCTGGCGAGCCGCTGATTGGCCTCGCCCGAGGCATCACCGACTTATCGTGGGTGTGCTATATTTCCGAGCTCGCCGTCTGCAAATCGGCGCAAGGGCTCGGCATCGGCAAGGGCCTGCTCGACGAAGCGCGGCGGCAGCTCGGGCCATCCGTCGCCATGTCACTGATCTCCGTGCCCGACGCGGTCGGCTTCTACGAACGGATCGGCATGACGCGGATGGCGGATGCGTTCTGGTTTGGCCGCGAGCGCTGACGGCTGGCCTTGCGGTGCGGAACCCTTTGGTGACCGAGGGACAGCACCCCTCTCTGTCCGCCAGCCTCAGATCACATTCAACTCCCTGAAAGCCCGCCCCTCGGCAACGCGCTCATACCCAAACGCCGAGCAGTCCACCGTGCGGTAGCCGCCATGCACGATCAGCTCGGCCAGCGCCTTGCCGACCGCCGGCGCCTGCTGCAGGCCGTGGCCGGAAAAACCGTTGGCGAAGAGGAAATTCTGCACCTGCGGATGCGGGCCGATCACCGCGTTCTGGTCGAGCGTGTTGTAATCGTAATGGCCGGCCCAGGCGCGCGTCGGCTTGATCGCCTCGAAGGCCGGAATGCGGGTCGCCAGCACTGGCCAGATTACCTCTTCGAACAGCGGCCAGTCGGGCTCGAAATCGCTGGGATCGGCGGGGCCGTCGCCGTCTTCCGGTTCGGCCCCGCCGGTGATGTAGACCGAGCCTTCCGGCCGGACATAGATGCCTGAGGGATCGACCAGCAGCGGCATGTCGTCATATTTCTCGCGCGCCTCGAAGATGAAGACATTTCGCTTGCGCGGTTCCACCGGCAGCACCAGTCCGGCCATTGCCGAGACTTTTCCGGCATTCGGCCCGGCGGCGTTGACGACGATACCGGCGTCGAGCCTTTCGCCATTGTCGAGGCTGACGCCGGTGACACGGTCGCCCTGCCGTTCGATGCCGGTCACGTCGGCGGTGATGAAATCGATCTTTTTCTCGCGCAGCGCCTTGCGGAACAGCATCAGCATGGCATGCGCGTCGAACCAGCCCTCGCCGCTGCGGCCATAGGCGCCGGCGGTGATGCCCTCGGCCGACAGCCATGCAAACCGGCGGACGAGCGCCTCCGCATCCTCAAGCACGATGTCGGCGCCCTCGGCCAATTGCGTCTGGTGATTGGCCTCAAGGATCGGCAACCCGTTCTCGCCGGCAAGGATGAGGTAGCCGCCTTCGCGAAAACCGATATCGGCGTCGGCCCCGAACTCTTCCGTCAGCCGCCGGAACAGTTTCAGCGTGAACTGCGACAGCCGGATGTTTTGCGGAATCGAAAACTGCTGGCGGATCGAAGCGCAGGACAGCGTCGTCGCCGCATGGGCGAACTGCGGGTCGCGCTCGACCAGCGCGATCGAGCCCGAAAACCCTTCCTCGCGCAGATAATAGGCGATCGAGGAGCCGACGATGGCTCCGCCGATGATGACGACGTCGTAGCGCACTTTTTCGCTTCTCCAGTTCTGAAGCATGATCCCGAAGCCGGTTTTCTGAAACGATCATGCTGCAATTCATGCAGCCGGCAGGATGATCTCGAAGCGCGTGCCGCGCTCGGAGTCAACCAGGCGGATCGTGCCATCATGCGCTTTCAGCAGGGCCAGAACGATGCCGAGGCCCATGCCGGTGCCGCCGCAATCGCGGCGTGTGGTGAAGAATGGCTCGAAAATACGCGCACGGTTGCTCGGCGAAATGCCGGCGCCGTCGTCGCTCACCTGGATCGTCGCCTTGCCGCCTGCGCTCGCCGCCGTGATCGAAACCAGTGTCGCGCCATGCCTTGCCGAATTGTCGATGAGATTGGCCAGCACGATCGCTGCGTTCTCGGCCGAGATGCGCAGGCCGGTCTCGCCGCCCGCCTCGACCCGAAGCGCCAGCCTGTCCCCGGTCGGCAACAGCGCCAGGGCCGCACTGAGCGATGTGCTTTCGCCGCTGGGCGCAAGATTTTCGGCACGCGTCAGGTCGAGCAGACGGCGCACCAGCAGATTGAGCCGCCCGGCGTCGGTGACGATATTGTCTGAAAACCGCCGCCGCTCGGCCTCGTCCATTGCGCTACCTGAATCGCGCAGCAGTTCGGCCGCCCCCTGGATCGCCGTCAGCGGCGATTTGAGCTCGTGCGAGACATGGGTGGCGAAGGTCTGGATGCTGTCGGAGCGCGCATGCAGCTTTTCGGCCATCTCGAGGAAAGCGTCGGACAGCGCTGCCATCTCGCGCGTGCCATGATGGTCGAGCGGCCTGATCGCTGCTCGATCACCGGCGGCGATCCGCTTTGTCCGCTCCATCAGCGCGTAGATCGGCCGGCTGACGGTGCGCAGGAAGATCAGGCCGATGAGCAGCGTGCCGCCGAGGATGGCGATCGCCGCCAGCACCACCTTGCCGCGCTCGCCATAAAGATGCTTGACGATGTTGTTCGGCGTCCGCGACAGATAGACGACGCCGGCGACCTTGCCGTCGACGGCGACGGGCATTGCGACGAAGACGCGGACTCTCGTGCCGCGGCTGACCGAATAGAGCGAAGGTGGCGGCTCGTCTGATATCCTCTGCCTGAGCGCGCTGGCATAGCGGCCGGCAAGTGCTGCGCGAACCTCGCCTACTGCGCCGAGCGACAGGCCGATCTCCTCGCGTCCGGCGATGACGACGCCTTTGGGATCGAGCAGCCGGAAGCCGGCAAGCGTGGTTTTCTGCGTCTCGGCAAGAATGCCCGACAGCCGCGCGCCGATCGCCGTGAAGGCGGGATCGACGGTGGCGGCTGTCGCCGCGGGCCGTGTCGCCAGAACCCTGTCGGACGCAAGATCGAGGCTTGGCTCGATCGGCCGGTAGGGAGAGTCCGGACTGTCGCTGTCGGCAGGCACGGCCGCGCCGAGCTTTTCAGCCGCGATGCCGGCGTCGCGGACCTCTTGCGCATGGATGGCGGCAAGGGCGGCACCCTGCGCGATCAGCTCGGCCTCGGTCTGGCGGATCAGCTGGTTCTCGTAGAGCCTGAAGAAGAACAGGCCGACCAGCGGCAGCGCCATCACCATGATCAGGATGGCGACAACGACCGTGGCGAGGCGCGGCCGCCATTTATGCGCGGTCACGCGCCGCACCGGCCGAGCCGGAAGCCGACGCCATGTACGGTCTCGATCGCATCTGTGCAGCCGGCCGCCGCCAGCTTGGCGCGGATGTTGCGGATATGGCTGTCGACGGTGCGGTCGGCGACATGGATGTTGCCGGCATAGGCATTGGCCATCACCATGTCGCGCCCAAGCACATGCGCCGGGCGCGCCAGAAACCCCTTCAGGATGGCGAATTCGATCGAGGTCAGCACCAGCGGCCTGCCGTCGAAGCTGGCGGCGTGGCTGGCCGGCAGCAAAGCGAGACGGCCGTGCGAGAATTGCCTGTCGTCGGCCTGTTCGGCTTTTGCCGGGCGGGCGCGCCGCAGGATGACGTTGACGCGGGCGACCAGCTCGCGCGGGCTGAACGGCTTGGTGACATAGTCGTCGCCACCCATTTCGAGCCCGAGGATGCGGTCGATTTCTTCATCTCGCGCGGACAGGAACAGCACCGGCACATCCGATGTGTGCCGCAGCCGCCGGCAGACCTCTAGCCCGTCCATCTCCGGCATGCCGATGTCGAGCACGACAAGATCGGGCGCGCGGCGCTCGATCGCCTGCAAGGCGGCGGCGCCGTCGGCTACCGCGACCGTTTTCATGCCGGCCTTTTCGAGCGCGAAGCAGATGATCTCGCGGATGTGCGGATCATCGTCGGCGATAAGGATGTGATGCGGCATCGATCAGCGGCCCGGCACGAAGGGTTCGGAGCCCTGAGGAACCACGAACGGGATAGACGTGTCGAGAGTGCGAAGGAGCCGCCAATCGCGAAAGCTCCAGGCGCGCCAGTTTTCCTGGGCCGCGCGGTAGCCGGCCTCGTCCTGTCCCAGCAAACGGACGAGTTCGCGGTAGGGGGAAACGCTGGCCGTATTGGTCCTGGCCTGATGCTCGAGGAAGCGATCGAGCGCCGGCCGGGCGCTGGGACCGAGCGAACGCAGGTACCAGAAATCGAGCTCGGTTCCGTGGCCGGTCATTTCGAATGAGTGCTCGACATTGTAGTTGGCGATCAGGGCGGCAAAGTTGATGAACGAGCAGGCATAAAGCGTCGCCGATAGCGTCAGAAGATTGGCGGAAAGCAGCCATTCATTGGATTTTCCGAGCGCGATGCGGGCGATGATCAGGACGAGGCCCGCCGCCACCAGCCCCATCCAGACGAAGGCGGCGACGCGCCAGTAGGTCAGCGCATAGATGCCGACATAGAGTTCAAGCCGCAGGATCGACGAGATGACCAGCACGATGTTCTGCGCCACCCAGACATAGACCAGCCGGCGGATGAACGGATCGCTGGAAGTGGCACTTCCCGGCCTGAGCGCCGCCAGCACGAAACCGGCGGCGAGCAGCGCCGTGACGATCAGCGGATAGGCGCCGCGATGCGCATAGGCGGCGTAGGTCAGCCCGTCGGGCAGGGCGATGCCGCCCCACAGATAGGTGGCGTCGAGCGCGGTCTGCATCGCGAACAGGATGTTGAAGATGACCAGCGCGCGAAGGATGGCGGCCTTGCCGAAGATGATGTCCTCGATCGCCCTGGCGGGTTTTGTCGTCGTCGTCACCGCGCTGACAGGGACAGGTGTCACCCGACGCGCAATGCGGCGCAAGAAGCGCGGCAGGCGCGGGCGCAAAAAAGCCCAGACGCCGGCAAGCACGACCAGCCAGAAGGCCAGCCGCGGCAGCTGGATGAGGTCGAGCAGTGCGTAGAGATCGATCAGCGACAGCCAGTATTCGATAACCGGATTGGCGGCGCCGAACAGCGCCAGAAACACTGCGCCCAGGGTCAGCGGCATGATCCAGACGGCGATCGCCGCGAAGCCGATGCGCCGCCGGCCAAGCCGCCGCGCCGCCTTGCGCCAGCGGACGAAATCGTGGACGAACCGAAACGGCGCTGCGAGCAGGAACAGCGCGACCTGGCCGGCAATGCGGGCAAATCCGCGCCGCAGCCGCCCGACCAGCGAAAGCGTAAAGACGGCCAGCGCCGCAAGCCCGATCGCGACGGACAGCGCGCTGACATTTTCAAGGAGCGGCAGCAGCCCGACAAGCAGGGCAACGGGTTTGAACCAGGCCCGGCCGGCGCTGAGCGCCGCGGCCGCGGCGGCCAGCGTCATGCCGAACAGGAAGAGCGTGATGCCGACCGGCTGCCCATAGAAGAAGAAATCGGCCAGCGCGGCAAGCAGGGCGGCAACGCCGAAGCGCGCGCAACTGCCCGGCGCGGCGGTAAGCAGCGATGTCATGATCGGGTTTTCTCAGCGGCTTTGATCCGGCCGGGGGGCGGAGATTTGCGGATGAAGGGAAAGAGAGTCGCCGAACGCGGCGGATCGATGAGCCAGCAACCGTCATTGCGGAGGGGCAGGGACCAACGGGGCTTTTCGCGCTCTTGCATGCCGCCCTTTTCGCCGGCCGAAATGCAGGCTGCGAGGCGGGTCCGAGGAGATTTTCCGCAATGTTGTGCAGTTTTTGTGCAGGGTCAGGAATCACTTCAGCTTTGAATCCGCCCCGTCACCCCTTTTGCGGGCGCTTGCGCTGCCCCTCACCTGCCTGCCGGCATCCTCTCCCGTATAGTGACGGGGAGAGGGGTGCTCTCATCGCCGGTTTCGCCAATCACCAGCGTTGCAAGAATGACGTCGAGGCTGCGCCAGCCCCTTCTCCCCGTCCCTATACGGGGAGAAGTGCCCGGCAGGGCGACGAGGGGCGGCGCCAACTTCGATGATTGGCTTGCATCCAATGCAAGCTATGACTGCCCGAAGCGATTGCCCTGTGTGCTTGCTTCGATCGCCTCCAGGCGGCATAGATCAGGCATGACCGAAACCTGCCGCCCGCGCCGCTCGGTGCTTTACGTCCCGGCCTCGAACGACAAGGCGCTGGCCAAGATCTCGTCACTGGCCTGCGATGCCGTCATCATCGATCTCGAAGATGCCGTCGCCCCGACCGACAAGGTTTTTGCCCGCGAAAAGCTGGCTGATATTTTCGCTCACCGCGCAAACCTGCGCTGCGAAATGGTCGTGCGCATCAACCCGCTCTCCAGCGAATGGGGCGCCAGGGACTTGCTGGCGGCGGCACGCTGCCAGCCCGACGCCATTCTGCTGCCCAAGGTCGACACGCCGCGCGACGTCCTGGAAGCCGGCGACGTGCTGGACGACAATTTTTCACCCGACGAGGTAAAACTATGGGCGATGATCGAGACGCCCAAGGCGCTGCTCAACATCGGCCCGATTGCCGAGCTTGGACGCGATCCGGCCTCGCGGCTGGTCTGTTTCGTTGCCGGAACGAACGACCTGGTCAAGGACACCGGCATTCTCGCCACGCCCGACCGGCGCTATCTCACACCATGGCTGATGCAGATGGTGCTCGCCGCGCGCGCCGGCGGCCTCGAGCTGCTCGACGGTGTCTTCAACGATTTTCGCGATCTGGACGCTTTTGCGCGCGAATGCGCGGAAGCAGCCGCCATGGGGTTCGAGGGCAAGTCGCTGATCCACCCGGCCCAGATCGATGCCGCAAACCGCGCCTTTGCACCATCTGCCGAAGCCGTGGCCGAGGCGCGTGCGGTCAAGGAGGCCTTCGCGCTTGCCGAAAATGCCGGCAGGCAAGTCATTGCGCTGGATGGAAAGATGCTCGAGCGGCTGCATCTGGCGCAGGCCGAAAAACTGCTGGCGAAGGCGGCCGCCAGCGCCAGCGGGACATGATCGCAACCCACCACAGGAATGAAAAATGAAACTCTACCGCTTTCTGTCCGGCCCGGACGATTCCAGCTTCTGCCACAAGGTGACGGCGGCGCTGAACAAGGGCTGGCACCTGTTCGGGTCGCCGACCTATTCCTACGACCAGCAGACCAAGACCATGCGCTGCGGCCAGGCCGTGGTGAAGGATGTCGAGGGCCAGGAATACGGGCCCGACACCAAGCTCAGCGATTGGTAGCTTTGCAAGGCTCGACGCAGGGTGTGTTGAGATTCAGGTCAGGCCGCGCCGGAGTCGAAGACGGGCGCGAAGCGACCAGACTGGGTAGTTTCCGAGAACCGGAGCGGAGCGTACTTTTGGGTACGTGAGCACCGGGAGCGCAGGGAACTGCCGTTCGCAGGCCGGCATCACCTGAATATCAGCACAGCCTACTCGGCTGCCTCTTCGATCCGTTCCATATCGTCGTCCGACAGGCCGAAATGGTGGCCGATCTCGTGGATCAGCACATGGGTGACGATATCGCCCAGCGTCTCCTCGTTCTCGGCCCAGTAGTCGAGGATGGCGCGGCGGTAGAGCGTGACGCGGTTCGGCCCCTCGCCGGTCTGCGGATTCCAGCGCTCGGCGATGCCGCGCCCCTCGAACAGGCCGAGCAGATCGAAAGGCGTTTCCAGCGACAAATCGTCCATGATCTCGTCGGTCGGGAATTCGGCGATCTGGATGACGATCTCGCCGGTCAGCTTGCGAAACTCCTCCGGCAGATGGGCGTAAGCTTCTAGCGCCAGGAACTCCATTTCCTCCATCGACGGCGAAAGCTCGTCGTGCCAGGTACGGGTCTTGTAGATGCGGGCCATGCTTTGTCCTTCTGATCCCGGCATATAGGCTTTCGCGCCGGACTCGGCAATTGGCCGGGTTGCCGTCCATGCGCGGCAGGAATAAATTCCCCATGACTGCGCCTATGACTCCGCTTGACTCTTCGGCCGCCCTCTGGAATCTATTAGAACATAACAGGAACAATTGTGAGTGGAAGCTGACCGTCATGGCGACAAGCGCCGTGGCGCGGGAGACTGTTTTTGCCCTGCGCCGCCAGATCGCGAAGATCGAGGGAACGCTGCCCGAGCGCCTGCAGGCGCCGGCCGGCGCTCCCGTTGATGCGCCCCGGAATCCAACAGCTGATGTCACGCCCAAAAATCTGACAATTGTCCGCCGCGGCCTCGCCGTGGCGCCGCCCGATGCGTTTCTGCGCACCGGCGCCGAAGGTCTCGACACCGCGCTCGGCGGCGGCCTGCCGAAGGCGGCGCTGAGCGAGATCCATGGCGCCGCGACCCGCGATGCCGGAGCCGTCGCCGGCTTCGCCCTGTCGCTCGTCAGCCTGATCCTCAAACAGGGGCCGCGACTGCCGGTCCTGTGGATCGGCACCGCGGAAATCTTCCGCGAGGCCGGCTTCCCCTATGCCAGGGGGCTTCATCGCCTTTTCGGCATCGAGCCGGAGCAATTGCTGTTTTCCGAGACGCCAAGGCTCCTCGACGCGCTGTGGACCGCCGAGGAGGCCGCCCGGATGACGGCGCTCGCCGCCGTCATTCTCGAAATCCGCGGCAGTCCGCAGCGGCTGGACCTCACCGCGACGCGGCGGCTGCACGCCCGGGCACAGAGCGCCGGCCGGCCGGTGTTTCTGCTGCGCCAGGCCGGCGAACCCGAGCCGACGGCGGCACCCGTCCGCCTCGTCCTGTCGGCGGCGCCGTCGGCACCACGCCAGACGATCGCCGGGCCGCTCGCCGGCTCGATCGGCCGCCCCGCCTTCACCGTCAGCATCGGCAAGAGCCGCACCGCCTTGCCAGGACAATTCACACTGGAGTGGAACCCCGATGAACGCAGTTTCGAGGAAAGAAGGGCTGGGGAAAGACGCCAAGAACGGGCAGCGAATCCTGTCCCTGTGGTTTCCGCATCTCGGCGCGGAAAGGATCCTGCGCCAGCGTCTGGGGCGGTCCTGGCGTTCGCGGCCGTCGGATCACCTGCCGCTGGTGATCAGCCATCGCCAGGCGAACGCGCAGCGCATCGCCGCCCTCGACGAGCGGGCTGAGGCGCTTCACCTGAAGCGCGGCATGGGCATAGCCGACGCGCGCGCCATGCATCCGTCGATCGACGTCGTGGAAGCCGATCCCGAGGCCGACCGCCGCCTGCTCGAAAGCCTCGCCGACTGGTGCGACCGCTACACCCCGCTGGTGGCGATCGACGCAGCCGATGGCCTGTTTCTCGACGTCACCGGCTGCACCCATCTTTTCGGCGGCGAACGGGCGATGCTGGACGACATCCTGTCGCGCTTTTTCCATCAGGGTTTCGATGTCCGCGCCGGCCTTGCCGCCACACCAGGTGCAGCCTGGGCGGCAGCGCGGTTTTCTGGTGATCGCATCGTCCCCGGTGGCGAGGAGGAGGCGCTTCTCGCACCCTTGCCGCTGGCGGCGCTGCGCATCGAGCCTGACATCCGCGCCAGCCTGGAAAGCGTCGGCCTGCGCACGGCGGGCGCCGTCATGGCAGCACCGCGCGCGCCGCTCGCCCGCCGCTTCGGCAGATCGCTGCTTTTGCGTCTCGACCAGGCGCTCGGCCGCCTCGACGAGGCGGTGTCGCCGCGCCTGCCGGTGGCGCCGCTTTCGGTCGAACGCCATCTCGCCGAACCGATCATGCTGACCGACGAAATAGAGCGGCTGGTGAAAATGCTGGCGACGACATTGAAGGCGGACCTCGAGCGCCGCGGCGAGGGCGCAAGAAGGCTGGCGCTGCTGCTTTTCCGCGTCGACGGCGCCGTCAGCCGCATCGCCGTCGGCACCTCGCGGCCGTTGCGCGAGCCGTTGCTGATCCAGAAATTGTTCCACGAGAGGCTTGCCGCGCTCGAACAGGACATCGATGCCGGCTATGGCTTCGATCTCGTGCGCCTCTCGGTGCTGTCGGCCGCGGCCTTCGACATGCAGCAGGCGGATCTGACCGGCGAGACGCGCGACGACAGCGCCGACATAGCCCTTTTCGCCGACCGCATCCGCGCCCGGCTCGGCGACAGCGCGGTTTTGAAACCGGTTGCCGTCGAGAGTCATCTGCCCGAGCGCGCCGTCGCCACGCATCCCTATGCGGAGGCGCCGCAAAGGGTCTCTGCGCCGAAGCAGCCGGACAAGATGCCGGGCAAGATGAAAGACACTAGGCCTGTCTTGCGGCCGGAACGGCCGATCCGGCTGTTCCGCTCGCCCGAGCCGATCGAGGTGCCGGCCACCA
The DNA here is from genome assembly GCF_055811535.1 of Mesorhizobium sp. WSM4816. NCBI lineage: Bacteria > Pseudomonadati > Pseudomonadota > Alphaproteobacteria > Hyphomicrobiales > Phyllobacteriaceae > Mesorhizobium > Mesorhizobium sp. WSM4816. The sequence continues at coordinate 15,014 of NZ_JBVVQR010000042.1, read as the reverse complement.
AAATGCCTGAAGGACCGCCGCTGAACTTCCGCTGGCGGCGCGCGCTCTACCGGGTGGCGCGCGCCGAAGGGCCGGAACGCATCGCCCCGGAATGGTGGCGGGAGGCAGCGGGGCAGGAAGCGACCCGGGATTATTTCCGCATCGAGGATAGCGACGGCCGCCGTTACTGGCTTTATCGCCAGGGTCTCTACGGCGCCTCGCAGGCGGCGCCGCGCTGGTTCATGCACGGGGTCTTCGCATGAATGCGCTGGCGGCCGTCCCCTATGCCGAATTCGGCATCCAGTCGAATTTCTCGTTCCTGCGCGGCGCCTCGAAACCGGAGGAGCTGGTGGTCGCGGCAAAGTTTTTGGGCTTTTCGTCGATCGGGCTTGCCGACCGCAACACGGTGGCCGGCGTCGTGCGCGCCTGGCAGCAGGCCAAGGTGGAAGGTCTTTCCTGTCATCCCGGCTGCCGCCTGGTTTTTTGCGATGGCACGCCCGACGTTCTCGCCTATCCGCGGGACCGCAAGGGCTGGGGCCATCTGTGCCGCATGCTGACGCAAGCCAATATGCGCGACGACAGCGAAAAGGGCGCACCGCTGCTCTATCGCGACGATCTTTTCGAATGGGGCGATCTCATGTCGCTGGCGATCCTGCCGGATCTGTCGGCGCCGGCCGAGGATCTCGGGCTGATCAGCCGCCTGAAAGATCGCTTCGGCCGCAAGACCCTGCGGCTTGCCGTTTCGCCGGATTATCACGGCAACGACCGCTACCGTGTCGAGCAGGCGGCTGCCATGGCCGAGGCATCAGGCATTCCGCTGATGGCGACCAACGACGTTCTTTACCATACGTCCGAACGGCGCCGGTTGCAGGACGTGCTGACGGCGATCCGCCTCAACCTGCCTGTTGCCGAAGCCGGGCTGGAACTGGCGGCCAATGCCGAGCGCCATTTGAAGCCGCCAATGGAGATGACGCGGCTGTTCCGGCGGCATCCGCAGGCACTGGCGCAAACGCAGCACTTTGCCGGCGAATTGAGCTTCTCTCTCAGTGACCTCCAATACAACTATCCCGACGAACCGACGGAATCGGGCCTCGGGCCCCAGGCCGAACTGGAAAGGCTGGCTCTGGAGGGAGCCGCGATACGCTACCCCTCGGGCGTTCCCGCCGATGTGACCAGGCGCATCCGCGAAGAACTCGCTTTGATCGAGCGCCTGAATTACGCGCGCTATTTCCTGACAGTCTACGACATCGTCAAATTTGCCCGCAGCCAGGGCATACTCTGCCAGGGACGTGGCTCCGCGGCCAACTCGGTGGTCTGCTATTGCATCGGCATCACCGAAGTGGGGCCTGAGCGGATCGATTCGCTTTTCGAGCGTTTCATTTCCGAGGAAAGAAACGAGCCGCCCGACATCGATGTCGATTTCGAGCATGAAAAGCGCGAAGAGGTCATCCAGTATATCTACTCGAAATACAGCGCCAAGCGCACCGCGCTGGCCGCGGCCGTCGTCAGCTACCGGGGCCGGTCGGCGATGCGCGAAGTGGCCAAGGCGATGGGCCTGTCGGACGATGTCAGGAGCGCGCTGTCCAGCTCGATCTGGGGCTGGTCGACCTCGGAGCTCGGCGAAAAGGAGACCAGCGCCGGCGGCCTCGATCAAACCGATCCGTCGACAAGGCAGGTGATCGAATGCGCCAACGAGATCATGGGTTTTCCCCGTCATCTGTCGCAGCATGTCGGCGGTTTCGTCATCACCAGGGACCGGCTCGACGAGATCGTGCCCATCATCAAGACGGCGATGGACGAACGCAAGATGGTCGAGTGGGACAAGGACGATCTCGACGCGGTGAAAATCCTCAAAGTCGACGTGCTGGCGCTCGGCATGCTGACCTGCCTGCAGCGCGCCTTCACGCTGCTTGAAGATCATTATCCCGATGCGCGGGATGATTTTGGCCGGCCCTATGTGCTGGCCACCCTCCCTGCCGAGGACAAACATGTCTACGACATGATCTGCCGTGCCGACACGATCGGCGTCTTCCAGATCGAATCGCGCGCCCAGATGTCGATGCTGCCGCGGCTCAAGCCGAAAACATTCTATGACCTCGTCATCGAGGTGGCGATCGTGCGGCCCGGCCCGATCCAGGGCGACATGGTCCACCCCTATCTGCGCCGCCGGCAGGGCAAGGAAAAGCCCGAATATCCCAAGCCGGAACTGGAAGAGATACTCGGCAGGACGCTGGGCGTGCCGCTGTTCCAGGAACAGGCGATGAAGATCGCCATTGTCGCCGGCGGCTTCAGGCCGGGCGAGGCCGATGAACTGCGCCGCGCCATGGCCACTTTCAAGCGCACTGGCACGATCGGCAATTATCGCAAGCGGATGGTCGACGGCATGATTTTGCGGGGTTACGAAAAGGACTTCGCCGAGCGCTGCTTCAAGCAGATCGAGGGTTTTGGCGAATATGGCTTTCCCGAAAGCCATGCCGCCTCCTTCGCCCTGCTGGTCTATGCCTCCTGCTGGTTCAAGACGTTCTATCCCGACGTGTTCTGCGCCGCGATCCTGAATTCCCAGCCGATGGGGTTTTATCAGCCGGCTCAGCTTGTCCGCGACGCGCGCGACCATGGCGTCGAAATCCGCGAGGTCGACGTCAATTTTTCCGGTTGGGATTGCGCGCTGGAGGAAGTGCCTTTCGACCCGGCCGGCATCCTCGACCGCCATGCCGAAATGCGCGGCATCATCCGGACCAGCCATGCCGTCCGGCTGGGTTTTCGCCAGGTCAAGGGCCTGTCGAAGGAGCGCATGGAGGTGTTTGTCGCCAGACGCGGCGACGGCTACGCATCCGTTCGCGATGTCTGGCTGCGCTCGGGCCTCCATGTCGATGAGATCGAGAAGCTGGCGCAAGCCGACGCTTTCCGTTCGCTCGGCCTCGACCGCCGCGACGCCCTGTGGGCGGTCCGCGCGCTCGACGGCAGGAGTGCCATGGAGACCCTGCCGCTGTTCGACCGGCCGGAGATCCGCTTGCGCGATCTCGAGCCCGAGACCAGGCTGCCGACAATGCCGCTCGGCGAGCACGTCGTCCACGACTATCGTTCGCTCGGCCTGTCGCTGAAGGCGCACCCGCTTGCCTTTCTACGCCAGCGGCTGGACCGCTCAGGCGTCACCCCCAATGCGCGCCTCGGCCAGGTTCGGGACGGCAAGCGCGTTTCGGTCGCCGGCCTTGTCCTGGTGCGGCAGCGGCCGGGCAACGCCAAAGCGATTTTCCTGACGCTGGAAGACGAGCAGGCGGTCGCCAACGTCATTTTTTGGGAAAGGACCTTCAACCGCTACCGGCCCATTGTCATGGGCGCGCGGCTGGTCCGCGTCACCGGCAAACTGCAGTCGGAATCGGACGTCATCCATATCGTCGCCGACAAGGTCGAGGACCTGACACCCTGGCTGTCCGTGCTTTTGCACGCACATGCCGTGCAGAACGATCGGCAGGACATTGCGACGCTATCGGGGAAGGCAGAAATGGTCATGCCGAAGGGGCGTAATTTTCAATAGGGGATACTGTGCGGCGGTGCACAATCCTGAATGCCGGCGGGACAGCGCCCCCCTCTGCCCTGCCGGGCATCTCCCCCTCAAGGGGGGAGATTGTCTGTCGCGGCCGGCCTCGGCAATCTCCTACGTCGTAGGAAAGGCGCTGCAGGCGAAGCTGCCGATCTCCCCCCTTGAGGGGGAGATGGCCGGCAGGCCAGAGGGGGGTGCGAGCGCCGACACCCGAATATGTTCAGGACGGCCCACCCAACCGCGGCGGCGGCAATCCGTCGTCGAAGGGGAGCGAGCGTGCTTCAGAAGGCAGCATGATCGGAATGCCGTCACGCACCGGATAGGCAAGCCGTGCGACCCTCGAGATGAGCTCGCCGCGCTCCGGATCCCAGCTAAGCGGACCCTTGGTCAGCGGGCAGGCCAGCAATTCCAGCAGCTTGGGGTCGACATTGGCCTTCTTTCCCTCACGCCCATCCACCATTTTGTCAGTCCTCTCGTTCGTCCTCAGTCTTCGTGCGTTGACGCTGCCGCTCACCTGCCTGCCGGCATTCCTCTCCCCGTATAGTGACGGGAGAGGGACGCTCTCATCGGTGGTTTCGCCAATCACCCGCGTTGCAGAACGTCCGCCAAGGCTGCCGACAGCCCCTTCTCCCCGTCCCTATACGGGGAGAAGTGCCCGGCAGGGCGATGAGGGGCGGCGCCGACTTCCGCAATTGGCTTCTTTTTCCACCCTTCTACTGCAAGCTCGAGCCGAAATCCTCGTTCTCGCGTGCCAGCGCCATTTCGGTGATGGCGATCAGGGTTTCGGCGCGTGTCTTCAGGTCGGCCGCTTCGAGCAGCGCCTGTTTCTCGGCCGGCCCGTAGGGCGCCATCATCGACAGCGCATTGACCAGCATGGCGTTTTCGGCGCGGCTGACGCTTTCCCAGTCGGCTTCAAGATCGTTGGCCTGCAAATAGGCGCGAAATGCCTTGAGCAGCGCCGGCCGGTCGATCTCGGCCTCGGCTTGATCTTCGTCGAGATCGGTGAGAAAGGGTGCAAACCGGCACTGGCGGAAGGGCGTCTTGACCACAAGCTCCTGCACGATGCGGAACCGGCACACACCTTGCAGCGAAATCAGGTAGCGGCCGTCGCCGCTCTCGGAAAGCGCGATGATACGGCCGGCGCAGCCGACATTGCAAAGCGCCGGCTCGCCGTCGGGACGCCGCGAGCCGTCGAGGCTGGGCTGTATGACGCCGATCAGCCGCGATCCGGCGATCGCCTCATCGACCATCTCCAGATAGCGCGGCTCGAAAATGTTGAGCGGCATGCGGCCGCCCGGCAGCAGCAAGGCGCCTTCAAGCGGGAAGATCGGCACCGTCGGCGGCAAATCCGTATCGAGCCGGTAATGCGCGTTTCCCGCCTGCACTTCAAACCTCCGCTCGCTCCCTCAAGAAGCGCATCAAGCCCGCCCATCCCTTCGCAACCTGACCCAAAATCGTCACCAGGCCCAAAATCGTCACCAGGCGAAGAACGGATCGGTCAGGCCTCCTAATCTGGCGCAGCCGTTGTCGACCGCAAGGCCATCAGGCAAAAACAGCTTGGTGTTGCGCTCAGGAAAACAGCAGCGACGACAATTTGCGCCGCGCCGCCAGCGTTGCCTCGTCGGTCATGCCCCAGGCCTCGAAGAACTGCAGCAACTGCGTCTTGGCGCCGTCGTCGTTCCACGAGCGATCGGCTTTGACGATCGCCAGCAGATTGTCGGCTGCGGCCATGCGCTCGCCGTTGGCGTTCTGGATCATGGCAAGCTCGAAACGTGCCTGATGATCCCCGGGGTTATCAGCCAGGCGCCGCTCGAGCTCGGCCGGATTGCCAAGTGCTTGTGCCTGCGCGGCGAGCGCCATCTTGGCGCGCACGGCGGCGAGCGGCGGCGCATCCTTTTTTGCTTCCGGCGCCCGCGCCAGCACGGCTTCGGCACCCTCGGCATCGCCAGCCTCGAACAGCAGATCGCTCAGCCCGGCAATCGCCTCGATCGTCTCCGGCGCTTGTTCCAGGATCGTGTCGAAAATGTCCGCCGCGGTCTGCACATCGCCGGCGGCGCGCGCCTCCGCGGCCGCGGCAAGCGCCTCGGCCACCTGCGGCGCACCATTGCCCTTGCCGCCGACCTTCTGGATGAAGGCGGCGATCTGGCTCTCGGGAATGGCCCCCATGAAACCGTCGACCGGCTGGCCGTCCTTGAATGCGATGACTGCCGGTATCGACTGGATGCCGAGCTGTCCGGCGATCGAAGGATGGTCGTCGATGTTCATCTTGACCAGCTTGACCTTGCCGCCGGCGGCGGTGACCGCCTTTTCCAGCAGCGGCGTCAGTTGCTTGCAGGGCCCGCACCATGGCGCCCAGAAATCGACCAGCACCGGCTGACGGCGCGATTCCTGGATGACGTCGGCGGCAAATGCTGCCGTCGTCGTCTCCTTGATAACGTCGGCAGCGACAGGCGGGTCGCCAAGCGCGACTTTCTCAGGCGCGGTCTCAGTGCCGCCATACTGCACAGTGGTGGCATACTGTCCGGCATTGCTGCCAAACGGGCCGCCAAATTGATTGTTGTCGCTCATCTCGTGCCCTTTCGGTCGCCGCCCGGCCGCCAGCCCGGCGCAACATCCTTAATTCTCGCTCAGAAGTCGGTATATCGTCATCCATGTGGCGATCATGCCGTGACTTTCAAGATAACAGCATCATGCCCGGTTGCCTCGACGAATTTGACCAGGTCGGCGGCGGCGATCGATGTCGTTGCCTCGTTGGTCAGCGGATGGGCGTTGATGACGGCATGGCGCATCAACTCCTGGTCGAGAACGACCTTGACCCGCAACTGCGTATCGTTGATCAAGCCGAACACGGTGACCGCCCCCGGAGTGACGCCGAGAAGCTCCATCAGCATCTCCGGCTTGCCGAAGGACACGCGCCCGGCGGCGCCGATGATTTGGTGGATCTGCTTGAGATCGACCACCGCCTCCTCATCGACGCTGACCAGGAAGAAATTGTCCTTCCTGTCCTTGAGGAACAGGTTCTTGGTGTGCCCGCCGGCGATTTCCCCGCGCAGCGCCTGCGAATCGGCGACCGTGAACAGCGGCGGATGGCGCAGGGTCGAGACCTCGATCCCGAGATCGGCAAGAAAGGCGAAAAGCTCGGCTTCGGTTTTCGGCATGTCGTTTCTGTCGGACTTTCTTGTTGTCGCGCGTTTGGATCATGCCGTTTACGGCCAATGACGCGGCCGAGACAAGACCGTTGCGCGGCAAGGCTGCCGATTGCGTTCCTGTCCGCGCCAGGGAAGGCTGGTTTGCGTCGCCGGGTGCAGCCCAAAAAACCTGCGATTTCCCTGTTGCAATCGCCGCGCCCTTCAGCCATATAGGCTCGGCTTGCGGCCCAAAAGCCGCGCGAGCGGGTGTAGCTCAGGGGTAGAGCACAACCTTGCCAAGGTTGGGGTCGAGCGTTCGAATCGCTTCACCCGCTCCAGTTTCCCAAGCGGGAAACAAGCATCGAAAAGCCGCGGTTCGCCGCGGCTTTTTCGCTTTTGGGCTGCACGGCACCAGCCAGCCGACGCCGAATAAAATTGCAAATCATGTGTGCGCGGTGGCGCATCGCAGCATCGAGATTCTTGGTCAGTTGGCGGGCTCCTTCATCTGTTCGGCCGATGCTGTGGGTCAAGAAAAACCCGACATTCGAGTCCGATCCTAAGGGATCCCCTGGAACGGTCCTGCCCCTACAGACGGTCCAGAGAGCACCACCGGCCTCAGGGCCGGTGGTGCATTGTTGCGTGGGCGCCAAACCAAACCGTGACCGCCTTGGTGTTCGGCGCCCGGGTCCCAGCCATGTCCTGTGCATCGACTATCGGGCGCCCGCGCCTCTGCGAAAATCCGACGGCGACATGCCGGCCAGCTTGCGGAACGACTTGTTGAAGGCGCTGAGCGAGCCGAAGCCGGAGTCCATGGCGACGCGCAGCACGTTGGCGTCCTGGTGCATCAGCAGCGCCTGGGCGTAGCTGAGCCGCAACAGATTGACATATTCGTTGAGCGTCATGCCGGTCGACTTCTTGAAAACGCTCATGGCGTATTTGGGATGGATGTCGGCCGCCGCCGCGATGTCGACGCAGTCGATGTCGTAGAGGAAATTCTCGGCGATGAAGTCGCACATGCGCCCGACATTGCGCAGCGATTGCTGGTCGAAGGGGCTGCCTGCTTCCTGCTCGATCGGCGTTTCGGGCACCAGCCGGTAGGGTTCGAAGCGCACCCGCTCCAGCCGCAGCAAGAGTTCGTTGACGGCGTGCTCGGCCTTGCCCGCATCGCCCGAGCGGACGTAGCGGTTCCAGCGCTCGAAATTGTCGCTGTCGGACCGGTCGGTGGCATTGGTCACCAAGGTCGCGCCGGTCATCAGCCGGTTGCGGACGTCGGCGGGCAGGTGCAGCCGGAAGAAGTGCACCAGCGGCAGATGCGCGCCGGCATAGACGGCATCGTCCGACGCATCGTCCATCTGGTGCGGCAGGCCGCCCCAGAACAGGCACATGTCGCCGGCCGAAAGCGCGATCTCGTGCTCGTCCATGCGGTAGTGCACGGCGCCGCGGACGATGAAATTCACCTCGACCTGGGCATGCCAATGCGGCTTCAGCATCACCAGGGGCTGGGTGTGAAACATCTGCAGCAGCAGCGGCAGACCCTCCACGCTGCTGGCGCCGGGCTGGTAAAACGGCCTTTCCGGCATCTTACTTTCCGCCCATTCTTTATTCCCTTTGTCGCGGACAAGCCTTCGCCAGCGCCTAGTCTAGCCATGCTCGCGAAGAGAGAGCAAATGAAATGGGAGGATTTCAATGCGCATCACACTGACCTGCGCCGCGTTCGCGCTTGCCTTGGGCTCAGCCCCGGCCTTTGCGCAATCCGGCGAAATCACGATCTGGAGCTGGAACGTCGCCGCTTCGTCGCTGAAGGCCACCATAGAAGGTTTTAACAAGCAGTTCCCCGACATCAAGGTCACGGTCCAGGATCTCGGCAACCAGCCGACCTATGACAAGTCGATCGCCGGCTGCGCCGCCGGCGGAGAGGGGCTGCCGGACATCGTGACGATCGAGAACGGTGAGGCCGAGAACTACTGGAGCCAGTTCCCGGACTGCTTCGTCGACCTCCATACGCTCGGCTATACCGCCGAAGACCAGGCAAAATTCCCCGATTTCAAGCGCACCGAGCTCGAAGTAGAAGACAAGGCCTATGCGATGCCGTGGGATTCCGGCCCGGTGGCGATGTACTACCGCCGCGACTTCTATGAGAAGGCCGGCGTCGACCCGACCTCGATCAAGACCTGGGACGATTTCATTGCCGCCGGCAAGAAGATCCAGGAGGCCAATCCCGGCGTGACCATGACCAACGCCGATTTCAACGGCGACTCCGAATTCTTCCGCATGATCGCCAACGAGCAGGGCTGCGCCTATTTCGCCGCCGACGGGCAGTCGATCACCGTCAACCAGCCGGGCTGCGTGGCGTCGATGACCAAGATCAAGGAGATGAAGGACGCCGGCATCATCACCTCGGCCGATTGGGGCACCAAGATCACCAACAACACCGCCGACAAGGTCGCCAGCCAGATGTATGGCGGCTGGTACGAGGGCACCATACGCACCGAGTCGCCCGACGGCAGCGGCAAATGGGGCGTCTACCTGATGCCTAGCCTCACCGCCGACGGCCCGCGCGCCGCCAATCTCGGCGGTTCTTCGCTCGCCATCACCTCGGTGTCGAACAACAAGGAAGCCGCCTACGCCTACCTGAAATACGCGCTCGCGACCAATGAGGGCCAGATAGCGATGCTGAAGGGTTTTGGCCTGGTGCCGTCGCTGATCTCGGCGCTCGACGACCCCTATGTCTCCGAAGGCCAGCCCTATTGGGGCGGCCAGGCGGTGTGGAAGGACATTCTTGGCACCTTGCCGAAAGTCGTCCCCAGCCGCGGCACGCCGTTCCAGAGCGACGCGGAAATCATCGTCCGCGCGGTGCAGACCAAATATCTCGGCGCCGGCTACCCCGACGCCAAGGCGGCGCTCGACGATGCCGCAAGCCAGATCGCCTCGGCGACCGGCCTGCCGGTCGAAGAGTGAGATGGAGTTTGGCCGAAGAGGGCGAGGGCGGGTTCGAATTCGGCCCCTTCCTGTGACCGTTTCGCTGCCCCTCACCTGCCTGCCGGCATCCTCTCCCCGTATAGTGACGGGGAGAGGGGCGCTGTCATCGACGGTTTCGCCAATCACCAACGTTGCAGATTGCACGCCCAGATTGCGGCCAGCCCCTTCTCCCCGTCACTATACGGGGAGAAGTGCCCGGCAGGGCGATGAGGGGCAGCGCTGATTTCGACAATTGGTCCTCACCAGAAGTTCATGAACCGCCGTTTGCAGCCGCATCATTAACCCCGCGTTCCAGCGCGAGACAGGAAGGAGAAGGAATGCGCTATCAGAACGCCACGGCGTACCGCTTCCTGGCGCCCTATCTGCTGATCTTCTCGATCTTCTGGCTGTGGCCGATCATCAACTCCTTCCTGATCTCCTTCCAGGCGACGCGCACCGTGCCGTGGCGGTTCGCGCCGACCTTCAACTGGGGCCGGCTGATCGGCGACCCGGCCTTTTTCAACGCCTTGAAGAACACGCTGCTCATCCTCGTCATCCAGGTGCCGGTGATGATCACTTTGGCGATCGTCATGGCGGTGCTGCTCAATTCGCCGCTGCTCAAGGCCCGTGGCCTGTTCCGCTTCGCCTTCTTCGCCCCGGTCGTGGTCGGCGAAGTCGCCTATTCGGCGGTGTTCCGGCTGATGTTCAATCTCGACTACGGCATCATCAACAAGCTGCTGAACAGCGTCGGCCTGCCGCGTATCGACTGGTTTTCCAACGTCACCCCGGCGATGTCGGTGATCATGATCGCGGTGACCTGGCGCTGGGCCGGCTACAACGCCATCATCCTGCTCGCCGGCTTGCAGTCCATCCCCCAGGATGTCTATGAGGCGGCGACGCTGGACCGCGTCAGCAAGCTCAAGCAGTTCTTCTACATCACCCTGCCGCTGCTCAAGCCGATCATCGTGTTCTGCGCCGTGCTGTCGATCATCGGCACCATGCAGCTGTTCACCGAACCGTTCCTGATCACCGAGCGCGGCGGGCCGGGCGGCGGCACCGAAACGCTCGGGCTGCTGCTTTACCGCCAGGGTTTCAGGTCGCTCAATTTCGGCTACGCCTCGGCCATCGCCTACACCATGGCCGGGCTGGCGATCGCCATCTCGCTGGTGCAACTGTGGCTGACGAGGGAGCCGAAATGAGCTCACGTTCCGCTTCGAGCCGTTCCTCCTCCAGCCGCTCCTCCTCCAGATTGGGACGCAGCATCGCGCTGCATCTCTTCCTGACGCCGCTTGCGCTGATCTGGCTGTTTCCGCTGTGGATGATGGTGATCTTCTCGACCATGCCCGACAGGGGCATTTTCAGCCCCAGCATCGAGCTTTTGCCGCACGGCAGCTTCCTCGACAACGTCAACAACCTGCAGCGCGACACCAATTTCATCGGCGCCATCGGCATCTCGGTCTCGGTGGCGGTGACCTATACGTTCCTGTCGGTGCTGCTCACCTCGATGGCCGGCTGGGCGCTGGCGCGCTACCAGTTCTTCGGCAAGGGCGTCGTCGTCGCGATCATCCTCGGCACCATCACGCTGCCCTATGCTGTCGTGCTGATCCCGCAATTCATCATGGTGGCGCGCGACTTCAGGCTCGCCAACACCTGGGTGGCGCTGATCGTGCCGCCGCTGTTCAATTCGCTCGGCGTGCTGTTCATGCGGCAGAGCTTCTCGATGATGCCGGGCGATCTGTTCGACGCCGCACGCGTCGAGGGGGTCAAGGAATGGCGGATCTTCCTGTTCGTAGCGCTGCCGCTGGCGCGGCCGATGCTGGCGGCGCTCGCCATCATCCTGTTCCTTGCCTCCTGGAACAATTATCTCTGGCCGCTGCTGATCAATTCCAAGCCCGGCGCGATGACGGCGCCGGTGGCGCTCGGCACGCTGATCGGCCTCACCAAAGTGTCGTGGGGCGGCATCATGGCGGGCGCCGTGATGCTCACCGTGCCGATGCTCGTCGTGTTCGTGCTCTTGCAGCGCCATTTCGTCGCCGGCATTGCCGCCGGCGCCATCAAATAGGATCAGCATGGCAGCGGTCACACTCAAAAATGTCGTCAAGCGCTTCGGCGTCTTCGAGATCGTTCACGGCGCGAACATCGACGTCGACGACGGCGAATTCGTCGTCTTCGTCGGCCCCTCCGGCTGCGGCAAGTCCACGCTGCTCAGGATGATCGCCGGGCTCGAGGACATCAGCGGCGGCGAGATCGCCATCGGCGGCAAGGTAGTGAACAATGTCGAGCCCGCCGACCGCGGCATCGCCATGGTGTTCCAGTCCTACGCGCTCTATCCGCATATGAGCGTCGAGCAGAATCTGAGCTTTGGGCTGAGGATGAACGGCAACCCGAAAGCCGACACCGAGCGGCGGGTGAAGCGGGCCTCCGAGATCCTGCGCATCGCCGAGCTGATGAAGCGGCGCCCGCGGCAATTGTCGGGCGGCCAGCGCCAGCGCGTCGCCATCGGCCGCGCCATCGTGCGCGAGCCGCAAGTGTTCCTGTTCGACGAACCGCTGAGCAATCTCGACGCCGAGCTCAGGGTGCAGATGCGGGTCGAGATCTCGCGCCTGCACAAGGAGCTCGGCGTCACCATGATCTATGTGACACACGACCAGACCGAAGCAATGACGCTGGCCGACAGGATCGTCGTGCTCAACGCCGGCAATATCGAGCAGATCGGCGCGCCGCTCGATCTCTATGACGACCCCGCCAACCGCTTTGTCGCCGGTTTCGTCGGTTCGCCGAAGATGAATTTTCTGGCGGCACAAGTGGTCGGCAACGACGGCAATGCGACGCTCATCGAACTCGCCAACCATGGCGGCGCTCGGCTGCGGAAACCGCTGTCGGGCGCCCCGCCTGCGGTCGGCGCCGAGGTCGTGCTCGGGGTGCGGCCGGAGCATTTCTTCGAGGCCGGCGAAGGCGACTGCGACATCGCCGTCAAGGCCGACGTCGCCGAGCACCTCGGATCGGTGAGCTACGTCTATGCCAATGCCGGACCAGAGGAACTGATCATCGAGCGCGAGGCGTCGCGGCAGCGGGCGACTGGCGACCACATGGCGGTGTCGATCAAGGCCGGCCGGTCGCTTCTCTTCGACAAGTCAGGTGCTCGCATTCGCTAGTGCCCAAAAGCATGCCCTCGGGCGTGAACCGCGCAGCGGTTTGGGACAAACGCCATGCACACCAAGACACGGAATTTTTCTTTCACCAACTCGCGACGCCGAGGCGACCCCAAGGAGATCCAGGAATGACGTCCGAACCACAAAAGATCCGCTGGGGCATTCTCGGGCCCGGCACCATCGCCAAGGCCTTTGCCGGCGGCGTCGCCCATTCGCGCACCGGCACATTGGTCGCCATTGGTGCGCGCAATCCCGGCAAACCAGGCTTCGCTGAAAACTTCCCCGGTGCCCGTATCCTCGACGGCTACGAGGCTCTGCTCACCGATCCGGACGTCGATGCGGTCTACATTTCGACGCCGCATCCCAGCCACGCCGAATGGGCGATCAGGGCGGCCGAGGCCGGAAAACACGTGCTTTGCGAAAAGCCGATGGGGCTCACCGCTTTCGAAGCGGACGCGATGATCCATGCGGCGCGCAGGGCCGGCACCTTTCTCGGCGAGGCCTTCATGTACCGGCTGCATCCGCAGACGGCAAAGCTGGTCGACCTCGTCAGGTCCGGCGCGATCGGCGAGGTGCGCATGGTGAAATCGAGCTTCGGCTTCGCCATGCCTGGCTTCATGCCGGAGCACCGGCTTTATGCCAACGATCTCGCCGGCGGCGGCATTCTCGACGTCGGCGGCTACCCCGTTTCGATGGCGCGGCTGATTGCCGGGGCCGCATCGGGAAAGCCTTTCGCCGAGCCGGACAAGGTGGCGGGTGCGGCGCATCTCGGCCAGTCCGGCGTCGACGAATGGGCTTCGGCGCTGCTGCATTTCCCCAACGGCATCGTCGCCGAAGTCTCCTGCGGGATCTCGCTCGCCCAGGACAATGTCCTGCGCATCCTTGGTACCAAAGGCCGCATCGAGGTCGCGGATTTCTGGTATGCGAGCGGCAGGGAAGGCGGCACCGGCGAGATCCGCATCATCCGTTCAGGCGGTGAGGAGGTGGTCGAGATCAGGGAAGACCGCTGGCTCTACGCTTTCGAGGTCGACGCCGCCGGCGAGGCGATCCTGGCCGGAAAGCAGGAGTTTGCCTGGCCGGGCATGGGCTGGGCCGACAGTCTCGGCAATCTGCGTGTGCTCGACAAATGGCGCGCCGCCATCGGGCTCGAATACGAGATCGAAAAACCCGAAAAACGCGTCGACACCATTTCTGGCCGGCGGCTGCGCTCGGGCGGCACCATCATTGCGAAGCACGAAATTCCGGGCCTGCCGCGGCCGGCCTCGTGCCTGGCGCTCGGCTTCGAGGATTTTCGCACCTTCTCCTCCGGCATGATCCTGCTCGATGCCTATTTCGAAGCCGGCGGCAACGTCTTCGACACCGCCTTCATCTACGGCAGCGGCTACACCGAAACGCTGCTCGGCCAATGGCTGAAAAACCGCGGCGTGCGTGAGCAAGCGGTGGTCATCGGCAAGGGCGCGCACACCCCGCTCTGCTATCCCGATGTGATCGGCAAGCAGCTCACCCAGTCGCTCGACCGGCTGCAGACCGATCATGTCGACGTCTATTTCATGCACCGCGACGATCCCGACGTGCCGGTCGACGAATTCGTCGACGCGATGGACCGGGAGGTCAGGGCTGGCCGCATCCGCGGTCCGTTCGGCGGCTCGAACTGGACGAGGGAACGCATGGACGAGGCGATTGCCTATGCCGAGCGGACCGGCAAGCAGAAGCCTGGCGCGCTTTCGAACAATTTTTCGCTGGCCGAGATGCTGGTGCCGATCTGGCCGGGTTGCGTCACCTCGTCGAGCGATGACTGGAAAGCTTGGCTGACCGCCCGGCAGATGCCCAATTTCGCCTGGTCGAGCCAGGGAAGGGGTTTTTTCACCGGCCGCGCCGGGCGTGGCCAGCGTGACAATGAAGAGCTGGTCCGGGTCTGGTACTCCGAGAAGAATTTCGGCCGCCGCGACCGGGCGATCGAGCTCGCCAACCGGCTGGGCAAGAGCCCGATCCATGTCGCGCTCGCCTACGTCCTGGCCCAGCCGTTCCCGTCCGTCCCGCTGATCGGACCACGCACACTCGACGAACTGGAGGACAGCCTGCAGGCCCTCGACATCGCGCTTTCGCCCGACGACATTGCGTGGCTGGATAGCGGATCGGATCAGCATCGACGCACGGGCTGAGGGGGGCATCGCTGTCCTTTCCTTCTCCCCTTGTGAGGCCTTTGCACAGAATCGGATTGATGATTCCGGGGGTAAGGAAGAGAGGGAGATGATT